>QWHO01000220.1 GCA_021404945.1 bacterium CPR1
GCAACCAGAATAGTACCCTCGGCCACCGGACCGAGGCGGATCTTGGGGCCGCACAGATCCTGCAGAATGGCCACCGGCTCCCCCAACTCCCGGGCCACCATCAGCTATCCTTCGCTGCCGGCCGAAGCGCAGCCCGGAGACCCGATTTTACTCGACGACGGCCTGCTCGAGCTGGTGGTGACAGAGAGCACCTCCACCGAGGTGCGCACCCGGGTGGTGGAGGGAGGGCCGCTTTCTTCACGCAAGGGGGTCAATCTGCCCAGGACCCGCCTTTCGGTGCCCGCCATGACCGTGAAGGACTCCAGGGATCTGCGCTTCGGGCTCGAGCAGGGCGTGGACTACGTGGCCCTCTCGTTCGTGCGCCAGGCGAGCGATCTAGCGCCTTTGCGAGCCATCATGAGCGAGCTGGGCGTCCATCGCCCGGTGGTGGTCAAAATCGAGAAGCGCGAAGCGGTCGATAACCTCGAGAGCATCGTGGCGGCGGCCGACGCCATCATGGTCGCCCGAGGCGACCTGGGCATCGAGGTGCCCATCGAGGAAGTGCCCATCATCCAGAAGCGCACCATCCGACTCTGTCGGCGCTACGAGCGCCCGGTCATCACCGCCACCCAGATGCTGGACTCGATGATCAGAAATCCCCGGCCCACCCGGGCTGAAGCCACCGATGTGGCCAATGCCATCCTGGATGGCACCGATGCGGTGATGCTGAGCGGCGAAACGGCCAGCGGCCAGTATCCGCTACAATCGGTCCAGGTGATGGACCGCATTGCTCGGGAGGCCGAGCAGCTGGTGGAGTTTTTGCCGGATATCGACCCGGTGGTGGAGTCCGACAGCGACCACCTGGTCAACTCGGTCGCCCTGGGCACCTGCCGCCTGGCGCATCAGCTCAAGGTCCGCGCCATCCTGGCCTGCACAACCTCGGGCCGCACCGTGCAGGCGATCGCCCGTCACCGACCGGGCTGCCTCGTGGTGGGCATCACCGCCGAGCCGGAAATTGCCCGCCAGCTGAACCTTGTCTTTGGCGTGCGTCCCCTGGTCATCGACCGCTACGCCACGACCGAGGAGCTGATGCGCGCGTCCGTTCAGGGCGCTCGCGCGGCCGGGCTGATCCAGCCGGGGGACACGGTGGTGTTGGCGGCCGGCTTCCCTCCAGGCAGCCCGACCAACCTGGTCCAGGTCGCTTGTCTCGGGGCATGACAGGAACCGGGTTGGTCTTTGAGGAATATTCCTCAAATGACCCGTCACATTTCCGTTGAGACGCGTTCCAGCGAAGAATCCATCGAGTCTCCCGCCTTCCGACACAGCCGTTCCCTGATCAGCCTGCTGCTCCTGGTGGCTCTGGCAGCGGTGGGCTACAACTTCTACTTTCTGTGTGCCCGCAAGCAGGCGGCCCACGAGTCCAAGCTGGCCGAGATCGACCGGTTGGAGTCCGAGTTCGCTGTGCTCGAGCAGCAGAACAAGATTCTGACCGAGCGGGTGGCCTATCTGCGTACCGACGCCGGGGTGGAAGAGGTGGCTCGCGAGAAGCTTGGCTTGGTGCGCAAGGACGAGGTGGCTTTCGTGGTTGTGCCGGCGCTCAGCACCGAATCACCTGACGCCCCGGTCTACGTCCCCCGCCCTCCGGCGCGCAAACCCACCGTGATGCAGAGGGCCCTGCACGCCATCTTCGAACCGGGATTTCCTCGACAGTAGCGCCGTTCTCGGCGGTTGACGGTTGACTTGATTGGGCGCTATACTGAAAGCCTGAGACACCTTCGTTCGGAGGACGTTTTTATCGATGGCCCTTGAGGTCGGTTCCATCGTCGAGGGTACGGTTACCGGCATCACCAACTTCGGGGCCTTCGTCGAGTTGCCGGACGGGCACACGGGGCTGGTACACATCTCTGAAGTGGCCGACGTATTTGTGACCGACGTCCGTCAGCACGTTCAAGAGCGCTCTGTTATTCGAGTGAAGGTGTTGAAGCTCAATGACAAGGGTAAGTACGACCTCTCCATCAAGCAGGTTGCGCGTCTCGAGCCGACTGCTCCTCCTCCAGCGTTTCGTGGACCTCGTGGGAAACGACCCCGCCAGGGTGACCACTCGGGCAACCCCCACTTTGAGGAGATGCTGCAACGTTGGAAGAAGGACTCCGATGAACGGCAGTTAGACGTCAAACGTCACAACGAAGGGAAACGCGGCCGGGGCCGCAGCCGCTGACAAAACGCGGGAGTGGCGAAATGGCAGACGCACGGGACTTAAAATCCCGGGCCGCAAGGCGTGCGGGTTCGAGTCCCGCCTCCCGCAAAACCCACCACATCTCCGTCCGGGCACCTCCAGATACGTGTTTCGGGCAGGTTTCTGCGAACCTCTAGCTTCCGTCTTCCTGGTCCATGATGGTAAGCTCGGCCTCGAAGCGCTCACGTTTGGCCAGTCGCTCGGCCTGCACGTGCTCGGACTCCACGTGGCTGATGTGAAAACCAGGGGGGAGGGCGTCGAAGAGTGCCCGGACATACTCCAGAGACTCAGCCGGGGCCACCTCCTTCACGCGGGTCAAAAGCTCGCCCCGCCCATCGGTCTCGTAGTGGACGAAGCCCAGCGAGCGCAGGTCGGCTTCGGTGAGGCCCCCGGGAAACTCGCCCTCCAGTCGCACCTGGCCGGCCTCGACCAGCACCCGGGCCACTTCCTGGTTGTTCGAGTCGCTGATGGATACGACCATGGACTTCACCGGGCGGCTCCCAGGCGGAGGGGGTGCTCGTCAAAGGCAATGGCTTCTCGAGCCAGCTCGACCAGAGCATTGCTGCGCTGGAAGAAAGCGCACAGCGCACCCAGGTGGAAGGCATCCAAACGGGGCAGGCCGATGGTTAAGAATCCTTCACTGGCCTGGCTTGCGATCGCCTGAGCGCGCAATCGGGGGAAGAGCTCGGCCAGTCTCTGGCCCGCCAGAGCAGCGACGGCGGGCCAGCCAGGAACCTCGGGCACGGTGCTCTCACTTTTGATAACCTCGAGGGTGAGCAGGGTGTTCAGGGTCTTGTCTCGATTGTGGCCTTGCCAGGGCTCGATCATCCAGCGGTCGGAGTTGAGCCCGGCGCGAGTGGGGAGCAGAGAGCCGCCGGCCAGCAGGTAGCGCCACAGATCGGCCAGGTGCTCCCAGCGCGGGCCTTCGGTCCACAGCAGCTCCACCGTGCGCCCCGCCTCGATGGCTGCCAGGCGAGCCGTCGCGTAGGCCAGGGCGGGGTTCTCCTCGAGCGACTTGGATTCCATTCCACGAATCTGCGAGCGAGCTCCCTCCGCCACCTGGAGCACGTCGAAGCCGCAGGCCGCCAGGGGCATCAGGCCTGCGGCGGTGTACATGGCCGAGCGTCCGCTCAGTCCGGGCGACACCGGCAAGAGACGGTAGCCCTCGTGCCCGGCCAACTGGATCAGATCGCTGCAATCGCCGTCGGCGGCCACCACGATGCGGCGCTGGGCTTCGGCCGGACCGTGCCGCTGGCGCACCAGCTCGCGCACCAGGGCAGTGGCGACAGCCGTCTCGGCCGACAGCGGGCCCTGCCCGGCCACCACCAGGCTGAGGCGACGACCGGTCATCATGATGAGATCGCTCAGCGCGTTGGGGTCGAGATTGTCTCCCGCAAAGAGCACCTCGAATCCGTCGTCCTGGGGCGAGCGCAGGGTTTCCAGCAGTCCGCGGGCAGCCAGCGAGGTTCCCCCGGTGGCCACGAAGATAAGCGTGTCGCTGTTGGCCCTCAGCTCGCTGGAAACGCTCTTGATCTGCTCGATCTCGGCGTCGCGCAGCGAGAAGGGGGCGTTGAGGCGCAGGGCCAGGGGACGGCTCGACTTGAGAATCTCGTCGAGCTTCTCCGGCACCCCGGCCAGGGCGGAGGTTGACGCGAGCCAGCCGTCAGGCAGATGCTCGGTGGAGAGGGTAATGAGCGAGCGTCGCTTGGGTGTGGCCATGCCTTGAAGTCAGTTCCACCTGTCCCGGCCCGCGCCCTGCGGTCGCCAAGGAAATTCCGAAGTCAGAAGCCTCGGCCGGGAATGCCCATCACGGGTGGCGCCGCCTCACTCGGGTCGGCCTGGAGCCTGGTCTTGCGGGGGCGGGCGGAAAGGATATTGGCGCTCTGGGCCTTGCGCTCGAAGATCTCGTTGACCTTGCCGCTATCGATGAGTTGCAGGAAGATACTCACTGCGTCGGGATCAAACTGAACGCCTGCATTCTTGCGCAGCTCTTCGATCGCTTGCTCGATAGGCATGCCTTTGCGGTAGGGACGGTCGCTGGTCATGGCGTCAAATGAGTCGGCCACGCAGAGAATGCGACCCTGCAGCGGAATCTGCTCGCCCTTGAGGCGATGAGGATAGCCGCCGCCGGTCCACTGCTCGTGGTGGTGCAAGATGCCCGGAAAGACCTTGTGGAAGGCCCTGACCGGCTGCATGATCTCCACCCCGTACTCGGGATGGCGCTTCATTTCGGCAAACTCCTCATCGGTCAGTCGACCGGGCTTGTTCAGAATATGGTCGCGGATACGGATCTTGCCGATGTCGTGCAGCAGCCCGGCGTAACGGATGTTCTCGACGTCGTCGGGAGACAGGCCCATGCCCTCGGCGATCAGCACCGAGTATTCGGTGACCCGCTCGGAGTGACCGCGCGTGTAGGGGTCGCGGGCATCGATGGAGTTGGCCAGGGCCTTGATGGAATTGACGAAGAGATTCTGCAGCTCATCGTGCAACTCGGCGTTCGAGATGGAGACAGCCGCTACCGCCGCCAGGCGGCTGGCCAGGGCCAGGTCTTCCGTGTTGAAGTCGCTGCCGTCCTTCTTGCCGCGCACATTGAGCACGCCCACCACTTTGTCCTGGGTGATCAGGGGCACGCACAGGGCCGAGGCCAGGTCGGCTGAGGCGGTAAGATCGTCGTGGTCGTGGCGACCGTGGGGGAGGAGGGCGGGCTTGCGCTCGAGGGCCACCCGGCCGGCAATGCGCTCGCCCAGCTTGACGCGGGTGCGCTTGATCACGTCGTCGGGCAATCCATGGGCGATGCGGATGGACAACTCCTGGGTCTGATCGTCGAGCAGCATGACCGAGGCAGCCTTGGCCTCAAGAAGCTCGGTGGCGTGGAAGAGCACCTGGGGCAGGATCTTCTCGAGCTCGAGGCTGGAGTTCAGGGCGTTACCGACCTCGTGCAGAGCCTTGAGCTCGTTCACCTGCCGTTTGACCTGCTCATAAAGTTGAGCATTGTCGATGGCCGAGGCGGCGTGGCTGGCAAGAATCGTGAGCACCTTCAGGTCCTGCTCGGAGAAGTCTCCGCCCCCCCGGCGTCCGCTCAAATTGAGTACCCCGATGCAGCGGTCCTTGACGATCAGAGGCACGCACATGGCCGATTCGATCTCGTTGGAGGGTCGCTCGAACCGGGTGTCATCGTCGCGGATGCCCTTCTTGAGCAGGCGGGGGCGACCTTCCTGGGCCACCCAGCCGCTGATACCCTCGCCCAGGTTGACCCGAGTGGTGGTCACGATCTGCTCGTCAAGCCCCTGAGCCACCAGCATCTTCAGCTCGGAGCGCACCTCATCGAGCAGCATCAGACTGCCGTTCTCGGCTTCAAGCAAAGAGATCGCATGGTCTAGCACCTTGCGCAGCACCTCTTCGAGTTGGAGGGTCGAGCTGATGGCGGTGCCCACCTCGTAGAGAGCTGCCAGGGTGGAGAGGCTGCGGCTCTGCCGCTGCTGGTCCTGGAAAATCTGGGCCGTCAGCTCGGCCAGCGAGATAATCATATCCCGCCCGCGGGCCACGTCCAGGGGCACCGGAGCGGGGTGCTTGAGCAGCGCCTCCTTGAACTCGGGCTCGCTCATCTGCAGCAGCGTGCAGAGCTCTTCGCGCTGCCTGGCCGAAGGAGGCACCTCCCAGACAGGCCCGCCCATCACATAGGCCAGAACGCGGCCCTCGAACACCACCGGCTGGATCAGGAACTGCAGCCTTCCGGGCCCTTCCGCGACGCGGAAGACTCCGTTGCTGCTGACGATCATCTGCTTGAAGATGTGCCGTGCTTCCAGCAGACGGGGGTGGATGAGATCGCCGGGGTGGCTGTAGTGGGCGACCAGCGCCGCCGTCGGGGAACAGACGGTCAGCGACAGCCCGGTGGCCAGGCTGAGCGTCTGTTGAAACTTTTCCAGGGGTTTTAGGTTGAGGTTCAGGTCCAAGCTATCAATCCCCTGGGTCGCCTCAGCGCCCACTGTCATTCGTCCGTCCCTTCCGGGCGCGGATCGACACAACCGCCATGATCCGCACTCAGTCTAGCACGCCCCCCTCATGACGAGCAATAAGACAAATGTGTCCCGGAGTGGTGAACCGGGGGGAGAGCCTTGGCCTTGATCTCCCAGTATTGTGATTCCTGGGGCGCGGAAGGGTTCCTGCAAAGCCTTGGCCAAAGGTGTTCCCCGATGGGCTTCAATACCTCCGGCGACATCGTTTTAGCGCTGCTGCGAAAGGTTCCGCTGTTTGCCGGCCTGGAAGAGGACGACCTGCGACATCTGGTGCGAATCTGTCACCGGAAACGCCATGCTCGCGGCACGGTGATCTTCCAGCAGGGCGATCCGGGCGACGAATTCTTGATCTTGATCGAGGGCAGCGTCAAGGTCGAGCTGATGAATTCGGAGGGCAAGGAGCTCACCCTGACGATCCTGCAGCCCTTCCAGTTTCTGGGCGAGCTGGCCTTGCTCGACGACGTGCCCCGCTCGGCCACCGTGGTGGCGCTCGAGAATACCACTTTCCTGGTGATCAGCAAGGTGGACTTCTATCGCATGCTGGAAACCTACCCTGGCATCAGCGTGCCGATCTTGAAGCACTTGACCCGACGTTTGCGCATTCTGACCGACGACATCGCCAGCCTGGCCTTCATGGATGCCTACACGCGGGTCGCTCGCAAGCTGCTTTCATTGGCCGAGGATATGGGCCAGAAGACCACCGAGGGCCACCTGGTCATCGAGCAGCCGCTCACTCATCAAGAGTTCGCCAACCTGGTTGGAACCACGCGCGAGACAGCCACGAAGATTCTCAACGAGATGAAAGAACACGCTCTCATCTCGATCGCGCGCCACAAGATCTCTATCCTCGACCCGCGCGAGCTGGCCGTGCGAGCCAACTTTCCCTCCTTCAGTTAACGGATTGCTCACGGGGGTTCTTCAACCCGGGCCGATGATGGCGGTCGGGGTTCAATCCCTGGCCCGGCTCGAAGTCTGATTGGCGCCGAAAAAAAACTCCGCAAAGCGGGTCGGCCGAGCGGCTCCTTGACTTCGGGCCCGGTATTTGGTAGTATCGTACCACAACTGAAACCGACACAAGGTACCCTGGCTCAGGTTCACAGAAACCATGGGCTAGGGTATTGACGTGTTCTGGGGCATTTGATAGAATGCCTCTTACGCCTGGAAAAGCGCACCTGAATTGACGCGAAGGGGTCTCAGGGTGGCGGATCCTCTCCAAGTGAGGAATCGCCCGGCAGTTTGGGAGCGAAAGCAGGCGTAAGTGGACCCTGAAAGTTTTGACCAGGAATCGTCGCGACAGTCATTAGGTTGGTTTGAGAAGCGAGGCGGGCCCCAATGCTGACGCCTGGCTTTTTGTTATTTTTGCCAGAATAAAACGGAGGAAGCCCACTCCATGTCCACTCTCCGCCTGCAAAATCCGGAGAACGGCCGGGTGTCGTTCCAGAGTATTCAGAACGTGCTGGATCTCCCTAATCTGATCGAGCTGCAGCGGACCTCGTACGAGCTGTTCCTCAAAGAGGGGATCAAGGAAACGTTCGAGGACATCTCGCCTATCGAAGACTTCACCGGGAACCTCATCCTGGAGTTCCTGGACAACTCACTGGACGCCCCGACATACTCCACCGATGAGTGCCGCGACCGCGATGCCACCTATGCACGCCCGCTCAAGGTGCGCGTTCGGTTGATCACCAAGGAAGGCGGCGAGATCAAGGAGGTCAAGGAGCAGGAGATCTTCATGGGTGACTTTCCGGCCATGACCGAGAAGGGCACCTTCGTGATCAACGGTGCCGAGCGCGTGATCGTCAGCCAGCTGGTGCGCTCTCCGGGCATCTACTACACCGACTCGCTGGACGTCACCGACAAGCGCACCTTCGGGGCCACCGTGATCCCGAACCGGGGCGCCTGGCTCGAGTTTCAGACCGACGCCAACAATATCATCTTCGTCAGCATCGACAAGGCCCGCAAAGTTCCGGCCACGGTGCTGATCCGCGCTCTGGGTTTCTCGACCGACGACGAGATTCGCCAGCTTTTCGATTATGAGCCGCTAATCGAGCCGACCCTGACCAAGGACCAGTTCTCGACCACCGAGGAAGCCCTGGTGGAGATCTACCGCAAGCAGCGCCCCGGCGACCCGCCCACGGTAGAGAGCGCCCAGGCCCTCTTGCAGAACCTGTTCTTCACCTCCAAGCGCTATAACCTTGCCAAGGTCGGGCGCTATAAGCTGTCTCGCAAGCTGGGTCTGAAAATCCAGAGTCCGGAGACGGGCGCCTTCCACAAGCCAGGGGTAATCGACGACCCGGATACCGGCAAGACGCTCGAGTATCCCCAGACCCTGACCAAGGAAGATGTCATCTCGGCGGTGCGGTACATGCTCGCGCTCATGAAGCGCGAAGTGCTCGAGAACCCGCCTCCCGAGGGGGTCGAGGAGGGTGGTCTGCAGATAGAGTCCTATCGCGGCCTGTGGTGGCTCAAGGCCAAGAGCGACGATCGCTTCGATGTGATCGTGCGCGTGGACGACATCGACCACCTCGGGAACCGCCGCGTGCGCGCTGTGGGCGAGCTGCTCCAGAACCAGTTCCGGGTGGGCCTGCTGCGCCTCGAGCGCGTGGTGCGCGAGCGCATGACCGTGCAGGATCTTGAGACGGTGACGCCTCAGGCGCTGATTAACATTCGCCCGGTGGTGGCGGCCATCAAAGAGTTCTTCGGCTCCTCGCAACTGTCGCAGTTCATGGACCAGACCAACTCGCTGGCCGAGCTGACTCACAAGCGTCGCCTGTCGGCCCTCGGCCCCGGTGGCCTGTCGCGCGAGCGCGCCGGCTTCGAGGTGCGTGACGTCCACTACTCCCACTACGGCCGCATCTGCCCCATCGAGACTCCCGAAGGCCCCAACATCGGCCTGATCGGCTCGCTGGCCACCTACGGCCGCTGCAATAACTTCGGCTTCATCGAGACGCCTTACCGCCGGGTGGTGTGCAAGGCGCTGGCTGAGGTCGAAGGGAAGATTACCGATGACGAAACGGGCAAGAAGGTCAAGGTCAAGTTCGGCCCGGGCGACATCATCCCGCGCCGAGATCGCGTTAAGCTGCTGGCTGAGGGGGTCGATGTGCCTGTCGAGGTGGTGGTCACCGAGATCACCGACTACCTCGGAGCCGACGAAGAGGACGATCACGTCATCGCTCAGGCCAACACCCTGCTCGATGAGAAGAACCGGATGATCGAGCCCCGCGTCGTGGTGCGCGCCAAGCACGAGACGCAGATCGTGCCCCGCGAGGACGTGGACTACATGGATGTCTCGCCCAAGCAGATCGTGTCCGTGGCCACCGCGCTCATTCCCTTCCTCGAGCACGACGACGCCAACCGCGCCCTGATGGGCGCCAACATGCAGCGGCAGGCGGTGCCCCTGGTCGAGCCGGTGGCTCCCATGGTGGGCACCGGGATGGAGCTGCGGGCGGCCAAGGACTCGGGGGCTCTGCTGGTCTCGGCCACCGAGGGCGAGGTGGTGACCTGCAACGCCAATGAGGTCAAGATCAGGGACAACAACAACAACAAGCTCGTCGGCTACAAGCTGCAGAAGTTCAAGCGCTCCAACGCGGGCACTTGCATCAACCAGCGTCCGGCCGTGCGCCTGGGCCAGAAGGTGAGAGTTGGCGACGTGATCGCCGACGGCGCTTCCTCGGTCAATGGCGAGCTGGCTCTGGGCCGAAACGTACTCGTGGCCTTCATGCCCTGGGAGGGCTACAACTATGAGGACGCCATCCTGCTCAGCGAAGAGCTGGTGAAGGAAGATGTTTTCACCTCGATTCACATCGAGGAATATGAGTGCGAAGCGCGCGATACCAAGCTGGGAGCCGAGGAGATCACCCGCGACATTCCTAATGTCAGCGAGGAGGCTCTCAAAGACCTGGACGAGCGCGGCATCATCCGCATCGGCGCCGAGGTGCGCACCGAGGACATCCTGGTGGGCAAGGTCACCCCCAAGGGCGAGACCGAGCTGACCGCGGAAGAGCGCCTGCTGCGGGCTATCTTCGGTGAGAAGGCGCGCGATGTTCGCGATACCTCGCTCAAGGTGCCGCACGGTGAGAAGGGCAAGGTGATCGACGTGAAGGTGTTCTCGCGCGAGAACA
>QWHO01000221.1 GCA_021404945.1 bacterium CPR1
GTCGGAATATCTTCACCATTTCCAAGCTGTTTGGATACATTCTATTCGCCTGGACGCTTTTAAACGCCCCGAGCTATTTCCGTTTCATCCATCCGGCCATGCCGCTCTTCTTGATTTATCTTCTGATGGGGATCATCGCGGACGTTTCCGTCGAGTTTTTTGCACCGATCTCGCCGATCATTGTCTGGCTTTCGATTTTACAGTTGATCGTCTCGTTTTTCGTGTTTTCCAACCTATTCCTGCATCGCAGTTTTCGCCTCATTACAATCAAGTCATTTGCGTTCTTCGGCGGCATCTCTGCGGTCATGATGATCTTGGGAGTAACCCACACGGACCTTTCCGAACTCGATGTGAACCTTTACGGTCGCAGATCGGCTTTTGGCGTGGACCCGAATCTCATGGCCGCCACCTGGGCCAGCCTCAACTTCCACGAGCGCCTCACGAAGCGGGCCCGAAGCCCCCTGCTCACGCTCCTCTTGAGCCTGCTCCTGGGCCTCTTGCTGGCTCGCGAGTGCACCCGCGCGGAGCACTTCCGATTCGAGCCGGGGCGCCACATCTACCCGGTCGGGGCAGTGGAGTTCCTCGAGCGGCATCCCGCCAGGGTGATCTTCAACTCCAACCAGTTCGGCGGCTACCTGGTGTTCCGCCACCAGAAGCCGTTCTTTCACAGCGTGATGTCGGCCATCGCCGATCCCTTGCTGCGCGACTATTTCGCCCTGCGGCAGAACCCCGAGCGGCTCGGCGAGATGGTCTCGCGCTACGGCCTGGATGCCTTCTTGCTGCACTACGAGTACTTCGACGATCTGAGCCGGCTGATCGCCGCCCTGGATCAGAGCCCGGACTGGGATCTGGTCTACTTCGACGACGTGGCCGTGCTCTACATGCCCTCCCGGCTGGGGCTGCCGGCCTACCGGGCCCTGCACCCCGGCCGTCCCGACCCGCTCGGCCCCGATCCTCTGGCCGCCCGGGCCGAGTTGGAGCGCTATCTGGCCGAGAGCCCCGGAGTGGCTCGTGGCTGGCTGCTGTGGGCCGTGCTGGGCGAGCGCACGGGCGATGCGGCGATGCAGGCCGAGGGCTATCAAAAGGTGCTCGAGCTCGCTCCCGACACCGTGCAGGCCCGATTGGGACGGGCCCGGTTGCGCTTTGCCGCCAGCGACTTCGCCGGCGCCGCCGAGGATGCCCGCGAGGCCGTACGCCTGGCACCCGGCTACGCGCCGGCTCGCTTCAACCTGGCCGTGGCGCTGGCCGCCCAGAACGACTTGAAGGGGGCTCGGCGCGAGCTGGACCGCTGCCTGCAGCTCGACCCCGGCTTTCAGCCCGCCATCGAGCTGAAGAACAGGCTGACCTCGTCGCCCTGACCACGCCTGGTGACCCGTCAGGCGTTGACGGTCTGCTCTTCCAGTCGAGCCGCCAGCTCGGCCAGCACCTCGGCCTCGGTCTCGCGCCCGAGCAGGGTCGAAAGCTGGCTCAGCTTGCGGATGGTGGTCGGCAGCTCGGGGTGCTGGCCGTCCTCGCGGATTTTCAGGGACCGCCGCAGGTGCTTCTCAGCTTCCTCGAAGTCTTCGGTGGTGATCTGAAGGTCAACCAGCCGCTCCAGGCTGCGGGCCACCTCGGCGTGATCTAGTCCGTAGCGCTTCTCTTTGAGCTCGATGGCACGCCGCAGCGAGTTGTCGGCCTCGAAGAAGTCCTCGGTCTGAACGTAGACATCGGCCAGGGCCATCAGGCGCTCGGAGATATCCACTTCCTCGCCCTGAGCCTCAGAAAGCTCCAGGGCGCGCTTGAGGAGAGGCTCGGCTTCGGAGGGGCGGGTGCGGGAAAGATAGAGCTGAGCCAGCTTGTCCAGGTGGGGAACCAGATTGGGGCTGCTCGCGCCCGACTTGCGCTCGTGGATCTCGACCGCCTTCTTGAGCAGGCTCTCGGCCGCATCGATATGCTCGCGCGAGGTGTAGAACTCGACCAGGGCCTCGATGCTCTTGTCGGCGGCCGGATCGTCGGCCTCGGCCCGAAGCTCGACGGCCTGGGCCAGCAGCGGCTCGGCTTCCTCCACCCGCCCGAGCTGATTGTAAACCTCGGCCAGGCCCTCCAGGGCCGGGGCCAGGTCAGGATGCTCCTCGCCCAGCGTGAGCCGCTGGATGGAGACCCAGCGCTGCATGTAGGGCTCGGCCGCGTCAAAGCGGCTCAGGCCCAGGTTGATCTGTCCCAGGCGTTGCAGCACCTGGACCAACTGGGGATGATCGGAGCCCAGCTCGGTCTCCTGCACCGTCAGGATGCGGCGCAGCATGGGCTCGGCCTCGGGCAACTTGCCCTGCAGCACCATGACTTCGGCCAGTCGGAACGAGGAGGCCAGCGACTCGGGATGCTTGGGGTCGAGCTTGCTGCGGTGGGTAGCGGCGACTTTGCGCAACAGGGCCTCGGCCTCGGCCAGATTGCCACGTTGCTGCTGCAACTCGCCCTGGGCCATCAAGACCTGGGCCACCAGCAGATGGTTGCTGCCATACTCGGCCTGGCGCAGCTCCAGGGCGCGCCCGAGATGCTCTTCCACCTCCTCCAGGCGGTTGAGAGCCAGCAGCACTTCGCCCAGTTTCAGCAGATGGGAGGCCAGCTCGGGATGGTCGTTGCCCAGATTGGCTTCCTGGATGGCCAGGTTACGCCTCAACAGCCCTTCTGCCTCCTCGTGGCGGCGCTGGGCGAGCATCAGGTCGGCCATGTTGGTGAGGATCGTGCCCGTGTCGGGGTGGGTATCGCCCAGTACCCTCTCACGGATGGTCAGCGCCTTCTGGTAGAGAGGCTCGGCTTCGCTGTAGCGTTCCTGAGCGCGATACAGCTCTGCCAGGTTCTTCAGGTCGGTGGCCACGTCGGGGTGATCGGCCCCAAGCTCCTGCTCGTCGATCTCCAGGGCCCGCAGGCAGAGCGGCTCGGCCTCTTCGAAACGCTTGTCGAGATAGCAGATAGCGGCCAGGTTGTTGAGTGTAGCAGCCAGACCGGCGTGATTGGTCCCGAAAGCCTTCTCGAGGATGTCCAGCGAGCGCGAATAGAGGGGCTCGGCCTCGGTGTGCCGGCCCTGGGCCATGCGCACCGAGGCCAGGTTGCTCAGCTGTTTGGCCACCTCGGGATGCTCCGGTCCCAGACTGGACTCTTTCAGCATCAAGGCCCGCTCGGAGTGAGCCTCAGCGGCGGCAAAGTCACCCCGCATGCTGGCCAGGCCAGCCAGGTTGTCGAGCACCCCCGCCAGCTCGGGGTGGGCCGCGTCAGCGGCCTCGAAAATCTCCAGCGCCCGCTGGCTGAGAGGCTCGGCCTTGGCGAACTCGCCGTGGGTGGTATGCAGGGTGGCCAGACGGCTCAGGCTCGTGCCTAGCCGCACGTCCTCAGACCCGAAGTTCTTCTCGGCTTCACGGACGGCGGCCCCATAGAGCTCTTCAGCCTTCTCGTAAAGCCCCTGCTTGAAATATTTGTTACCCGACTCGAGGTAGGTCTGCCAGACAATCATCGCTCAGGGCCGTCCATGATCAAGATGCCGATCGCCATTCTTGGCCTGTCTCTCATTCCCCTACACAGCCAGGAATTTCAGCGACGTCACACCACATGAGCGGTTGTCCGCTGCTCAGGTGGTCAGTTCGTCCCAGGTCTTCGTGAGCGTGTCGCACTCGGCCGTCAGAGCCTCATATTTCTGCTCGAGCTCCTTGAGTCGAGGGCCGTTCTCGGGCCGAGCCATCTCCTCGGCAAGGTTGGAAATCTGTTCTTCCATGGCGAAAATCTTGGCTTCCAGGGCGGGAAGCGACCACTGGCGGGGGCTGGCGGGGGCCCGCTTGCCTTTGGGCACCAGATCGCGACCCTTCAGGTTCTCCTCGGCCAGTTCGGGAGCAGCTTTGACGGGGGGTTTGCGGCCTCGCTGGAAGTCGGAGTAGTTGCCGGGGTGAGAGAGCGCTTGCCCGCTCCGCAGCTCCACCACGCGGGTGGCCAGCGTGTCCATGAACGTGCGATCATGGGAGATCAGCACGATGGTGCCGGGATACTCCTGCAGCGCATCAGCCAGCGCCTCGCGCGCGGAGAGATCGAGATGGTTGGTGGGCTCGTCCAGGAACAGCAGGTTGGAGGGCCGCACGATGCAGCGTGCGAGCGCCACGCGACTGCGCTCACCCCCGCTCAGCACAGCCACCTTCTTGTGCACTTCGTCGCCCACGAACAGCAAGCAGCCGAGCAGGGTGCGCAGGCGCGTCTGATCGGTGTGAGGCGGGGCCACCTCTTCCAGGGCTTCGAGCACGGTCAGCTGGCCGTTGAGCGCCTCGGCCTGGTGCTGGGCAAAGAAGACCGGGGTCAGCCGGTGGCCATGCTTGATGCTGCCAGCGTCGGGAGGCTCGTGACCGGCCAGGGCCCGCAGCAAAGTGGACTTTCCCGAGCCGTTGGGACCCACGATGGCCACCCGCTCTCCGCGCTCGATCAACAGGCTCAAGCTCTTGAGGACCTGAATGGGTCCGTAGCTCTTGTACAGGCCTTTGGCCTGCAAGGCCTCGCGACCGCTGTCGGGAAAGGGGCGAAAGCTCAGCCTCATCGGGCGAGGCTCGTCCTCGGGCAACTCCACCCGCTCGATCTTGTCGAGCATCTTTTCTCGGCTCTTGACGCGGCTGGCCAGGGTGGCTTTGTAGCGGAAGCGCTCGATGAAGCGCTCGTCCTGGGCCAGCTTGCGCTGCTGGGTGTGGTAGGCGGCCTCTTGCAACTCTCGGCGACGCTCCTTTTCCTCGAGATAGAAGCTGTAGTTTCCGGCATACTCCTCGAGCTCGCCTCCCGAAAGCTCGAGGATCTTGTTGACGGTCCGGTCCAGGAAGGTGCGATCATGGGAGACCAGCAGCACCACCCCGGAGTATCTTGACAGGTATTGCTCCAGCCACTCCACTGCTTCCAGGTCGAGGTGGTTGGTGGGCTCGTCTAGCAAGAGCAGGCTGGGAGCCATCAACAAGAGCCGCGCCAGCGCGCCGCGCATCTGCCAGCCCCCCGAAAACTCGCGGCAGGGACGTTCAAAGTCGCTCTGGGCAAACCCCATGCCGGCCAGCACCGTTCGGATGCGGGCGTCGATGGTCTGGGGCTCGGAGTGCTCATACTCGGTCTGCAAACGGGCGTAGCGCTCCATGATCGACTTGAGCTCCGAGCCAGAGAGCGTGGCCATCTCGCCCTCCAGGGCTCGCAACTCGGCCTCCATGGCCCGCACCCGGTCGAAGAGGGCGTTCATCTCCTCGTAGAGGCTCACCTCGGGGCTCAGCTGTCCCTCCTGGCCCAGGTAGCCCACCTCCAACCCGGGCGTGGCCGCCACGTGACCCGAGTCTGGCTCGAGCTGGCCGCCCAGAATCTTGAGCAGGGTGGTCTTGCCGGTTCCGTTGCGGCCGATCAGGCCGAGACGTTGACCGGCCACCAGAGCCAGGTTGACCTTGCTCAGCACGGTGTGGCCCCCGTACGACTTGCTCACGTCCACCAGCGAGATCATGGACCCGCCTTCAAGAGCAAGCGCCCCGGACGGAGCTCCAGGGCAGCAAAGCAGGCGGCGAAGTCGATTGCGCCGGCCACGACCGGAAGCGTGAGGGCCAGAACCAAGAGCCAGAGCCACCCTTTCACGGCCCTGCCTTTCGTCACCCGGCACAGGAGGCCTGCGCCCCGGCACGAAGCCTTTCACCATGAAGAGAATGCTGCTTGCTTTATTGCTGGCGTTGCTGCTCCCCGCTCTGGCAGCCACGTCTACGGCCAACTTTACCGTCCAGGGCATGACCTGAGGAGGCACCTGCGCCAGCCGTGTGCGGGCCATCGTGAGCAAATTGCCCGGGGTGAAGTCAGTGAATGTGAATTTCGGCAAGTCCACTGCCGAGGTGAGCTTCGATGACACCATCACCGACCCCCAGAAACTTTCCCAGGGCCTGAAAGAGGCCAGTGGAGGGCGCTACTCGATGCAGGTTCGCCCCTGACCACCCGCGAAAGCGATTCGGGGGGTCGTCCAGGAGCCCGGCCGCAAGCCCTCGTGTGGACGGGGAGGAACTCCCCCTCCGAAGCAAGAGAGAAGCGACCGGGATCGTGGCAGAGTTCTGTTGATCGGCACGGTCCTTTCGGCCGCGCCTTTAGCTCACGAGGAGACCAAGCAGCGCATGCCTCCGTTTAGCTCCGGCTTTCAACTGAAGATCATCGAGGGTACGGGTCGCGGACAGGTGTTTCCTCTCGATACCAGGGAGCTGACTATCGGGCGCGCGGCCAACCCGGGCGAACGCGCGCCGGGCTACGTGTTCCTCTATGACGACACGGTTTCTCGCATTCACGCTCAGCTGTTCTGGGATGATGAGCAGAACAGCTATATCCTTCATCACCGATCCCAGACCAATCCGACCATGATCAACGCGACCCCTGCCGAGGATCCGCGCCTGCTCGAGCCGGACGATTCCATCACCATCGGCAAGGTGGTGCTGCAGATCCAGCAAATCGAGCGACGCTGGGCCGGTCCGGTGGCCCCCATGGTGGCTCAGACCGCGGCCGGAGCCTCCTCGTCGGGCGACGCCCCTCCCGGGCTTGCTCCGCTGCAGAGCAAGAGGCCCCATGTTCCCATGCCTACCGAGACACGCAAGGTAGCCGTGCGCATCACCATGGGGGGCAGTAAAGGGGGGCAGCGCAACGAATTCCGCCTCCATGTGGTGGAAGGCCCCGATGCCGGGCAGTCCTTCCCCCTCAAGGGCACCATGGCCCTGGGCCGGGACACGGGGGAAGAGCAGCCCAACGCCGTGCTGCTCCGCGACGAGCTCGTCTGTCCTGACCACGCCGTGTTGCGCTGGAGCGAGCCGGACGGCAAGTATCAGCTCCTGCCAACCGCCTGTCCCGTGGCCATCCAGCGCACGATGGAAGGGCTCGCCTGGAGCGCCGAGGTGCCCACCTCAGGACGTCTCTTGCTCGAGTCCAAGGACCTTCTCCGACTCGGCAACACGTGCCTCACGCTGGAGGTGACGGCGGTCGAGATGACGGTCGTCGAGGAGGAAGAGACTGCCCGGTAACGTGAGCCGCACCCTGGAGTGCTCGGCCACCTGCGCCTTCGGCCTGGAGGGGGTTGTGGCCCGCGAGTTGGAAGCCATCGGGGTTCAGGGTATCCGGTCCGAAAACGGCAGCGTAACCTTTCAAGCCAGTGCCGAGGAGCTCTGCCAGGCCAATCTGTGGCTGCGTACCGCCGACCGGGTGTGGGTGGTGGCTGGCCGTTTTCCAGCCCACAGCTTCGAGGATCTGTTCAGCGGCGTGCGCGGCCTGCCCTGGCCCGACCTCCTGCCCCGCCAGGCGGCCTTTCCAGTCGAAGGCATGAGCCATAACTCCCAGCTCTCCAGCGTGCCGGCCTGTCAGGCGGTCGTCAAGAAAGCCATCGTGGAGAGCCTGAAGGCTCGTTATCCCGTGGAGCGCTTTCCGGAAGACGGGCCGATGTTCAAGGTGAGGGTGGCCCTGGTGAAAGATCAGGCCACCATCTCCCTGGATTCGAGCGGACCGGGCCTTCATCGCCGGGGTTATCGCAAGCTGACCGCCGAGGCCCCCTTGCGCGAGACCCTGGCCGCAGGGCTGGTGCTGCTGAGCTACTACCAGCCTGACCGGGCCCTCTATGATCCGTTCTGCGGCTCAGGCACAATTTTGATCGAGGCTGGTTGGATCGCGCTCGACCGGGCCCCCGGGCTGACCCGCAACTTTGCCAGCGAAGGCTGGCCCTGGATCGGGCGCTCGCGCTGGGAACGGGCTCGACGCCAGGCAGAGAGCCGCCACCTCCGGAACCGACGCCTGGCGCTCCTGGGCAGCGACGCTGACCCGCGGGTGCTGAGCCTGGCTCGCTACCACGTGCATGCCGCCGGGCTGGGCAAAGTCGGGGTCTCGCTCTTACGCCGCGAAGTGCGCGACTTTGCGCCCGATCAGGAGTATGCCGTGATGATCACCAACCCGCCCTACGGCGAGCGCCAGCAGGACAGGCCGGCGGCCCGGGCCCTGGCGGCCGAGCTCGGGCGCGTCACCGAGCGCTTGAAAACCTGGTCATTGTACTGCCTGACCTCCGACAGCGAGTTCGAGAGGGCCTTTGGACGCAAGGCGATCCGCAAGCGTAAGCTCTACAACGGCATGCTGCAGTGCAACTATTACCAGTACCCGGGGCCACGTCCGCCGCAGGGGTTTGCGGCGATCCCGAGCGTGCTGCCGGACGAGGTCTGAAGCCTGGCGCAGCGATGGCGAAACCTGCCCGCTCTCCTCCGGGTGCGGCTCTAGGCCTCGCTCTTGGCCCCGCTCAGCTTGCTGATGCCGCCCAGGGTGGTGAAGAAGCCCCCCAGGCCCATGGCCACGGCCGTGAGCCCACCCACGTGGCCGAATACCCCGGCCGCGCTGGCCATGCCGAGGACGCCGCCGGCGCACAGCAAGGAGCCTCGCAGAACGCGGTTGTCGTCGCCCTGGGCCCACTGATCGGAGGCGCCGCGGAAGGCCAGCAGGCCGCAGATGCGCATGGCGCCGTTCAGCAGGGTGCCGGTGGGCACGGCGGCGATAGCCGGAAGACCAAACATGCTGGGGATGCCGATAGAAGCGGCGGCCACCAGGCCGGTGCCGATCACGGCCAGGGCCACACCGCTGGCGATATTGCCCTTGCGGGGAGCCTCGTCTTGAGTCAGCGTCAGCTTTTCCTCCGGAGACGACAGGCTGGGGGCGGCCTGCTGGGGTGCGCTGGGGCGATAGGCGCTGAGCGCCGGGGTGATGGTCTGGACGGTCACGAAATGGGCTCCTCCTGTTTCTCTCTCTGAGGGCCATTGTGTCACAGCCCGGCCCGAACCAGGTTACCCTCATGTTTCCGCGGGTTAACGGCCTGTTGCTTTTCAACTCCCTTTCAGCCACGTGAGCTATGATGCAACGCATGATTACCTCGATCTCAGGCAAAGCAACGGCTACCCTGGTCAAGCCCATTCACTGCGCCCAGGTCGAAGGTCAAAGCGACCGCTTCGAGCAAAGCGAGCCAGCCCCGCTCAAGATCTGGCTGCTGCATGGCAGCTACACTGGCGGTCACGCCTCAGCCGCTCGCTCGGTCAAGGAGGCTCTGGAGGAGCAGTGCTCGCAAGCCCGGGTCGAGATCATCAACCACGCCGACCTCTCCAACAACCCGGTCCCCTTTTCGACGGCAGCCGAAAGAGCGCTGGAAGTTGGTCCCATCAGCAAGGCCTTGCGCAATTGGGGTTTCGAGCTAAGCTTTGAGGGAGCTCCCCTCCATCGATGGCTCTTGCGCCAGACCGTGAAGGTGGAAGCCTTTCTGACCGAGGACCTGCTGGACCGGATTCAAGCCGAGCAACCGGACGTGCTGGTGGCAACCCAGGCGCCCACCGCCGACCTGCTGAGCTACTGGAAAGAGGTGCAGGAAATCGACACCCCCCTGCACGCCGTGGTGACCGACTTCGGGGCCCACCAGATCTGGAGCCAGGAGGGTATCTCGCGCTATTATGTTGCCGCCGAGTCCACCCGGGACGACCTGGCGCGCTTTGGCGTGGACAAAGGCCAGGTATCGGTCACCGGCATCCCCATCCGGCCAACTTTCGCTCGGCCCCCTCAAGACCGAAGCGAGATGAAGAAGAAACTGGGCCTCGACCCGGAGAAGCCGTTCGTGCTGGTGCTGGGGGGGGCGCTGGGGGCGGTCAACTTCAACAAGACCGTGGGGGCCCTGGACGACCTGCCCTGCGACTTTCAGCTCGCGGTGGTGTGCGGCAAGAACCAGGGGGCGCGCCAGGCACTGGAGGCGGAGACCTTCAGCCATCCCGTGCAGGCGCTGGGGTTCGTGGACAACATGGTGGACTACCTGGACGCCTGCGACCTGATCGTTTCCAAGCCGGGCGGCCTCTCCACCTCGGAGATCCTGGCCCGCGGCCGGGCCATCCTGATCTTTGACCCCATCCCCGGGCTCGAGACCCAGAACGCCAGGCGCCTGACCGCGGCCGGTGTGGGCCGCTGGGCCAGCGACCTGAAGGACATGGGCAAGCACGCCCTGGACCTCCTGCAAAACCCGGTCAAGCGCGAAGAGATGGAGAAAGCCGCCCTGGCCATGGGCCGTCCCAACTCGGCCGCCGACGCCGCCAGGCAGATTCTGGCGGCCGGCTGGGAGCACCGCGAGCGACTCTCCTCCAACGGTATCTGATCAGCCGGCCACCAGGCCGTCGAGATAGACGTGCAACTGACCCATGACCTCCTGGGCCTGCAAGAACGTGCGCACGCACTGGGCCATCGTTTCCGGGGAGGGGCTGGCGACATACTCCCCCAGCGCATCCACCGCGATCTGAGAGATGTCCAGTGCGGTGCAGGTCATCTTTTGCTGCTCCTC
>QWHO01000222.1 GCA_021404945.1 bacterium CPR1
AGGCGCCTGGAAAGGGCGTTGACGACCGAGACGCCCACACCGTGCAAACCGCCCGAAACTTTGTAACCCTTGCCCTCGAACTTGCCGCCTGCGTGCAACTGGGTCAACACGACCTCGACGGTAGGAATCCCTTCGGTAGGATGGACTGCGGTCGGGATCCCTCGCCCGTTGTCTTGCACGGCCACAGAACCGTCTCGATGCAAGACGACCGAGATCTGGTCGCAAAAACTAGCCAGAGCCTCATCGACGGAGTTGTCCACCACCTCATAGACCAGATGATGCAGACCTCGACTGGTCGTGTCGCCCACGTACATGGCGGGCCGCCTGCGCACACCCTCGAGGCCCTTGAGAACCTGAATGTCTTCGGCCCCGTATTGCTCGGGACGCGCAGTCAGGTCAACGTCGCCACCCTCAGTCACGACCATCTGATCGGCTGCAGCAGCCGCCAGATCGGCCATCGTTGTCTGTCCCATGTCCACCATGCCTCCCAACATCCCCCTCAAGAGATGAAAACCCACAGCCAAAAGACGGCGCTAGCGGGTCGACTGGCTTTGATTATTGTTCAAGTTCGCTGCGGGAGCCTCATGCACGCCTTTTTATGCAACCGTGCCGCAGTTTTCGACTTCGCTCACCGCCGTGGTTTGATTACCTCATCAAGTTCTCGGAAACTCGTAAAAACCCTTTTTTTTCCAGTGCTCGAACGCGATCTTGCCGGAAGTCGAAAGTGAAACGAAATTCAAGCTGGCTCGACTGCCGAGGCTCGCTCGGGAACGGCAGCGGGACCCGCCAGGCTGCGATAGAGGTCGCACATTTTGCGAGCCATCGCCTGGGCGCTGAAATCCTCAGCCCAGGCCCGGGCATTGCGGGACATCCGCTCGAACATGCCGTCGTCGTGGGCCAGCTCGCGCCAGGCGGCCAGGAAGCCGGTCCTGTCCCCGGGCTGAAAAAGCCTTCCGGTCTGCGCGTCGCTGACCGCCTCGGTCACCCCCGGACCTCGCACGGCCAGCACCGGAACCCCTCCCGCCTGAGCCTCGAGCAATACCAGACCCTGAGTCTCGGTCTGAGAGGCGAACACCAGCCCCCGGGCTCCGGCCAGATAGTGCTTCAGCTCGGTCCGCTTGCGATAACCCAGGAACTGCACCTGACCATTCAGGCCCAGCCTGCTCGCAGTCGCCTCCAACTCGCCTCGAGAAGGACCGTCACCGATGACCGCCAGCCGGCACTCGGGAAATTGCTCCGAAGCCAGCGTCTCGAGCAGAAACTCGATAGACTTCTCCTTGGCCAGCCGACCGATGTAAAGAAAGAGCTTCTGACCCGGCTCGATCCCAAGCTCCTCTCGAGGACCGCTGAAGTCGCCCCCCCGAAAGACAGTCGGGTCGATGCCCGTGGGTAACACGTGGATGGGACGGGTGACCCCCTGCTCGCGCAGTCGCTCCATTACCGGGGTACTGGGCGAGATCACCGCCGCCGACGAGTTACAGAACGTGGTTCCCAGCCAGATGCCGAACTTCTTGACGAGCCCCCGGGGTCCGGGCACGTAGTGGGTGTACTCATCCCACAGAGTGTGATGGGTGAAGACCCGAGGGCGACCCAGCCAGGATGCGGTCAGACGCCCGATCCAGCCCACATTGAAGGGGGTATGGATATGCACCGCCTCGACCCGCTTGCGGGCCAGAATGCCCACATGACGGATGGGCCAGGGAAAGGTGAAGCGATTCTCCTTCATCAGAGGGTAGGTGACCGAGCGAAAACGGAACACATTCGGCTCGTTGTCTTGATAGCCCGGGAAGTCGTGCGTGAAAAGAAAGACCTCGTGGCCCTCGGCCTCGAGGGCCGACTTGAGGGAGGCGATCGAAGTCACCACCCCGTTGATAACCGGATGATAGCAGTCGGTGAACATCGCGATCCGCATAGCCTGCGGCCTTCGACCCGAGGGAACGCCCCCCTGCCGTAGAAAGCGCCGCAATGCACTTCACCCGCCTGGAGCTGAGCAACTTTCGCCTATACCGCTCGCTCTCGCTGGAGCCGCCTGAAGGACTGAACGTGTTCTGGGGCGCCAACGCCCAGGGAAAGACGGCCCTGCTGGAGGCCCTCTACCTGCTGGCCACCTCGCGCTCGTTTCGCACCCAGAGCGAAGTCGAGCTGGTATGCTGGGAGGAAGATGTGGCCCGCGTCTCCTCGCGGCTTGCTCGCGACAGCGGACGCGAGCGTCGGCTCGAGTTCGCCTGGCAGCGCCAGGGTCAAAAGTCGACCCGGGAGGTACGCCTGATGGGCCAGCCGGTGCGCAAGCTGGGCGAGTTCCTGGGCGAGGTGTTGCTCACCCTGTTCGTGCCCGGCGACCTCGGCCTGGTTCAGGGAGGCCCCCAGGAGCGGCGCCGCTTTCTGGATCTGACCCTGTGCAAGCTCTATCCCACCTATCTGGCCGCCCTCAGCCAGTACCAGCGCGTCATCAAGCAGCGCAACGAGCTGCTCAAGCGCGGCCACGCCGCCGGCGAGCTCGAGCCCTGGGACCTGCTGCTGGCTCAACACGCTCACCAGTTGATGGCTCGCCGACAGGACCTGGCGCTCGACCTGAATGGCCGCTTCCAGCGCCTCTACCGCCAGCTGTCCCACGAAGACTCGCCCCTGTGCCTGGTCTACACTCCCAACAGCACCGAATTGGAAACCGACCTGGCCCGCCGGCGATCTGAAGAGCTGCGCCTGCGCACCAGCCTGGTGGGCCCTCACCGCGACGAGCTGCAGGTGCGGTTGGGTGAGCGCTCGTTGCGCCGCTTCGGCTCGCAGGGCCAGCAGCGCACAGCCGTGCTGGCCCTGCGCCTGGCCGAAGCCGAGGTGCTGACCGAGCGTTCGGGCGAGAGCGCCATGGTACTGCTCGACGATTGCCTCTCCGAGCTGGACCCCTCACGCCAGGAACGCCTGCTGGAGAGCCTGACCGGCTACCGACAGGTCTTCCTGACCACGGCTGTGCCGGTGCGCGGGCTGAGCGGCACGCTGTGGCGGGTGCAAGCCGGCCAGATCGCGAAACCAGCCCCGTGTTGACTCCGCTCCGATCGTTGCTGGAGAAGACCGCCCGCCAGATGGCCGGCGAGTCGCTGCGCCTGGCCCAGATACGCGAGGCCTGGGTGGACGTAGTGGGGGAAGCCTTCGCCGCCCAACTCGAGCCCAGCGCCTTGAAGGGGGACGTGCTGCTGCTGACCAGCTCAGCCCCGATCTGGAGCACCGAGGCCCTGCTGCGCCAACGCGTGATCCTCGAGCGCATCAACGAGCGTATCACCGGAAAGAAGGTCAAGAAGCTCTACTGCAGCGTGGGAGCCCTGGGCAAGCGCCTGCCCCCGACTCCCCCGCCCGAGGAGGTCAACTGGGACGCCATTGTCCTCGACCGCAGCACCGAGCTCAAGCTCGAGCGCCAGGCCGCCGAGGTGGAGGATCTCGACTTGCGAGCCTCACTGCACCGGGTCCTGATCCAGCTCGAGAAACGGCGCCTGTGGGCGCTTCAGCAGGGCAAGCTGCCCTGCACGTTGTGCGGCGCCCCCTGCAACGAGGGGATCTGCACGCCCTGCCGCCAGCAGGCGCGCCGAGAACGGCGCTCCCGCCTGCTGCGCTCGTTGGGACGGGCTCCCTGGCAAACGCACCGCGATCTTTCGGGTGATTTTCCCGATCTGTCGGGCGAGGAGTTTCTGGCTTTGCGGCGCCGCCTGCGCAGCGTGTGGTGGAAGAATATCTGGGATACCCTGCGCTCACTCCCTCCCGGGACGTCGCTACCGCAAAGCGTGCGCGGCACCATCGTGGACCTGTGCATGCTGCGCACCCAGTTGCCTTCGCACCAGCTCGAGAACCGGCACCTGAAATTCGCGCTGGGCCGGGTGCTGGCCAGGGCCTATGAGGAGGATCGGGTGCCCGACCTCAGCCTTGAGCCTCCTCATCGGTCAACCAGCGCTTCAAAACGTTCGAAGGATCACCCTTGACGGCCCCGGGCTCCCAGCTCTTGCGAGTGGGAGCGCTGGGCAGAGGGCGAAGACCCGGCTGAGGACCGGTGCGCACCGAAGGCGGAGGGCGCAGCTCGGTGAGAGCCGTCGGGGGAATCGCTGGCTCACTCACCTGGCTCGTAACCGGAGCCAGGGGGGCCGGAGCATCCTGCCGAGGGGGCGACTCGGCCTCCAGGTCCGAGGGTTTCAGGCCCAGGTCGTCCAGGGTGCGCTGCAAAGCGCCCTGACCCAGGACAGGCAGCATCAAGAACTCCCCTGTCGAGGCCCGATAGCCCAGGAAAAAGAACAGGAAAAACAAGAACAGGAAGACCAACCACAGCCCGGCAAAGGCCAGCACCCCGGCCAGACCGGAGAAAGAGCCGGCAGGCAATACCTGCATGAAGGCCCAGACAAGAAAACTGCCCGCGAAAGAAGCGACCAGCGAGCCCACCCCCAGCCCCAGGGCCTGGCGAGCGTGGAACTGCACGAACGGCTCCTCACGGCGAGATGAGAACAAAGCGAACGGAACCACGACAAACCAGAAAGGATAGGCAAGCCCCGCCAGCATCTTGTTGTCTTCCTGGACCGGGGGGAGTATCTTCAGCACCAAGCTCCCTCGCTTGCCTTGTCACCCGAATCGGCGTGTGGTTTAGAGTTTAGCCGCGGAGTCGAGCGGGTCCTGCCCGTTGAGGTAGCTCGAGGGGTCGACTTGCGAGCCATTGACGGCCACTTCGTAGTGCAGATGAGGACCGGTGGAGGCGCCTGTGCTGCCCACATAGCCAATCGTCTGGCCCTTCTTCACGAAGGCCCCCTGTCCCACGGCCAGTTCGCTGCAGTGACCGTAGAGAGTGGTCAAACCGTTGCCGTGGTCAATGATGACGCAGTTGCCGTAGCCGCCGTAGTATCCCGACTGAATGACCCGGCCAGCGCCGGTAGCCCGGATGGGCGCACCGTAACCAGCAGTAATGTCCAGCCCGGAGTGCATGCGACCGTATCCATAAATGGGGTGGACGCGCCAGCCGAAACCGGAGCTGATACCGCCGCGCACGGGCCACATCGAGGGAGTGGCGTTCAGAGCCGCCAGGCGTGCCCGCCGTTCGAGCTCGGCGCGATACTTGCGCGCCTCCACTTTGAGCTTAGCGATATCGGCCTCGCCTCCGTTGACCTGAGAACGCAATTCGTGGTAGCGCAGCTTGAGCTCAATGGGGCTGCTGGCCTGCACGCCACGGGCGCCGGTCAGGGCGGTGCGGCGACGAGTACCGGGCTTCTTTTTACCGACCACTTTCCAGATCTGGGCCATCTCGCGATCACGACTCTCGAGCTCATCCATGAGCTCCTGAGTCTTGGCGGCTGCCAGGGTCAGCATCTGTTGCTTCTCACGCTCTTTGAAGGCCAGTGAGGCCTTCATGCGCTTGTTCTGCAGCTCGAGCTCCTGGACTTTCGTCTGGTAGCCCTGCCGAGCAGCCTCCTCAGTGGCTTGAACACGATTCCATCCAAGGACGAACAGCCCGCCGAGAATCAAAATCAAGACCGGGGAGAACCGAAGGGTCAGACCCCGGCTCCCCAGGATCAACTTCAGCACCAGGCCCTTACGGGTCAAACGGCTTGGAGACTTGATCTTCTGGAGGCTGTTATCCATCTTTACACGACCTTCACGAGGAAGAAAATTCCCCCCGATGGGCGAGCGCATTCTTCCTTCAATGCCAGAGTCCTTTCGAACAAACACCCAAAAAACGGCCCGGCCATCGCGAATAATTTTCTATTCCACGGCTCGTCCCGCTCCAGGGAACGTGTTGGTGAGACACCGCACTCGGCGGGGGAAACCTGTCACTTGTCCAGCGTTACCCGCTGGAGGTTTTGCCCACCCTTCGGAGGGCGCCTCCGGACAAGCGCGAATTCCTGCACGAACTTTAGCCTGGAAAGTCACTCGGGAGGTTAAAGAGGTGTTACCGCTCGGCAGAAAGGGAACCGGGGCCCCTGTCGCGGCCCAGGTTGATCCGCTTCACACCAAACCTCCCGCTTACGGCTGCTTGCTTCCGCACCTGACCGGGTTCACAGGCGTTCAGTTGAGCGGGACCCGAGCTTTGCCAGGAACCCCGGATGGCGGAGAGGGAGGGATTCGAACCCTCGAGGCACTTGCGCACCTACACGATTTCCAATCGTGCGCTTTCGACCACTCAGCCACCTCTCCAGGTATCGGGTCGACAAAAACAGCTTTCTGGCGGAGAGGGAGGGATTCGAACCCCCGAGGAAGATGATTAGTCCCCCTGCTCGATTTCGAATCGAGTGCATTCAACCGGGCTCTGCCACCTCTCCAGAATCTCGTGTCAAGTTGTTTCGTTTGCGCAGGAAGAAATCATGGAGCAGAGAGCTCGCTTCCTCGGCCAGCACCCCGGCAGTCACCTGACAGCGATCTCGCAACCCGGGGTAGTCAAGCAGGTTGAGTCGCGTTCCGGCCGCCCCCTGATCGGGACTGGCGGCGGCGAACACCACTCGCTCGAGGCGAGCCTGCAGAATGGCCCCAGCGCACATCGGACAGGGCTCCAGGGTCACGTAGAGGGTGGCGCCACCAAGGCGCCAATCTCCCACGCTCTTCCCGGCCTGCTCGAGGGCCTGGATCTCAGCGTGGCCAAGGGGGCTCTTGAGCGCCTCGCGGCGGTTGCTCCCCTGGCCGAGAAGCTCTTGTTGGCGGACCACCAACGCTCCCACAGGTACTTCACCCTGTTCGAAAGCCTGGCGGGCCAGCTCGAGCGCTCGCTCCATCCAATACCTATCTTTTTCCTCGGTGCTCACCTCCGTACTTGAGAAGAGGCCCGATGGGCCTCACTGGTTTGGCACGCCGGAGAGGGATCGAACCTCCAACCTTCGGCTCCGGAGACCGACGCTCTATCCATTGAGCTACCGGCGCAAGTGTGGCTCAGTTTAGCACGAACCCGCAGCCATTGACAATAGGGTCTCGGAGCGCGCCGCGAAGCGCTTGCGCTCGTTCTCCTCGCGCTCCCACTCGCGCTTGACCCCGGCGATGGCCCCCGAGCGGAAGGCCCGCACGAAGGCGTCCACCACCCGAGGGTCGTGCTGGCTGCCGCGCGAGCGCACCAACCGCTCCACCGCTTCTTCGGTGGCCATGCCTGAGCGGTAGGGTCGATCGCTGGTCATGGCGTCGTAAGCGTCCACCACTGCCAGGATGCGCGCCAACAAAGGAATTTGCTCGCCCTTGAGACCAAAGACCGAGCCCAGACCGTCGTAGGTCTCATGGTGATAGGCGGCCTCGTAGAACGGCAGGTCCTGCTTGAGGGCCACCAGCTTCTTGCCCAGCTCTGCGGCCCGATCGGTGTGAGTGCGCATGATGGCGCGCTCGTCCTGAGTCAGAGCTCCGGGCTTGCGCAGCACCGCATCGGGGATGTCGATCTTCCCGATGTCGTGGATCAACCCGGCTCGCCGCACGCGATCCACTTCCTGGGAAGAGAGCGACAGCTCGCGGGCAACCTGGGCGGCATAACCGGAAACGCGCTGAGAGTGGCCGGCCGTATAGTGGTCGCGCTCATCCAGATACTGAGCCATGGCCTGGATGGTGTTCTGAGCCTCACGCACCAGCTTGTAGCGCGCATCCAGCGCCACGTGCATCAGGTAGACGGGAACCACCAGCAGCAACGCCGCCAGCGGCTCGAAGGTGACAAACAAAGCCAGCAGAGCGCCCAGGGGGGCCAGCATCAAGACCTGCACCCGCACCTGGTTGAGATCCTGGCGCAGGTCGTTCCAGAACTCGGTCAAGCTGCCCTGACGTCGGGAGTTGACCAGCAGCCCATTGAGCAGGAAGGCCACCAGAAAGAAAACCAGCGCGGCAGTGAGCAGGGCCAGCAGGTTGCGCCCCGTCTCCAAAAGCGGACTGCCGGCGTTGATCCAGGCATACATCTGGCCCCCGGCATACCATGACAGGGCCAGCGCCGGGGCATTGGAAAATCGGTACAGCACCAGCAGCGGGGTGACGCGCTCAGGATGGCGCTGCAAGGCCCGAGCAAGCTCCACCGACTCATAGGCCAGCTTGGCCAGCAGGGCCACCAGCACCGTCAGGGGGGTGCCGAACAAGAACAACAACGCATAGAGCGGCACATCATCCAGGCTGTAATAGGCGAAGTAATCCTGGCTCGAGAGTCGCACCCGCTTGAAGAGCGCCATAAAGGCGCCCACCGCCAGCAGGGCGGCCGGCAGGGTGAAGGCGCCGACCTCGGGCCAGACATGCCAGGCAGCCGCCAGGCCCAGCGCCCACATCCCGAGGTAGACCAGGATTTCTCGGCGCACGGTTACTTCTTGCTCCGGGCCGCGTCGGAAAGGCTGACGGTATCGTCCGTGGGGGGCACCAGGTAGCCGCCGCCCGCACCTGGTCCGCCCTTCTTCCCGTAGTCGGGGTCCTCTTCATCGGGGGGAGGTGGGGCCTCGTTGGGATCCACGTGAATGGGCGGCTCGTGCTCCTCGGCGGCCGGCCGAGCAGGTGGGCGCGAGCCGCCTCCGCAGCTGGTCATGAGAAAACCGTTGATCAGCAAAGACATGTCCAGGTCTCCTTTAACGAGTTGCCCCCACCAGGCGCAGAGAGGGCCGCGAGCCTTCGGCCAGGCGGCATCCCTTGAGCCAGGCGACATAAAGCGCATTGACAACATTGGGGTCGAACTGCAATCCCTTGCCCGCCTCCAGCCGCACCCAGGCCTCTTCCTGGCTGAAGGCGGGACGATACGAGCGCGGGGTGGTCATGGAGTCGAAAGCTTCGGCTACAGCCAGAATGCGAGCGCCGAGCGGGATCTCGCTACCCTTCAGGCCGCTGGGATAGCCGTTGCCGTCGAACCACTCGTGATGGTAGCGGATGTATTCCGCTTCTTCGCGCGAGAGCGAGAGCTTGGAGGCAACCTCGGCCCCCACGGCCGGATAACGCTTGATGGCCTCATACTCTTCCCCGGTGAGCTGGTCGATCTTGAGCAGGATGTCATCTCCCACCGAGATCTTGCCCAGGTCGTGGAGGCGACCAGCGGTGGCCACGCGAGCCACCATTTTCTCGCTCAGACCCATCTCGCGGGCGATGTCCTCGGCATACTCGGCCACTCTCAGCGAATGTCCGGTGGTGTGAGGATCGCGCTTCTCCACCGCTTGAGCCAGGTTCTCGATCACTTCGCGGGCCTCGCGCAGGGTGTCGGTATAGCGCTTGAGGGAGGAGCAGGTGATAGCCAGCGGGCCCACCAGCAGCAGCACGGCGGCGGGCTTGAGGGCAAAACCGATGGCCAGCAGCAGACCCAGCGGGGCCTGGGCCAGGAAGGCCAGACGCAAGCGCTGCCAGTTGATGCGGGTGGTCCAGCGCCCGATTGCGCGCTGATAGAGCCACTGGTGCAGCGAGATGACCAGGGCCTGCACTCCGAACACGGTGCACACGGCCAGCACCAGACAGACCAGGTTGCGCAGGCTGAGCACTACGCCCGGGGTAGCCAGGCGAGAGTAGAGGCAACTGGCCAGGCCAAAACTGAGCACCGACTGGGAAACGCTGTAGAGGATGAAGCCCGCGCGCACCGCCCTCTCCAGGCGCTCGCGCAGGAAGCGCACCATCTTGCTGGTCAGCACCAGTCCCAGCGTGATCTGAGGGGAATAGAGCACCATGGAGGCATACAGGGTGGAATCCGAGAGGGTGACCGAGCCGTAGCGAGGCATTCTGAGCACCCAGAGCTCGGCACCCACCGTGAGCACTGTCAGCACCAGGGCTCCCCACATGGGCACCCGGGTCTGGGGAATGGCGAAGGCCGGGTCGAGCACCTGCCAGACGGCAAACAGAACCGCCGCGATCACCACCGCCGTTCGGAACCGGGCCAGACGCTGTCTAGGATGTGCCACCAGCAAACCTCACCGGGGGATTTTTAGCTTCCCCATTATGGAAGGGGAGGTGGCAGGAAACAAGCTGTAATGCGTTCGTTTCAGGCTGCTTGGGGCTTGGTTTACACTTTTGAAACAGCAAGCCCTCGTGAAGGTTCACGAGAGCTGTCCGATTTGACGACGACCACTCGGATTGTGCATCCCGGTCCTGAAAGATTCCTGAAAAACCTGGCAGGCTGATGCAAAATCTCTCGCCAAAGCAGGAAATCAGCTTGCCAGGGGCGTCTTGCACCTTCCAACGCGCGAAAAAGCTGCTCCGGTCGGTTCGTCAGATTGTGCAATACGAAAGTGCGAGCACACTAAAGCTTGTAGGCCACCTTTCGGCGATGCTCGAGGCAGGGAAGGCCGGCTCGCACGGCATCCTGGGCCACAAAATCCAGGTCAGCCAGGATGCAGCACTCGCGATCAGGAGCCTGAGCCAGCACGATGCCC
>QWHO01000726.1 GCA_021404945.1 bacterium CPR1
CGCAGCAGCCAGAAGCCCAGGGCCAGCAGTCCCAGTCCCAGCACCAGCCCGCCTCGCAGGAACAGGCCTGGAACGGGCAGCTTGAGAGCGCCGAGCGGGAGGCAGACCCAGGTGAGGAAGGGGGATGAGACCAGCAGCAGCACCCCCACCCCCGTCAGCGTGCGGGCGACCTTCAGCTGCCTAGAACCACCCCGGTGAGGATGACAAGCAGGGGAAGATCGCCGCCCAGGGCGTGCAGGAGGGTGCAGGGCATCAGGGCCTGGCGGCGCCGCTCGTAGAGTGAGGCCATGGCCAGCCCGAAGAAGATGACCGCCAGCGTCCCCAGCCACCACATAGAGGGCAGCAGGGGAATCAGCACCAGGGCGTGCCATGCGCCGAACAGCAGACTGGAGAGAACAGCGGCCCGGCCGGGAGTGATTTCCTGGCGCAGTCCCTGGTACAGGGTGGCCCGCCAGAAAGCCTCTTCGGCGAAGGGATGCACCAGCAGAAAGTAAGCGATCAGCAGCGGCAGGTGCCAGCTCTCAAAGCCGAACCCTGCCAGAACACTCAGAATGAGGGCGGGCTGCACGAACAGACCCACGGTTTTCACCGCCGGCAGCAAGAAGACCAGAGCTGCCAGGAGATACCACAGCAGGTGCCGATCCAGGCGCACCCGGCCCTGGCCCCACAGGGCGTAGGCTCCCAGACAGAGAGTATGGTAGGCCAGAAGAGCCAGCCAATACTGGTGGAAGCCGTACAGTGCCGCCCCCACCAGCGGCCAGGGCAGCAGGCCCAGAATGAGCAGCCGTTTCACTCGCTCAGTATAGTGGGCGATAGGGTCGCTGGCAACGGGCCGTTTGTCCCGGGCAAAGGAGCCGCTCCCTGGCTCCAAGAACTCAAATCAGAGAGTAAAACGTGAACGAGCGCCTCACCCGAGCCTTTGAAGGCCTGCAGCGCGGACTGGCCGCGCTGACCGACCCCCGTCGCCCCGAGGTCGACCGCACGCCCCGCGACCAGGTGCTGGGTACCGGCAAGCTGCGTCTGCTGCGCTACCGCCGGGACAGCCCGCCCCGGCACGCCACGCCGCTGCTGCTCGTGCCTCCGTTTCTGGTGCGCCCCTACATCTTCGATCTGCACCCCGGACGCAGCATGGTTGCCTTCCTGCTCTCCGAGGGCTTCGACGTTTTCCTGGTCGACTTTGGCGTGCCCGACCTGCTCGATCAGCATCTCAAGATGGACGATTACGTGCTCGACTTTCTGCCCAGCGCCGTCGACGGCGTGCGCCTGGCTTCAGGTCAGCAGCTCGTCACCCCGGTAGGCTACTGCGTGGGAGGGCTGTTCTCGCTCCTCTTCGCCGCCACCGCCGGACGCGAGCGGGTGCGGAACCTGGCCTTGCTCGCGGTTCCGGTCGACTACCAGAAGATGGGACTCATCAGCGTGCTGGTCCACGCCGCTCATCGCGAGCTCGACTATGCCATCGACAAGATTGGCAACATTCCTGGAGTCATCCCCGCACTGGGGATGCAGCTGGCCAATCCGCTGGCAGCCGTGTCGCGTTACGCCGACCTTTTGACCAACGCCACCAACCGCGAGTATGTCCAGAACTGGCAATCGCTCTCCACCTGGATGAAGGAGTTCATTCCCGGCCCCAAGGACGCTTATCGCGACTTCTTCAACGATTACGTCGTCGACAACGCCTTGCTGACCGGGCAGGCGGTCATCGGAGGCGAGAGTGTCGATCTCAAGCAGATCACCTGCCCGCTGCTGGCCGTCGCCGGGGAGGGGGATCCGGTGGCCACCACCGAGTCGGCTCGAGCCATCATCGAGCTGGTGGGCAGCTCGGACCGCGAGTTTTTCTCGGTGCCCGGAGGCCACATCGGAGTGGTGGCCGGGGGACGCGCCCCGAAGTTCAGTTGGCGCAAGCTGTCCGACTGGCTGGCCGAG
>QWHO01000223.1 GCA_021404945.1 bacterium CPR1
AGCCCTGGGGGCCAACCTGTGTGAAACCCTGGCTCGCTCTGGCGCGGGCGCCCTGCGGGTCATCGACAGGGATCGCATCGAGCCCCACAATCTGTCTACCCAGCCCTATTTCAAGAGCGATGTGGGCTCGTTCAAGGCCCGTATCCTGGCCCATCATCTGTATCGAGCGCTGGGCACGAAGGTGGAGGCTCTGAGCGAGGAGCTGACTGCGACCAACCTGGGCAAACTGCTGGAGGGCAGCGAGCTGGTGCTGGACAGCTTCGACAACTCGGCCTCGCGCCAGCTGGTGGCCGACTGGTGCCGCCAGCGCCAGGTGCCCTGCCTGCACGCGGGGCTGGCGGCAGGCTTCGCCGAGGTACTCTGGAACGAGGTCTACCGGGTCCCTTCTCCGGCCGCCGGGCAGGATGACTGCAACTACCCGCTGGCTCGCAACCTGGTCATGCTGACGGTGGCGGTGACCGCGGAGGTCGCCCTCACCTGGCTGGAGCGGGACCAGCAGGCAAACTACACCATCACGCTGGACGACCTGGCCGTCCGGCCGTTTTGCTGAGGAGGCTCCGCCATGCGAGTGACCGTGGTTCTGGGACTGATCCTGCTCTTGCTGGGCTCGGCCGGGGCCCAGCGAGCAAACGACAAGAAAGCCACGCTCAAGGTGGTCAAGAGCAGCTCCACCGGCACCGCCAACCCCTCCGAGACGATGATCGAGCTGAGCGTGCAGGTCACCAACGCTGGCCAGGCGCAGCTGGCCTTCTCCAACAACAATTTCGTGCTGCTGGACGACCAGGGCAAGCGCCACGTGGTCAATCGGGGGCGCTACCCCGAGCGTTTTGACCTGGCCCCGGGCGAGTCGGCCACAGCCACCCGGATCTTCTTCACTCTGCCCAGAGAGGCCAAGCCCGCGGCAGTGCAGCTCATTCTGCTGCGGGGGGCGATCGGGGAAGCAAAGCTCTGAACCTGGAACAGGAATCTTCTTTGGCTGAGAGCAAACTAGGCGAGGTGGCCGACGGGTCTGACTCCACCACTCACCTGGGCAACTCCGAGCCAGTCGCAGGGCCGGCTGCTCGAAATCCCTATGTCAAGATGCTGACCGGCTCACTGTCCGGGAAGGTTTTCAAGCTTGAGAGGGATGTCACCACGATTGGACGTTCTCCCGACAACGAGTTGGTGCTCGACGACCCCGGGGTGAGTCGCGTCCACGCCCGCCTGTCGCGCAATTTCAGCGGAGTCTTGCTGACCGACCTGAAATCCACCAACGGAACCTTCGTGGCCGGGCGTCGAGTAAGCCAGCACGCTCTTTCAGAAGGGGATCAGATCGCTCTGGGAGAGAGTGTGCGGCTACGTTTTGGTTACCTTGATCCCCTGGAGGAGCGGGTCGAGGAGCGGCTGTATGAGAAAGCCACCCGGGATGCGTTGACAGGCGCCGTCAACCGGGCCTTCTTCCTGGAGAAGCTGCGAGACGAGGTGGATCAGGCCCGGATCCGAGGCCTGCGGCTGGCACTGGCCCTGACCGACCTGGACTTCTTCAAGAAGGTCAACGACAGCTATGGCCATCCGGCCGGGGATGCGGTGCTTGTGGAGTTCGTGCGCCGCGCCCAGCGGACGCTTCGCTCTCGCGATCTGCTCGGCCGACTCGGAGGCGAAGAGTTCGGCTTTCTGCTGCCCGAAAGCACGGGCCCCGGGGCCGTGGAGGCGCTCGAGCGCGTGCGCCAGGCTATCGAAACGGTGCCGTTCGTCGTACCCTCCCCCAACGGGACGATCCGCATCAACGTCACCATGAGCGGCGGAATCAGCCTTTTCTCCGGTTCTCCGGAGGACGGAGAGGAAGTCTTGCTGGCGACCGCCGACGAGGCCCTGTATCAAGCCAAGAACTCAGGACGGAACCGGATCGTGCTGGGAACCGGGGGCGAGCCGTCCGCGTCCGAGCCTGGTGATACTGTCCAGTTGGTCCTGCGCCAGAAGCGATTGCTGACGCGGCTTGCCTGCCAACTGCCCGTCCTGGTGCGGGTGGAGAAAGTCTGGCACCCGGCTGTCCTGCTCGATCTCTCCCTTGGTGGGCGGTAAGCCGGACCTGAGAGTCCCGGTTGTGGAGTCGGGCGATCCCGAAGTCGATCAGCTTGAGCTTGCCCGTGGGGGTGACCATCAAGTTGGAGGGCCCGGACCTGAGAGTCCCGGTTGTGGAGTCGGGCGATCCCGAAGTCGATCAGCTTGAGCTTGCCCGTGGGGGTGACCATCAAGTTGGAGGGCTTGAGATCTCGAAAGATAATCGGATGTGGTTTCTGGGAGTGCAGATAAGCCAGGATTTCAGCTACCTGCTCACCGATCGATAGGACCATCCCCTGGGGCAGGGGATCGGGATAGCGTCTCAAGATTTCTTCAAGTGTGACGCCATCCACATACTCCATCACCAGGTAGACCGTGCTCCCTTCGGCGATGGCCTCCTGACGACGAACGATGGCTGGGTGGCTGAGCCAGGAGAGAATCTTCTGCTCCTGGTCGAAAAAGCTCCGGACCTGCTCGGCCTGACCGGGATTGGACAGGTCAAGGGTCAGCTCCTTGACGGCCCAGAGCTGGCGCGCATCGCGCAGATCGCGAGCGAGATGAACCCGACCGAACCCTCCGCGGCCGATCTCCCTCCCTAGCTGGTAGCGCCCCCCCACGACACGAGCTGCCATTGACCACACATTCGACAAATCAGTGGTCCAAGCCTGGCAGACCGCAGCGAGCTTACAGCAGCTCCGTCAGCTCAACCACTCTGAGAGGCCCGAGCTTGAGCGCCTCGAGCTTGGGCCGGATCACCTTCACGTCGCCCACGATCACCACCGCCGTGCTGTCGGTCTGCATGTGTTTTGCGGCCGCCGCCTGCACCTCGGCCGGGGTGACGGCCAGAATCTTGTCCACGTAAGTGGCGTAGTAGTCCTCTGGAAGGCCGTAGAGAAGCTGCTCTTCGAGCTGCCCGGCCACCTCCTGGTTGGTGGCAAACGAGGAGGGGAAGCCATAGGCCAGGTTGTTGCGGGCCTTGCTCAGCTCGCCCTCGGGCACGGGCTTTTTCATGCCGTCGAGCTCCACGAAGAACTCGCGCACCGCCTCGGCCGTCTTGTCGGTCTGCACGGCCGCGGTGGCCACGAAGGGCCCGGGCAGGCGGCGCATGTCGAAACCCGAGCGGGCCCCGTAGGTGTAGCCGTTCTTCTCGCGCAGGTTCTGGTTCAAGCGCGAGGTGAAGGAGCCGCCCAGAATGGTGTTCAGCACTTCCAGGGCAAAGAAGTCGGGCGTGGCTCGATCGACCCCAACCCGGCCGATGCGGATGACCGACTGGGCCGCTCCCGGCTTGTCCACCAGGTAGACGGTTCGGGGGCCGTGCTGGGCGGACAGGGCTACGGTCGGCTCCTCGGCCGGCGCGCCGGCCTTCCAGCTGCCGAACTGGGCCTCGAGCAGGCTCAGCACCTCGTCCACCTTCACGTCGCCCACCACGATGAAGGCCGCCTTCTCGGGGCGGTAGCGAGAAGCGTGAAAGGCAGCCAGTTGCTCGCGGGTGACCGCTTTGACGAAAGCCATGCGACCCGTGAGACCGGTGCCGAAGCGGTGCTCGGAGCCGAACAGCACGTGGGGGAAAGCCAGCCGCGCGATGGTGGCGGGGTCGTCGCTCAAGCGGGAGAACTCCACCAGAAGCTCGGTGCGCCGCCGCTCGAGCTCGGCCGTCGGGAAAGTGGGGCGCAAGACCACGTCGGCCATCACCGGCAGGGCCTGAGCCAGCCGGGCCACCGGCACATACAGCCCGACGCTGGTGGCGTCATAGCTGGTGCTGGCCCCCAGGCTGGCGCCCAGGTAATCGAGCTCGTCGGCCAGGGCCAGGGCGTCGCGAGCTCCGGCCCCCTCGTCGAGCATGCCCGCGGTCATCGAGGCCACCCCGTAGGCGCCGACCGGGTCGGAGGCGCTGCCGCTGGAGAGCAGAAGATCGACCGCCACGACCGGCACCTGGTGGCGCTCCACCACCCAGACCGGAATACCGTTGGAGAGCGCGCGCTTGTGCACGGTCGGCAGGGTGAGCGAGGGCGGACGCCCGCTCTCGGGAGGACGGCGCTCCTGGCCCAGCACCGGGGCCACCAAAAGCACGACCAGTAAGAGCAGCGCGATCACTTCTACACCTCCGGCACCACGGTCAGCTCCACCCGACGGTCGGCGGGCAGGAAGCTGCGCACCACGGCGGCCAGGTCGCTGGCCCGCACGGCCCGGTAGCGGTTCAGATCGAGGGCAAAGTAGTCAGGGTTGCTGGTGGCCACGTAGTAGCCGTTCAGCATGTCAGCCTTGCCCCCGAACCCGCTCAGTTGCTCCAGGCTGGCCAGAAAGGCGACCTCCAGGCCGTTGCGGGCGCGGTCGAGCTCGCGCTGCGAGACCAGCTCTGTGCGCAGGCACTCGAGCTCCTGGTCCACCATCCTTTTGAGCTCCTCGGTGGTGTGCCCGGGACGGGGGGTCAGCACGATGTGGAACGTACTGGCCAGCCGCGAGGAGGCCTGGTAGGCCGAGACCTCCTGGGCCACCTGCAGATCGTAGACCAGCCGCTTGTAGAGTCGCGAGTTCTTGCCGCCGGCCAGAATCTGGGCCACCAGGTCCAGCTCGGCATCGCCCGGAGCAAAGTGGGGCGGGGTGATCCAGGCGATGTCCAGGCGAGGCAGCTGCACTTTGTCCTGGATGGTCTTGCGCACCACTCTCGTAAGCTCTGCCGGAGGCGGCGCCACCGGCAGCACGGGCTGACCCGGCTTGATGGGGCCGAACCACTTCTCCACCAGCGCCCGGGTCTTGACCGGATCGATGTCGCCGGCAATGACCAGGCTGGCGTTGTTGGGCACGTAGTAACGCTTGAAAAAGTCGGCCACATCCTTATGGGTGGCGGCGTTCAGGTCGGCCATGTAGCCGATGGTTGGCCAGTGGTAGGGGTGGCCGGGAGGGAAGGTCAGCTCATCCACGATGATGGAGGCCATGCCGTAGGGCACGTTGGCGTAGCTCTGGCGCAGCTCGTTCTTGACCACCTCGCGCTGGCCGTTGACCCGCTCCGCCGTCATGGTGTCGAGCAGCCAGCCCATGCGGTCGGACTCGAGAAAGAGGGCCAGCTCGAGGGCGTTGGAGGGGACTGTGATCCAGTAGTTGGTGCGATCCGAGGTGGTGGAGCCGTTGTTGTCGCCCCCCACCGCTTCGAGCAGGTTGTCGAAATCGCCCTCGGGCACGTTCTTGCTCCCCTCGAACATCAGGTGCTCGAACAGGTGGGCAAAACCGGTGCGCCTGGGCTTTTCATTGGCCGAGCCCACGTGGTACCAGAGGTTGACGCTGACGATGGGCAGGCTGTGGTCTTCGTGGAGGATCACGTGCAGCCCGTTGGGCAGGTCGAGCTCGGTATAGGGCACCGATTGGGCCCGGGCCGGGAGCAGGAGGAAGAGGACGCACATGAGGGTGGAGAGGGATCTCATGCACGGCTGGTTCTCAGCGCCGGGCCGGCTCCCTCTTTCGGCAATTCGCCTCACCCGAGGGCCTCGTGCAGGGCCTGAGCAGCAGGCGTGCAAAGGGAGGTCGAAAGCTGGAGAGGACAGCCACCGATGTACAAGAAGATCCTGGTCACCCTGGACGGCTCGGCCCTGGCCGAGCAGGCCCTGCCCCACGCCGAGCAGGTAGCCCACGGCGCGGGCGCCGAGCTGATCTTGCTCCAGGTGATCAGCCTGTCCAACATCGGCCAGGTGACTCTGGACACCGAAGTCCCCATCGATTTTCCCTCGGTGGAGCAGCGGCTCAAGGCCGAGGCCAGCGAGTATCTCGAGAGCAAGGCCGCCCCTCTGGCCGCGAAGGGCATCAAGACCCGCACCATGGTAGCTCGGGGCGGGGCCGCCACCGCCATCATGGAGGTGCTCGAGCGCGAGAAGGTCGATCTGATCGTGCTCACCTCCCACGGCCGGAGCGGGTTGAGCAAGTGGGTCCACGGCAGCACGGCCGCCAAGATCCTGGACAAGTCGACCTGCCCGGTGCTCTTGATCCGCTCGAAGTGATCTACCGCTACGCCTGGGCCTCCATCGCAGCCGCTCTGGCGACGGTGGGGATGAAGCTGGGCGCCTACCGGGTGACCGGCTCGGTGGGCCTGCTCTCGGACGGGCTCGAGTCGGTGGTCAACCTGGTGGCCGCCACGCTGGCCCTGGGCATGCTGTGGTGGGCCGAGCAGCCAGCCGACGAGGGCCACCCCTTCGGGCATGCCAAGGCGGAATATTTCTCCAGCGGGGTGGAGGGAGCCCTGATCGTGCTGGCGGCCGTGGGAATCGGGAGCGCCGCCCTCCCCCGGCTGCTCGCCCCCCAGCCGCTCGAGTCGCTGGGGCTGGGCCTGGCCCTGGCCGGCGGCGCCTCACTCATCAATCTGGGAGTGGCCCTGTTCCTGCTCAAGGCCGGCAAGAAGCACAACTCCATCGCCCTGGAGGCCGACGCCCACCATCTGCTGACCGATGTCTGGACCTCGGTGGGGGTGCTGGGCGGCATCGTGCTGGTGTGGCTGACGGGCTGGCTCTGGCTGGACCCGGCCCTGGCCCTGGCGGTGGCTTTCCATATCGTCTGGACCGGGGTGCAGCTGGTCAAGCGCTCGACCCAGGGATTGATGGACGCCGCCATCCCCAGAGTCGAGCAGGAGGCCATCGAGCAGGTGCTGGAAGGCTACCGCCAGCAGGGGATCGACTTTCACGCCCTGCGCACGCGTCGGGCCGGCACGCGCTCCTTCGTCTCCCTGCACGTGCTGGTGCCCGGCTCGTGGACGGTGCAACGCGGCCACGAGCTGCTCGAGCAGGTCGAACGTGACCTGCGGGAGGTTTCGCCGACCAGAGTCAGCGTGCTCACCCACCTCGAGCCTCTGGAGGACCCGGCCTCGTTTACTGACGAGCAGCTCTAGAGAGGCGCGGCCCCGTGCCGATCACAGTTTGTCACGACTCGAGCTGAAGGTCGAGCTGGAGCACCTCCATCCACTGCTCGGGCGGAAAGGAGAGGCTGTCCCGTCCTGCCTGCCAGGCGCGCACCGCCTCCCGGAAGGCGGGCGACCCCGGCTCGTTCCAGAGCTCCAGAACCCGCTGCAGGGCGGCCCGGGCCGCCTGCGGGTCGCCCACACCCGAAGGGGCGGCCTGACGGGCGTAATCGTGCACCCGGCGAGCCAGAGCCCCGTCTCTTGGCTGGGACTGGCGGGGAGATACGGGACGTTCCTCGTTCACGGCCAGCCCCTGAGATTTGAGGTAGGCCTGAGCGTCCCGGTAGCGGTCGGCGGGATGAGGGTGGGTCGGAAAGATGTCCAGACCCGGGCTTTGAGAGGCGATCTGCTGGAACAACTCCAGGGTGGTCAGGGCGCCCCTCGGGTCGTAACCTGCCCGGGTCATCAGCTCCATGCCCCGTCGGTCGGCCTCGGTCTCCATGCCCCGCGAATAACCCGACACCAGCACGTTGTTGGTGACGTTGGCCAGCAATTGAAGCCACTCCTGGCTGCCCTGGGTCAGCAAGCCCAACAGCAAGCTCGTCATGCCGGCATTGCGGGCCAGGCGCCCGAGGTGATCGCGCTCGAGGTGGGCGATCTCATGGGCGGCCACGAAGGCCACCGCATCCTCGTCTCCGGATGGCAGCCTGTTGAGCAGTCCGGTCAGAAACACCACCTGCCCGTCCGGCAGAGCGTAGGCGTTGACCGAGTTGTCCTCCTGCACCACCGAGACCCGATACTGGATGTCCTTGCGCTCGGTCACCTCGACAATGCGGTAGAAGATGGTGGACACGAAAGAATGCGGATCGGGGGCGGTGGGCTCGCCATACTCGCGGCGAATCTGGTCGCGAATCTCGTCCGAGCTCTCCTCGCGTTGCTCGGGGCTCAGTTGCGCCTGAGCGAACGAGGTGAGAAGCAGCAAGCACAGGATCAAACATCGCATGAGAATGATTTCTCCGCCCTCAGTGCAACACCCGCTTTCTAATGCGGTCGGCGTAGTCGGCCACCCGGTCGAGCAGGCCCTCGAGATGGACGCTCACCACCTGGCGCTCCTCCATCACCACCCGCCCGTCGATCACCACCGTGCGCACGTCGCTGGCCCGGGTGGTATAGGCCAGGGTGGAGGCCAGGTCGTAGACCGGCAGCTGGTGGGCCCCATCCAGGGAGACGATGATCAGGTCGGCCCGCTTGCCTGCCTCCAGGGTGCCCACCTCGTGGCCCAGAGAAACGGCCCTGGCCCCCAGACTGGTGGCCATCTGCAGGGCCTGCCCGGCGGGCAGGGCGGTGGGGTCGAGCGCGGTCACCTTCTGCAAGAAGATGGCTGTCTGCAGCTCCTGCCAGGGATCGAGGTCGTTGTTGGAGGCCGGCCCATCGGTGCCCAGGCCCACGGCCACCCCTGCTCTGAGCAGGGCCAGCACGGGAGCAACCCCTGAGGCCAGCTTCATGTTGGAATGGGGACAGTGGGCCACCCCCACCCCGGCCCGGGCCAGGCGGGCGATATCGGCCTCGTCAGCCCAGACCACGTGGGCGGCCAGGGTGCGTGGGCCGAAAAAGCCGATGCTCTCGAGGTAAGCGGTGGGCGAGAGCCCCTGGTGGTCACGGGCCGTCTGCTCGGTCTCGGTGCGGGTCTCGGCCAGGTGGGTCATGAGGGGCAGCTCGAGCTCGTCGGCCAGCCGGCGGCTCTCGCGCAGATGAGCCTCGCTCACCGTGTAGGGGGCGTGGGGGGCCACCGCGGGTGTGATCAGGTGATGCCCCTTCCAGTCGCGGGCGAAGGCGCGCACATTGGCAACGCCCTCTTCAAAGCTCCGGGCGTCGGGCACCGGGAAGTCCACCAGAGCCTGCCCCAACACCCCCCGCAGGCCGGCGGCCGCGAACTCTTCGGCCACCGTGCTCTCGAAGTAGTACATGTCGGCCACCGTGGTGATGCCGGCCTGGATCATCTCCAGGCAAGCCAGCCGGCTGCCCCAGCGCACGAGCTCCTGGTCGACCTCGGCGGCCTCGGCCGGAAAAATGTAGTTCTGCAGCCAGTCCATCAAGGCGCGGTCGTTGGCCAGCCCGCGAAAAAGCGTCATGGGGGCGTGGCAGTGGGCGTTGACCAGTCCCGGCAGCACCGCCCGGCCGGTGGCGTCGATCACGTTCTGGGACCGGTATTGCTCGGCTTCGGGCCCCACCGCCTGGATGCGCTGGCCGACCACCGCCACCGAGGCTCCCTCGAGCACCTGGCCGGGCTCGACCATAGGCATGACCCGCCCGTTTCGAATGAGGAGATCGCAGGACTTCATGGGGAAACCTCACCTTCCGCCAGAATCGCTTCCGCCCCTCGCCAGGCCCGCACTGCCGCGGGCAACTCGGGAGTCTCGCTCACCCCCATGGCCGCAGCCAGCTCTTGCACCGGCACCAGCCCCTCCCGGGCCACGAATCCGGCCTTCACCAGCGCCAGAGCCGCCGTTCGACCGCGAGACTCGAGCCGATGCTCGATGTACACCCAGCGCTCGTCCCAGCCCAGCACGCGCGTGTACAGGGTAAATGGGTCCCACAGCTTCAAGGCGCGCCGAAAGCGCACCTGAGCCGACACGATCACCGGAGCCCAGCGCCGTTGCAGCGCGATACGCCAGAGCCCGGAGCGCGCCATCAGGTCGAGCCGGCCCAGGTCCATAAAGGTGAGATAGCGGCCATTGTTGACGTGGCCCATCAGGTCCAGGTCGGGCGGCCAGACCCGCAAAGCCAGGGTGGAGTCCTGCAGAGGCCTGATGCGGGGCCGAAACAGGCTCAAGCCGAGCACCCAGAGCATGCGCAGCCAGAGGTTCACGCCTGGCGCAGCCACTCGAGGTAGTGGTGGAAGACCTCCAGCCCGTCGGGCACCACGCTGACCTGCCGGGCCCACTCCTCCAGGCGCTCGTGCTCGAGCCAGTCGCCCCAGCAGATCTCGCTCTCTTGATGGCGGATCAGACCGTCCCAGCGCACCCGGTAGAGGTGGATGAAGCTCCGGTTCAGGGGCCCCTCGTAGAGGTGCTCGAAGAGCCACTCGGGCTCGGGCCCCACCACTCCAAGCTCTTCGGCCACCTCGCGCCGGGCCGCCTCGAGATAGCTCTCGCCACTCTCCACCACGCCCCCCACGAACATATCGAACAGGCCGGGGAAGACGTCTTTGGTGGCGGTGCGCTGGTGCACGTAGACGTCCCCTCGGGCGTTCTGCACCAGGATTCCCACTCCGCGGTGGAGCAGGTTCTGCGAGCGCACGGTGGGCCGGTCAGCCTGGCCCACCACCCGGTTGTGCTCGTCCACCAGGTCGACCAGCTCGAGAGTCATCCGGGCGCAGTTCTTATTGGCGAAGGTGAATCCTCCCGAGGGTGGAAGCAGGCGCCTGATGAACGAGCGAGACACCTCCTACCGGCGCCTGCTGGAGGGGAACAAGAAGTGGGTCCAGCGGGTCATGGATGCAGACCCCGAGTTCTTCGGGCGCCTGGCTCACGGGCAGCAGCCCTTCTTGCTCTGGATCGGCTGCGCCGACAGCCGCGTGCCCGCCAATGAGGTGGTGGATGCCGTGCCCGGCGAGGTGTTCGTCCACCGCAACATCGCCAACCTGTTCGTGCACACCGACATGAACGCCCTGAGCGTGCTGGAGTACGCCGTCAATCACCTGTCGGTCCGGCACGTCATCGTGTGCGGCCACTATGGATGCGGCGGCGTGCGGGCGGCCATGTCGGCCAGGCACCACGGGATGATCGACAACTGGCTGCGCCACATCAAGGACGTCTACCGCCTGCACCAGAATGAGCTCGAGGCCATCGCAGATCCCACTCAGCGCGAACGCCGCCTGGTCGAGCTGAACGTGGTCGAGCAGGTCTACAACGTCTGTAAGACCTCCATCGTGCAAGAGTCCTGGCAAAAGACCCGGCTGCCGCAGGTCCACGGCTGGGTCTACGACGTGGCCAACGGGCTGGTGCGCGACCTGCAGGTCAACTTCTCGGGTCTGGACGAGATGGCCGCGATCTACGAATTTGAGCCCCGGGGGGCCTGAGCCGAATGGAGTGGGCTCACAAAGACCGCCGCTCCTCCCCGCGAGTCGGCTGCGACCTGAACCACAGCGTGACGGCCCGTTTCACCGTGGCCGGCCAGAACGAGGTTCCAGTGGCTCTCTATCTGCTCGACCTCTCCGAGGGGGGCATGCGCATCAATCTCGACCGCGAGCTTCCGGCCGGTCAGGACTTCGAGCTCATCGTCTCCATGGCCAGCCTGGGTCAGGAAGGCGAGCTGCGCACCCGCTGCCAGGTGGCCTGGCAGAGAGGTCTGCTTGGCGAGGCCTGGGTGGCCGGCCTGCGTTTTCTGGACATGGCTGCGGTGGATCAGGCGCGCCTGCGCGAAACCATCGAGGGGTTTGAGGGGCCCAACCGGCGCCTGCGCTTCCGGCTACGCTCGGTGGTGCCGGTCTCGGTGCGCTTCGAGGACGACTGGTTCTACATGACTGCCACCGAGCTCAGCCCCGAGGGCCTGCGCATTCGGACCACCCCGGTACCCTGGTTGAGCCCCGGCTGCCAGCTCATCCTGTGGCTGCATCTGGGCTCGGAATGGCCGCTCGAGCCGCTGGACGCGGAGGTGCTCTGGCGCGAGGACGTATGGCGCGACCGTATCGAGGTCGGCTTCCGTTTCCTGGACCTCGACGAGGACGACGCCCGCCTCATCCAGACCTACATCGATCGCAGCCTGCAGGAGGAAGAGGGCGAAGAGGAGCCCTGAGGCGCATGCCGATCAACCTGGCAAGACCAGCCCTTCCCTGGCGAGCTGGAGGCCGTTTTTCGATCTAGGAGTTGCGCTTGAGGTGGTAATTGAAGTGGTTGCCCGGATTGAGACGGCCCTTCACCCAGTAACCGTCCGGGGTCAGGGCGATGGAGGCCTTGATGTCGCCCGGGGCCCCTCCCCCGGAGAACGCAACCCCGTCCGAGCTCAGCTCGATGGTGTAGTCGCAGTTCTTCTCGCGCACGAACCCGGTGGCTTTGATCTTGTTGGGCTCGCTCTTGACACTCAGGTTGCCGCTCGACTCCATGAAGAACCCGCTGAGCTCTGCCCCCTCGGGGGTAGCAACGATAACGAGCTCGGTGCGCTCGCCCTGCTTACCGCCCTGAAAACGGAAGCGCCCGGCCTCGAAGGTGCCACTCAAACGGGAAGTGAAGCGCCCCGACTCGCCCTCGAAGGACATTCCGTTGTCGGTCAGCTGGATGCGCGAGTTGGTGCGGAACCGGCCGGTGTCACCCTGGATCGGAATGGGGTTCTGGTTGAAGTCAATGGTGTAGTTGACCTGCTGCAGCCCGATGTTCCCCTGCACGTGGGCCACCCCCGCCTCGCGCCGAAAGCGCAGGTTGACGTTGAACTTGCCGGTCTTGCCCTGCAGGTGGAAGCCAGGGCCGTCCTGGTGAAGGGGGATGCAGCCGATTCCCTCC
>QWHO01000727.1 GCA_021404945.1 bacterium CPR1
CGAAGCGATCCTGGCCGTGCCCCGGGCCGGTCAAGAGCGGCAGGAGCAAGCGGCCTTCCCGGCTGGTGCAGCGGGCGTGCTGCACCTGGTCGTGGATTCCGAGCAATTGAGCCCGGTGAATCCGACCGATCTGTCGACCGACCGCATCCAGATCGACACGGTCGAACCCCGGTCCATGCCGGCAGCCGGGTATCACACCGTCAGTGTCTCGTTCACGGCGCTCGCCGGGGTTTCAGCCGAGGATCTGGACAGGTGGTATTCCGATCGTCTCGAGCCGGCGCTGGGCAGGTGGGTGCGCCTTGTGTGCGCCCGCCCCAGCCGTCCCGGCTATTTCGTGCGCCCGGCGACCAATCCCAGGGGCCAGGAAAAGGACTGGAGCATCGAGATCTATTGTCCGGCACCGGATTGCCCTCTGAGTGGCCTTCCGTGGCGCGAGCAGGTTCCCGTTCCCCTGGGCGTTCGCAAGCCCCCGAGCTGCGACGGATGGCAACAGGTCTTCACGCCTTATCGCAGCCAGAAAGACGAGACGATCGGCATCCGGGTTCCTATTCCGGCCGTCATGGTGGACGAGCAGATCTACTCCTGGCCGCCCACTTTGCTGGTCTCAACAGTGGACAAATTTGCCCGCCTGCCCTACGAGCCACGAGCAGCTTCCCTGTTCGGCCAGGTGGAGCTCTATCACCCCCGCGAGGGCTACTACAGGCAGCATTGCGTGCGTGAAAAGGGGAGAGACCACCCCACATTTCCGGACTTGAGGCGCGAGGTCAAGCCCCTGCGACCTCCCGATCTCATCTTGCAGGATGAGCTTCATCTCATCGATGGGCCGCTCGGAAGCATGATGGGCATCTACGAGACGGCGGTGGATGTGCTCTGCAGTCGCCTGGCTCGTCCGAAGTACATCGCTTCGACCGCCACCGTTCGCGAAGCTCGTGAGCAGGTGCAGGCGCTCTTTGCCCGTAGCCTGACTCAGTTTCCCGCGCCGGGGTTGTCGGCGTCGGACAGCTTCTTCGCGCTGGTCAGACCAGGAGACCCCCGTCAGGAGGCCGGGTCGGGCCGCCTCTACCTGGGCTTTCTTGCCCCGGCCAAGGGGGCCCTGACCCCGATCGTGCGACTCTGGGCGATCTTGCTCCAGTCCACAGCCTGGCTCGAAAATATGGGCGTGGAGACCGACTCCCTTGACCCCTACTGGACGACCGTCGGTTACTTCAATGCTGTGCGCGAGCTGGCCGGGGTCACGGGGCTCCTCAGGCAGGACGTTCCCCAGTGGCGCAACCACCTCGAGCCTCGGGAGCGTGAAGAGATCGACGAGCCCGTCGAGCTTTCCAGCCGCATGGACTCCCAACGTCTTCCGGCCTCCCTGGCACGCCTCGAGCGGCCCTACCCGGACGCAGAGAGGGCCGTGCTGGCGACCTCGATGTTCGGGACCGGTGTGGATGTGCCCCGACTGAGCCTGATGATCGTCCACGGCCAGCCCAAGACCACCTCGGCGTACATCCAGGCCACCGGCCGCGTCGGGCGCGCTGCGCCGGGGTTGATCGTCACAGCGTTCCGAGCCAGTCGTCCGCGCGACCTGGATCACTACGAGTTCTTCACGGGCTATCACGGGCAGCTCTATCGAGGGGTCGAGCCCGTCACCGTCTTCCCCTTCTCCCCTCGGGCTCGCGAGCGCGCGCTGGGCCCCCTTTGCGTTGCCTTGCTTCGAAACGCCGGTGAGCTTGCCGGTCGTCCTGTCAGCTCGCACTGGTGCCGCGAGCCAGGCGGCGCAACTCACATGGTGCAGGGCCGCGTTTCCGACGAGGTCGCGGTGCTGGCGTCGATCTTCGAGCGACGCTCGACGGCGCAGCCCGATAACCGGCAGCCCTCTGAACAGGCGGTGCAAAGGGAGGTGGAGGCCGCGCTCGACCTCTGGCGTCAG
>QWHO01000224.1 GCA_021404945.1 bacterium CPR1
CGGGTTCTTGCGATCCACCCCGGGAGAGGCCAGCGCTCGGGCCTGCGGAAATAGCTCCATGGCCTCGCCCAGGAAGAGGTGGTGCATGGTGTTGGGAGCCACCAGCGCTCCCACCGGTCCCAGGGCCTCGATCTTCTCGCGCAGGGGACGCACGTGGGGCCCTGGAGAGTGGATCCAGAGGCTGCCGTCGGGCTGCTTGACGATGGTGGTGCGCGTGCCCAGGTGCAAGAACCCCGCTTTGAAGGGCTGATCCAGCACCCAGAGGTTGGGCCCCAACGACCTCACGTCTGTCGGCCCTTCAGCCGCACCCCGCCAACCACGGCGTAGTCGGGCTCGAGACGCACCCCCCCCTGTCCGGGCAGCTGGTCGAAGCGGCCCGACATCACCCCGGCCGCCAGCAGGCCCGGAATCTGATCAGGTTGGATGCGAGCTTCGGAGATGCCCAGCTGCAGGTGCTCGAAGACCGGCCCGGCCAGCAGGGGCTGACCCAGCTGGGCGCAGGCCGAGAGCACCTGAAGGTAGCGCTGGCCCGTCACGCTCAGGCTCTCGTGGGACAGGCGGTTGGCCAGAATCTCCTGATACAGCGCCGGCGCGTGCTGGCGCTGCTCGGGGCTCAAGCAACTGGCGAGCTGACGAAAAAGGTCGAGCCGCTCTTGCTGGCTCTCTTCCCCCACCCGGATGCGCAAGGTCTCCACCGCGCCCGCCGCCACGGAGGGCGAGCCGGTGGCCGCGGCCAGTTGCTCGAAGATGCGGTCCTTGACTTCAGCGTGCGGGCTCCTGGGGTTCTGGGCCAGACCGCTGGCCATCCCCAGGCTGACCGAGCCGGCCAGAAGCTCGCAGTTGCGCAATAGCTCGAGCGAGCTCTGGCTGGCCTGGGCCGCCGTCGCATAGAGGTTGAAGGCGTCCTGCCAGGGCTTCTTGGAGGTGGGAGCCACCGCCGACAAAAGCACGGCGGCGCACTGCAGCCGGGTCTCCAGGGGGAAGGGGCCGTCCAGGCTGCGGAACGAGTCGGGCACGTAGACCGACCTGTCCAGGGTCCCAAGCTCGGAGAGCACCGGGGCCAGATAGCGAAAGAAGGCGCTGCGCCACTCGCTGTCAGCCTGCACTACCTGGTCGGGATTCTCCAGATGGCTCTCGCTCACCAGCAGGCGCGGCACACTGACTCCCGAGCCCACCGGCAGGCGCGGGCGGGGACGGGCATACTGGTCGTAGGCTTCCCAGCGGCTGACCAGTCCAGCTTCGGCGGTCGCTTTCAGGCAACGGGCCCGCTCGCCCTGGGCCAGTCCGCGGTCGAGCCCGCTGCCCCCGAAGAAGTCCATGGCCAGCACGTGATCGGGGGTGGAGGCCGAACGGCTCAGCTCCTTGAGGGTCCGGTCGGTGGCCCAGAGCACCTGCTTGTGCAGCAGCGTTTTGTAAGCGTCGGGCCCGTCTTGCACCAGGCCTCTCTCCACCAGGCTGGCGATAGCCTCTTTGAGGGGCGCAGGCGGACCGTTGAGGTAGTCGTCGAGCGAGGCAATCTCGGAGGGCTCCCCCAACCGGGTCGGCCTGGACTCACCCGGCATTCGAAGGTAGAGGGGCTGACCACTCACGAGGTCGGCCTCGCTGGCCGGCTCGAGCCGGTCGCGACCGAGCGGGCGCAACAGCTCAGCGCCTCCTTTCTCAAGGCGGCGCAGGGCCCGGGACAGATCGGTTCGGGCCACCTGGATCACGTGGTCGAGCTTACTCGGGGGGGCTGAAAGAAAGTTGCATCGAACACCCTCGGATGTGTCGCAGTATCAAGTCCCTTCACAACTTCGCGCCCCCGGCAACGCCCGAGGAGGTGCGCGCGGCCGCCCTGCAGTTCGTGCGCAAGGTGAGCGGGACGACCCGGCCTTCCAGGCTGAACCAGGAGCCGTTCGATCTCGCGGTGGAGGAGATCGCCGCCTCGGTGGAGCGGTTGCTCGAGCGGATGGTCACCCAGGCCCCGCCGCGGGACCGAAGAGAGGAAGAGCGTAAGGCGCGAGAGCGGTCGGTGAAGCGTTTCACTCCGGAGAGGGAAAGAATTCGGCCACCAGGCAACTGAACCCGGGCAGAAGCTCTGGATCATTGAGCTGTTCGGATGCTTGCAGCACCTGGCAACGGCCGCCCGGCTCAAAGACGTGAAGAGTGCGGGTCCTGGGGTAGAGCACCCAGACCCGGATCACTCCGGCGCGCAGGTATTCCTGGACCTTTTGCTCGATCTCCTGGGAGGTGTCGTTCGGGGATACCACCTCCACGGCCAGATCGGGGGGAATGCTGACAAAGCCGGCCGGGTTTCCGGTCAACCTGTGGTGGCGCCAATAGGAAATATCCGGGCCGCGAACCGTGTCGGGGTTCCTCTCGGTATAAACGCCAGACTCCACCACCACGCGACCGCCGCCACGTTGACTGTGACCCTTGATCAGGAAGGAGGCATTTGCGGCCACCTCACCGTGCTCAAAACCAGGTGGCGTCAAGGTGACGATTTCCCCTCGGATCAGCTCGAAGCGGCCCTTCAGGCCCAGACGCTCGACATCCTCTCCCGTGTAGAGAACCTCCATCCGGGGAGATTCGATCTTCCTTCCCGCGCTTCCCGCCGAGAAATGGAGCATCCGACTGTCGGCCCGCACGAGACGCTGAGAACCCTCAAGAAGGGGGCCGATCTCTATGACGATGAGGCCCGAAAGGAAGACTCCCAGCGCTGCTGGGACCGCATCATCGCCCTGTGCCGCGAGCACGATCTGATGCTCGAGTGAAGCGGACAGGAAGAATTCCGCCCGGCAAGCGACGAACAGGAAGTCATGCGAAATTTGATTCTCCTCATCGGCTTTGCGCTGGTGGTCGGATGTGGCTCCTCGGCACCCGCCCCAGAAACCTCCTCGTCCCCGGGTCAGTCCGCAGTCGGGCGGCCTGTGCCTGCCGCGCAGACGCTCCCGACCGGGCGCACCAAATCAAATGAGGCGATTGGCGATCACCCCGACCCCTCTGTGGACAACCTGCCTCAACCCACCACCAGCGCGACTCCAGCCCATCTGCGTTGAAAAGAGATTCTAACCCGACGCGCTCATGCCTCGGCGCGGGATGCTGACTCCGCCAAAGGTGACCCTGGTAGGCGTTTGGCACACCGCCGCCGTCCTGGGCTGAAAGCTCTGCCCCAATCTCACGGCCGCAATCTGCTCAAGTCGGTCCGCTGCCTCGGTTCGTAGGGACGCCTCCTGGGCCCAAAGCTGGGCGTTCTGGGAGACCTCAACGCGCGTCTGGCGGAGTAATTCGGGGTCACGCCGGTTGTGCCAGTCGCAAGCCATGGCCACCGCCAGGCCGACCGGTAGCCCGAGTCCGCCAGCGTAGATGAAAGCGGTGATCGGATCCTCCTGAAGCCCGTAGAGACACCCGGTCAGGCCAGCCAGGATCCCCACCAGAGCGAAAAACCAGGCAGACTTGCCCGTCTTTGACCCGACTATTATGGGGAGCGGAAAAACGGATCTCTCCTGGGGACTCGAGCAGCCTGGCACATTCTACGCTGCTTGAACGAGCCAGCTCACTCCCTTGCAGGAGCCACGAGGAAGCCTGCAGGCAATCGTACTCGCGATCGGCCAGCTGGTCGTAGGTCCGCAGGCCAAACGTCTCATCAAGCTTCTCCGAAGGACAGAGCAGGTCACTGAGGCTAGAGGCTCCAGCACGTTCGGTCAGGCGGTGGTCGAGAACGCCGCCGGGGCGTGACACGGTACGCAGCTCCCGGACCCAGTCGATAGGATGTGCGCTCATCGAGGTCTGCATATCGGTCACAGCTTAGCAGCCGAGCCTTGATAAAAACCTTAAGCAGCCATCTTCGGCGCGAGCGAAGATTTGCATTTTGCGCCGATAGAGGCTGGCTCCCGACAAGCCTCGACCTGGCCCGGCCGGAAGGAGGCGATGGCTCAGTTGGAGCCGAGGTCCTGGAAGTTGACCAGGTCGTAGTAACGTCCGCGCGACTGACTCATGTCGAACTCGCCAAGAACAGTGCGCCGGGCGAGCACCTGGCCGTTCTCGATCACGAGCCCTTCGCTGGTGACCCGAAGCAAACGATACGGGCCGGCATTGAAATAGGCGTCGACCACGATGTCGTAGGAGCCCAGCAGGGTTAAGCCGTCGAGGTCGGTCACATTCTCGGAATAGGCAAACTGACCGTTCTGCGTGGGCGGAAACTCGGGATCGAAGTCCAGCTTCACTCGAACTGATTCCAGGCCCGCCAGCGCAATTTGCAGCGCTCGCGTGGCCTCCTGGTCACGCGAGGCTGCTCGCATCTGATCGGCGCGTTTGCCCAGATAGGCCAGCCCGAGGACCAGGAGCAGGGTACCGACAAGCAGGCTGGCGATCAGCATGAAACCGTGCTGTCTCAAGGCAGCCACCGATGGGCCCGAAGCTGGGAAGTCTTGATCTGCTGATTGACCTCACACGAGAGCCTCATCACGATCTCCCCGCTCGCCAGGTGATCGCAGGAAAACCCGGAAACCTGGGCACAGAGAACGACCTGGGAATGGACTCCGCCGGCGGTGATCTGCTGGACCAGGTCACCATCGACGACCTCGCAGCGAACACTGGCCAGGTCGGCCGGGTCGAGCGGGTCCCAACTGGGCGGGAGAGGGCTGGGGGTGGGCGACGGCAGGCGATCGCCGGCCACAAAGTCAAGCCCGTTCCGCGCCGGGTCGACCCGGAGCACTTCCAGGAAGATCCCGCTGGCCCCGGCAGCGGGGGCGACCACCGAGGTTGACTGGGCAACCAGAGATTGGAGATCGAGCAGGGCGGCATGGGAACGCAGCACCCGATCCTGCTGGTCGGAGACCCTTGCCACCCGGCTGTACTCCGAGATGAGGGCCCCCAGCACCCCGAGCACGACCAGGACCAGCAGCATGGTCACCGAGGTCTCTATCAGGCTGAAGGCTCGTCTCACTGCATCTGAACAGGCGCCGAGGCCGCCCGCAAGAGAGTGCCATGCCAGCGGGTCCAGGCCTCGGCGCGGATCAGGCCGGGCACGTTGACGGGCGGCACCAACTGGGAGAATTCGTAGAGATTCTCGACATTGGCGTCGCGCCCGTGGCGCGGGCCGCCGGCCTGGATGCGGGCGTTCCCACCCAGACTGGAGATCTCCCAGTCGTAGATGGGATTGACCAGGTTGAGGCCGTTGCCATCCACAGCCGTGATCGCGGCCGGGCTCGTTGCGCCGGCGGCCAGGGGCCCGCCGATAGGCGGAATGGTCAATACCGAGGCAGCGCGCACCGCTGGCGAGGGCACGGGTTGCGCGATGTAGCTGAAGAGCACGACGCGCTCGGTCGGCCCCGGACCCCAGGTGGCACTTACCCGAACCGGCACGACCGCCCGGGGGAGAGCGCGCGCCAGGGGTCCGTACGGCGATTCGAGCTCAAAACAGGGCGACAACAGCGAACGGCCGTTGGGGTCCACGTCCACACGGACGGTGATCCGGGGCGCGTCGGTGGGCACCGAGGTCGTGCCGTTGTAAGGTACCCAGGTCGAGTCAAAATTGGCCGGATTCCTGGCCCAACCGCGGACTTCGGCCATCTTGTCGCTGGCCGCGAGGAGGGCCCGGCTGCGCAGCTCCACCCGTCCCTGGTAACGCAGGGACGAGTGAAACAAGGTGATCATCACCAGCATCACGGAAGACAGGATGAACAGGCCCATCACCGTCTCGGCCAGTGAGAGGCCCCGTCTCAGCGCAGGGACCACGCCGCGTCGTCCTGCCACGGGCTCGAGAGAGTCGTGTAGGTGAGCTGACAGAGGTTGGAGCCGTCCAGGCTCACCCTCCAGAGGTTGATCCCCGAGGCGAACTGGCCGACCTGGAACTCAAGCTGGGTCTCGTCCGGTGAAAAGACCGGATTGTGGCGGGACTGACCGTCCGCCGGTATGACGACTCGAGGGTTGGTCAGCCCGGGGACACCCGCCACGACCTGGTAGTCAGCCACCATGATCGCGCTTCCGTCGCCCCAGGCGAACATGCGACCGCTGGGCGAAAACGAGGGCTCCTCGAAGGGCCCCGGCGCCAGCGAGGTATCCACGGGGGTCAGTGCCCCGGTGGCCGGGTCGACCGCCTCCAGGCTCTGGTCGAGGGGGTCGTTGGTGCGCAGGATGGTGAACGGCGGCAGGGGATAGCTCGTAATGGACTCCGAGTTGTCCGTCCCCGGTGGAGCGATCTCGCGGACGGAGAGATCGCTCCAACGCACTTCGTACAGGGCCCGGCCCTGACCGGCGACGTAGAAGTGAGTCCCATCGCCTCGAAAGGTCAGGTCGCTGATTTTCCCTCCAAAGGCGCTGAAGGCAAGCAGAGGCGTGACGGTGCGTTCATCCCGGCTCCGGCGGCACAGGTTTCCGCCGGCATCTTCGTTGAACAAAATCCACTGCCCGTCGGGCGACCATTGCGGATTTCCAGAGGCGACCTTGAGGCTCGAATCTGTCAAGGTGATCGACTCGGTGCCATCCGGGTTGCACATTGCCAGGGCCTGGTAAGGCAGGCCGATTTCGGGCACGACTTTCTTGATGAAGACCAGCTTGTCGGTTCGGGTCGAATTGAGCTTTCCTCCCACCCCGAAAGTAGCCACGGAGCTGGCACCACTGGGATCGGACACGGTGGCGGTGAGGCTGTAGAGGCCCCCACCCGGGTCGCCGGGAGGGGGAGCCCAGGCCCAGTAACCGAGCCAGAGACCCCGGACTGCATCCCAGCGCATCGAGGAGGGCTCCGCCCGGGAGAGCTGACCTCCACTGGTGGTCCAGCTCACGGTCAGGGGATCTCCGTCCGGATCGGTGCAGGTAGCTTCCAGGGTCAGGTAGCCGTCCACCGGCAGCAGCGCGTCCACGCCGGGAGGCAAGGCGCCCGGGTTCTGGCTGGGAAGCAGCCTGACCTTGACGGCTGCGGGAGGCTGGTTAACCCCCACCGACGGGAGCGCAATAGCCGGGGCGACCGCCACCGGGGGGGCGCCGCTCAGCGAGGCGACCGAGGAGCCTCGCGGGAGCCCGGGGCTGACGTGCACGTCACCACTCAAGGAAACCGTGACCGTGTAAGGCTCGCGGGCCGCCGTCAACTCCGGACAGGCCTGGCCAGAAACCGTGGTGCTGCCAACCTGGGCCCCTTGTGCCGTGACCACGTGGTAGGCCTGGTCAAAGAGCGGCAGATTCGAGGCCACCGCGCCGCTGGGCAGAAAAACGAGAACCGGATCGTCCGGGAACGGTGCCTGCCAGGCGCTGAGCTGGAAGCGCTGCGCGGGGAGCCCGGGAGTTGGACCTCCTAACGTGGCGCTTGCCCCCCCGTCCAGGGCCCAGATTCCGCAGAAGATGACGCTCGTCGGATCTTCGGCTGCGAAATTGGTCACTCTGGTGATGCGGGGCAACACATCGCCTCGGACGAGATAGAGAGAGCGACTGAGAGCGTTGGCCCCCGATTGCGAGGGGAAAGCCAACCCCACCGGCTGGTTGCTGCTCATGGCAAGACTCCGGGCCGCGGCCAGGTTTCCCGCAAGCTTGTGGGCCAGACCGCGGGCGTGAGCCTTTTCCTGGGCTGGCCTCAAGTTCAGCAGCGTGAGGCCCAGCAGCACTCCGAGCAAAGCCAGGACGAGGAGGACCTCGACCAGGGAGAACCCCTTACGAGAAAGCATGCTCAAAGTGTACCAAAAAACAGCGATCCCGGAAACTTGGTGAACCAGGTTTTTCAGGCGAGCGGGCGGCCCCGATGAGCAGCTGGACCGCATCTGAGAATCTTTTCAAGCATCTTTCAGCTCCCTGGCGCAAAGTGCCTCCATGCAGGTTCGCGTGCAGCAGCTGGCCCGTGAAGGCATGGTGCGTCAGGGAGGGCAGACCTTCGAGCATGCCCGGAAGGTGGGCGAGAGCTATCTGGCGGCCATCTCCCGGGAAGCCGGCGACAGCGTGGAGGGCACCGTGGCCCGGGTGGCCAACCAGGCGGCCGCCCAGCACCTCTATCCCGAGAGCGCCTACCAGACCCAGAACCACGCCCTGCAGGCCCTGGCAGCGGGTATCGGTGGGCCTATCGGTCCCGCGCTGGCCTCCATAGGCTATCAGGCCATGCACAAGACCATCTGGCACCAGGCCTCCTACGCCTACCACGACGGCCGCTCGGTGAGCGCCGTCTTCCTCGACGGCATCGCCAATCACAGCCAGGATGCCACCGAGAGAGAGCTGGCTCGAGCAGCCCGCAAGAGTGCCGCCGAGTATCTCTTCAACCAGACCGCCTTCAACGTCCAGGCCGAAGCCCTGCGACGCATCCGCGACGGGGTGGCCGGGCAGGATGTGACCACCAACCTGGCCGAGTTCGGCCGGGCCGCTCGCGTGAAGTCCCTCGACAACGAAAATGCTCGCAAGGTAGCCGGTCCCATTCTGGGAGCTATCGCCGCCAACGGCTCGGGGCGGGCCGCGGCCATCGCCGAGGTCACCCGCCAGGCCAGCGCCGAGTACCTGCGCCAGGACGCCGGCAGCCTGGCCCAGGACGTGGGTTTTGCTCTCATCCTGGAGACCTCCAGGGGGAGCATCGGGCAAGACCTGGCCGACCTGGGCAGGCGCTCTTTCAACCACTGCAAATATGCCGAGGACCAGCGCAACCTGGGTCACAGCATCCTGCGCGGCCTGGCTCGCCACGCCGAGGATCCGGCCGCCCGCCTGACGGCCGCCGTGGCCGACGAGGTCACCTGCCCGCGGCTCTACAACATCAGCGCCGCCGGCGCACACCACGACGCCTTCAGCCTGATCGCCGAGGGGGGCTCGCCCCAGCCCGACCACCTGCTCGCGCGCCTGGGCAAGGCCGTGCTGGAGCGGGGCGAAACGGTTTCAGATAGCCGCACCATGGGCCACGGGGTGCTCAAGGCGCTGGCCGAGAATGCCCCTGACCAGGTCAAGAAGCTCGTGCTTGAAGGAGCCCTGAGCCAGTCGGCCGCGGCCACTTCTGATCACGTGTCAGTGGGCATCCAGCGATTTGCCTTCAACTGGGTGCAGAGTGCCCCCTCGCTGCCCGTGCAGCCGCCCGGAAGCCAGGACAGCCTCGAGCCCACCATCTTGCAGCAGCGCATCGGCCTGCACGAGTCCATCCGCTCCATGCTGCAAGACGAGATCTCCAGCCAGTCCCACCAGATCGCAGCCCGATCGACCGAGATGCAGACGCTGGCCGACCAGCTCAACCCGATGGTGGATAGGGACCAAAAGCTGCTCAAGGAGCTCAAGCTGGCCCGCCTGGGTCTGTTCGTGGGAGGCGGAGCGCTGCTGGCCGGGCTGGTCCTTCAGCCGGGTCTGGTGGGCGAGGCTGTGCAGAGAGGGCTGCTCTTTGGAGGCGGTGTGACCGCCCTGGCGGGCTACTTCGTAACCGGCTCCATCGGGAAAAAACGTAAGACGCTTCTGAGCGAGTTCTGGCCCAAACGCAACGCCTACGACCGCCTGGACGGCGAGGTGCAGGCCCTGCAGGGGGCCAGCGCCGCCACCCGGGCCATGCTCGGCCCTATCGAGCAGGCGATCTCTGCCGATCAGAGCCGACTGGGCGTGATCGAGATCTCCCGGGCCGTCACGGCCCCCAAGGAATCCGGAGCCATCAAGTTCGACCGCGAGATGGTCACCATCGGCGGCGTGCGCATCAACAAGGCCCGACCCAAGCTCGAGCTGGGCGAGGACAAGGACGCTCCCGCGGTCTTTAGCTCACCGGCCCCGACAGATCGACCAGATTGAGAAAGTAACCCGGCTCGGGCTCGGCCGCCCGCTTCAGGTCAGCGATGGTGACGCTGGCCTGCACCTGACGCGAATTGCCCAGGTCGAACCAGACTCGCTCGATCTGCAGCTTCCTCAGCTGGGGGTCGAAAATCCCGTAGCCCACGCAAGAGCGCTCGGGCTGGAGCACGGACTTGAGCAACTGGCACGGGGGGGAGGGTCGGCACTTCTCCAACTCGCTCGAGAGCAGCTTCTCGGGGTCGAGGGTGCGCAAGAACTCGGTCTGGTCAGCCGGCAGGTACTTGCAGACCAGCTTGAAGTCCATCCCCGAGGTCGACTGAGAGAATGTGCTCTGGCCTCCCTGCTGCTGGCGCTCGGTGGCACCGGGAAACCAGCACTTGATGCCGCTGGGCGACAGCACCACCGGTGCTCGACGAGGGGGAGCATCACTGGCGGGCCGCAGGGCCAGCACGGTGGCCAGGGTGAGCGCCTGCATCGGCTGAGCCTGGGCCGGCGCAAAACAGGCGCGCGCCTCGGCCATGCGGTCCATCCCCGCCAGGGCCTGGCCCTTCGAGGGCGATGGTCGCCGCCAGGGTCCAGCCGGTGGGGTCGGCCTTGCCCCCGGACAGGGCCATCTGCAGCGCCTCGGCCTTCTTGCCAGCCTGGTAGAGCTGACCCGCTCGGGCCACGGCCTGGGCCCCCTTGGGCTTGAACATTCCGAACACGCTGCACCTCCCGGGAAGCCGGCATTCGCAAGGGCCAACGGGGACTCCTGGAGAACCACTCAAGAAGCGCGACGAGGGTGAATCCCATGCCTTTGTGGGTCCTGGGAGCGATAGTCCCTCAAGTCTCGCTGCGCCTGTGCGTCGGCCCTAGCACAGGGCGCTCGAAGACCCTTCCGTGCCCGTCGTCTTTTGGAGTTGCCGCGCCTGGAGCTCGAGCACCTGGAGGTGGCCCGTTTGGCGGCCGAGGTGCTCGTCAGCGAGTCGACCGACTTCCCACCGTGGCCCGCCTGCTGCCCGAATGGGTCTGCTTCGACTTTTCCGCCGGCTCCGCGCTGGAGACAGCCGTTTCAGCCCGCCTGGAGGCTCTGCTGGAGGACTGTGAGCGGCCGCGACCCACGGTGGCGCTCGTCCGCAGGAACGCGTCGTACCCTCCGTGGTTTGGGGTCGGTAGGCGATTGAAGTCGGAGCAGGTCAGCGTGCGGATCGGGTGTTATTGTTCTCGTTGGTTTCTTTAATGCTGTTGTCGGGATCGACCGTGACGACGATGGACTTGTTGGTGGAATCCACGTCGATGCTCACGCTCTTGGAGGTGCCTTTGGGAATGCCACCGCTGATCGTCGCGGAGCGAGTGGTCGAGCCGGCTTTGACCTGCACCTTGACCGAACCGCGATGGTCCTGGGTGCCCTGGTTAGCCACGAATATCGCGCACATCGTCTTGTTGATGCCACCCGCGCTGACGCTGTTGAGGCTGGCGGACTCGATGAACAGGTCGATCCCTTCCGGACCCGACGTCCCCACGTCGGTCGATCCGGTAATCAAGACCTCCGTTGCCCCCTGGTTGTTGGCGGGATTGTCGTTGGTGTTGTGACAGCTGTGGACGCCCTCGCCCGCCCCGTGCCGGCAGTAACTGGGCCAGCTGCAATTGTTAGCGGGTCGCCGGCACTCGCTGCACTGCTCCATGGGGTCGCCGCCAGGCAAGGGGCTGGTGAAAACGATCTGCGCCACCAGTCCGTAGGTTGGCTCTGCGGTCCAGTTCAGACGATGCTCGGCCATCTCCCCGGAGCGCAGCTTCTTCCCCGGGACGCTGCCGATCAGCTTGGTGACCGGAGGGCGCCGGCGCGGGTCCACCACCGAGTAGAGGTCGACCTTGTAGCCCACCGAGGGGTTGCGGCTGTTGTTCTTGACCGTAACCAGGGCCGTGGTCGGTGCGCCCACGGTGATGTCGTGCTTCTGCACGCCTCCCCCGACTCGCTTGCCGCGATACTCAAGGTCGATGGTATAGATGGTGAGGTCGTGCGTCCACTCGATCGCTGCCATGAGGGGCAGGCACAACAAGAGCACCAAAGCGAGGATTCTAGCCATGATCCGGCTGATTCGGGGCCAGCCGGGGCGTTCCCTCTGATCCCCCTCGAGCGTGGATTCTATGGATACCGCCTTTTGCGTAGTCAGGCTGTCAACCCGTGGTCCGGAGGCAGGAGCCCCGTGGCCACGATCCCCTCGGCCTGCTTGATCCGGTTCCGAGCCCGACCACGACGAATGCATGTTCCGGGCTCCGGCCCGTGAGCGGATCATGATCCGGTTCCGAGCCCGATCACGACGAATACATGTTCCGGGCTCCGGCCCGTGAGCGGATCATGATCCGGTTCCGAGCCCGATCACCCAGGGGGAGCGCCGTCACCAGCGGCCCCGCGTCGACTCGAGCCGTCCTCCGAACGAGCAGAAGGCCGACCTTGCCCGACCCGAGAACAGCCAGGACATGGATTTGCTGGCCGAGCTGCGGGGGCGCTCCACAGGAACGGCGGTGCTGGTGTACGGGCCCTTCGGCGCGGGCAAAACCCACCTGATCAGCATGCTCGAGCCGCCTCTGCTGGTGGGGGCCGCCTCCCCGGACGGCTCGGAGGCCTTCGAGGCGTTCCGGGCCGCCCTGGCCGGTGCCGGTGAAGAGCTGCAGCGCACGTTCCTCCGTACTGCCGGCGCGGGGGGGCCGTTCTTCCACCCCCTGGCACCGCAGCTGTTCCCGCCACCCAGGCTGGAGCCGCCTGAGGCCTGGTTGGAAGCCGCCTCCCACTGGCTGTGCCAGGTTGCCCGCGAGCATCCCGGGCTGGTGCTGGCTTTAGACGACGCCCAGTGGCTGGATGAGCCATCCCGGCTGCTGGTGCAGTGCCTGGTGCCCCGCCTGGCCAGCGCTCCCCTGATGCTGCTGCTGGCCTCCGAAAGCGACGAGCCAGCTCTGACCCAGCTCCAACGCCTGCCTCTCAAGCCCGAGCTGAGCCCGCTGCTGGCTCGCGAGCTCCAATTCGAGAGCGAGGGCATGGACCTCGAATCCCTCGTCACCCGTCGGCTGGCCAGAATGGATGAGCAGGGGCTGGAGGCCCTGCGCGACGCGGCCCTGCTGGGGACCTACTTTCCCATTGAGAGCGCCCTCGAGCCGGCTCTGCAGGCCCGACTGGTGGAGCAAGTGCGGCCCGGCCTTTTCCGTCTTATCCACCCGCGGGTCCGGGATGTGTTGCTGGCCAACCTCGACCCCGAAGACCTGCGCCAGCGGCACGAGCGGCTTGGAGCACCCGGCCGCGGAACGCTCTTCACCCGTGCTCGCCACGTGCGGGCGGCCGAGCAGACCGGAACGAACGTCCACCAAACATGCCGTGCGGCCGGTCTGCAAGCCCTCGAGCAGGGGGGGCCCGAGACCGCCCGAGAGTTCTTGCTGGCCGCCCGCAAAGCCGCTCCCGAGGCAAGCGACGCAACCCTGCTCAGAGCCCTGGGCCAATCCTGCGCCGCCACCGGACGTCTGGAGGAAGCGCGCCAGGCGTTTCGAGCCGCTCTGGAGGCCGAGAGCGACCTGCCCACCCGCACCCGGCTGGCTCTGCGATTGGCCCAGCTGGGGCTGCCCGAGAGCGACCGGGCCGAGCTCTTGATCCGAGCCCTGCGCGAGAATGCACTGGACCCCCCCACAGGCACCTGGCCCGGCATCCTGCGCTCGGCCCTGCGCTGGCTCGGCCCCCGCAAGCCCGAAAACTCCAGCCTTCGGGTCGAGGTCATGGGCCTGGCAGCGCTCTGGGCCGCCAGCGAGGTCACACCCGGGCCGCTGCTCGAAGCCGGCCTGGAGGCCTGGCGCCTCAGCCGCCAGTTAGGCCTCTCGCGCGAAAAGGTCCGCCTCAGCTGCGACCTGATGCTCCTGTCCGGTCTGCTCGGATTCGAGCGCCTGGCCCGCCATTTTCACGCGGTGGCCAGTCGAGAGGCAAGCCAGCTGGCCGACCCGCCAACCCTGGCTCGCACACAGGTCATGAGCGCCATCACCTCGCACTTTCTGGGCCATCCGCTGGAGGCCGAGCTGGAGCTGAGCAAGCACCTCACCGAGCAGGGCCACTGGCTGAGCACGCGCGACTTTCTCTTCGCCTGCAACGATCTCTGCTGGAACCTGATGCTGCGGGGCCAGACCCGACAGGCGCTGCAGTTCGTCGAGCGGGCCCGCGAACGAGTGCGCCCCTCGCCGGGCAGCCAGGCCGACCTGGACACGTTGAGCACCTACGTGGTCTCGCTCTCGAGCACTCTGGGTCGGGTGCGGGAGGCGTTGGAGACCCTGACCAGCATCCAGGAGCGCTTCAAGAACGCCCCTCCCCTGCTGCAGGCCAGCCTCTACGGGCACGCGGTGCGCTACTACCTGGAGCAAGACGAGCTGGGCGCCCCGCTGGAGGAGCTGCTGGGCCGTTTTGCGGCTTTGCAGCTGCCCCCCGCCTGGGTGCCGGTCCATCGGCGCTACTTCTACATCAGCCAGGCCCAGGCGCGGCTGGCCCAGTGCGAGGCCATCGAGTCCGGCCCGACTCCCGAGTCGTTGGAGCGCCTGAAAGCTGCCCTGGATGAGCTGCGCCGGGCCGCCCGCCCGCCCATCCTGCGGGCCCACCTGCTGGTGCTGCTGGCCAGTTGGAGCCGGCTCAACGGCCACCTGGAGAGAGCCCTGCGCCAGTTGGAGAAGGCCGAGCGTCTGGCCGACCGGCTGGACGCCCCCGAGATCAACTTCTGGGCCGCCCGCGAGCGGGCTCTGATCAACCGCCTGCAGAGCAACCATGCTGCCAGCTTGCGCTATGCCGAGCTGGCTCACTGGCTGGCCGGCCTGCAGGGCTGGACCAACAGGGCCCGCCGGATCCGCCGTGAGTTCTCGCTGGGCGCCCTGGTCGCCCGTGAGACCCAGGCCAGCACCACCGCCTCGCTGGCCACCGAGCGCAGCCGGGCAGAGCGCCTGCAGCAGGCCATGCGCCAGTTCCGCGAGGTGCACCAGATGGCCACCACCGACTCTCTGACCGGCATCCCCAACCGGCGCTTCTTCTTCGAGCAGGCCGAGGAGGTCTGGGCCGATCCGGCCCGGCCCGTGGCGGCCATCTTGCTGGACGTGGATCATTTCAAGCGGATCAACGACACATACGGGCATGCCGAGGGTGACCAGGTGCTCAAGGCGGTGGCCGCCACCTGCGCCGGCTGCCTGCGCCAGGGCGACCTGCTCGGACGCTACGGAGGGGAAGAGTTCGCCATCCTACTCAGCGACGTACGCGAGGAGGAGGCCCGGGCCAGCGCCGAGCGCGTGCGGGCGGCCCTGGAGGCGGCTGCGGTCGGTACTTTGCGCGTCACCGCCAGCCTGGGAGTGGCCTGCCGGCGCGACGAGGGTGAGCTCTCCGAGCTGCTGCGCCGGGCCGACGAGGCTCTCTACCGGGCCAAGGCGGCGGGGCGCAACCGGGTGGAGCTGGCTGATTGAGCGTCTCACGCATTCACAACGGTTGAGCCTCGTCGCATCACGCGTGCCACTTCACTCTGGGAACCTTTCGAAACCCGCGTTATCGGGCCACGGTCAGTTTAAAACGGGGCTCGGGCCACGAAATACTTGGTCAGCCTCCGGGTGACCTCCCAGATCGTGGTGCAGCCCTGCGGAAAGTGGGCCGAGTCGCCCGCCACCAGGGTTCGGGTGGGCCCGCCCGGGCGACAATCGGTGACGGTCAGCTCGCCCTCCACGATGTAAACGAACTCGTCGTAGTCAAAGTGAAACTGGTAGCGCCCAACCTCGCAGGACCAGAACCCGGCGCTGGCACCCTCGTCAGCGCTGTGAGCGGTGAAGAGGCAACGAGCCTTCGGGGAGCCCTCCAGCACCTCCTCGGCGGGCAGCTCGATGGACGGCAGCGAGCCTCTGGGTAGCTTGCCGAAGCTGACCCGGGCCGAACGGCTCATCCCAGCGCCCAGGCAAACAAGCCCGTGTAGGGCTCGCTCGAGAGCATGTCGGCACCGAATGAGCGCTCGATCTTGGCCGTGATGGTGGGGTGCATGGGCCCGAAGTTGACCTGCTCGCTCAGGGCCGCGATGGGATGGTTGGGACTCATCGAGCGGGTGCCGATCAAATTGCGCGCCCCGGCCACGATATGACAGGCGGCCCGAGTTCCGCTGTATTTGATCACCGAGCCGCAATCCATCAGGTCGTTGGCCACCTGGTCCATTTCCTCCGGATCGCCCTGCGAGCGCACCAGCCGGCAGTAGCGATCACAGCAGAGCCCGAAGCTGCGAGCCAGGGCCAGCTGGGAGCGAAGCTCCAGCGAGAGCCGGCCCGAGTCGGCCATGAAACCGTCCACCTCGGCCAGCGGCTCGTCCTCGTCGGTGTGTACCAAGTTGGCGAATTTGCGCACCTCCTCCAGGGCCCGACAGGCCCCTCCCAGATAAGAGGCCGTCACCAGCGCCTCGAACCAGGCGGTGGCATAGAACGAGACATGGTCGGTCAGATCATCGGAAATGGACAGCACGTTGCGACTCTTGAGGCGCAGGTTGGTAAATTGGACCGCTCGCGTGTCCGTCAGGGCCATGGCCCCCGGAAAGAGCGAAGGCCCCAGCTCGATGGCCGGCTGGCACTTCAGGTTGACGTAGAACATCCCCATCTCTTCGCCCACAAATCCGCTGAAGAGGAGGATGTCGGCCTCGGAGGCGATGGACTGAAAGCCTTTGCGCCCCGAGCACAGGAAGCCTCCATCGCTCTGGGGGATGGCCACCACGTTGCGAAAGGCTTCGCCTTTCCGCTTGATGTTCTCGCCGAAGCTGGAGATGGCCATGAGCGAGCGATAGCGGCGGATGGTATCCACCAGCATCTGGCGGCGCCGCTCGAACTCCGGCACCGAGGGGACCGGCAGGGTTGCCAGGGCGGCCAGGTTGTACTGGTGCATGGTCAGCCCGACCGCCAGGGGCACCGAGGCCCGGGCCATCAGGTAGAAGGCCTCGTAAGAGCGCACGAAGAGCTCGCCGGCGTCCTCCTGCAGATAGCAGGGCAGGTAGGGAATCGAGCTGGCTCGCACTGCATCAAAGAAGGTGCGCGACTTCTTGTCGGAAGGAGCGGATTCGACCTTCTCGGCGATCTCGCGGGCCTGAGCCCGGATGGAATCGCGGTCGATGGCAGGCGGGGCCGCAGTCTTATTCATCGACCGCCGTGTCGGGCTCGGACCCGGATTCCGCTACGGCCGGCAGCGCCTGGCGCAGGCCGGAGGCCCCCGCCAGCACCTGGGCCCAGCCATGATGAAGCTCGCGGGTGGAGCGATTCTCCTCCACGGCATGCATACGATTGACGCCCTCCAGAGCCCTCTCCACGACCCGCAGCATGGGCAAGAAGCTTGGATCCTCTGGGTGCTGGTCCAGCGAATGCTCGAGCAAGGCCTGCGCCTCGAGTAGCGTGAACTCGAGCGGCTGCAAGGCTTGCATCAGCTCGGCCAGCCCCGCCTCGCCCGCCAGCACGCGGGTGTAGGCCTGGTAGACGGCCATGAACTCGTCGTTGACCTGCACCTGCTCGAACTCGATCTCGTTGGGCTCCGGGTCGGGGATCAGCCGATCGACCTGGCAGTTGGGACAGGTCGGCTCGGGGCCACTGGAGCCGCATCCGGGACAGATTGGGGTGGACGAAGCGGCCAGATGAGCCAGCTCATCGCAGGACTGCAGAAAGCGGCTCGAGCACCCCTCCAGCTCCTCCAGAGCCGCAACAGCGTCGCCCTGCCCTTCCAGGGCGTCGTGCATGGTCGCCAGGCTCTGCTCGAGGCTGGCGCAGGCGGCCAGGTTCGACTCGATGAGCGCGAAGAGCGGTCCGTCAAGCACTCCGGGACGGTTGTCAAGATGGCCGCGACGCTCTTGCTCGCTGGCCTGAACCCGGTCGCGCATGCGGTGCAGGTGGCCGAGCAACTCCGGATCGGGCTTCTCGAGGCGCTCGCGGACGAGATCGAGCAGCCCTTCGAGACGATTGGGGTCGGGGCCCTCGGGGGTCCCGCCAAACGTGCTGATGAGGTTATCCAGGTAGCCGGATGCCATTGGCTTGGCGTTCGCTCGCCAGGTAAAAAGTCCCTGGGCCCAGCACCCATCCACCGTGCAAGAAGGGCCCGGGTTGCCCCGAAGCCCTTCGGAAGGTCAGACCGGGCCCGAGCTTCATGGGCTCGCACTCTGGTCTTGCAAAATCTGACGAACGCGCTGGAACGCAGTTCCGGCGCGTTCCAAAGTGCAAGGCCTCTGGTCTTGCACTTTAAAAGCCGCAGCGTCCGAACTGGTTCAGGAAACCGCCCATCCCCGGGTTGGCGCCAGCGGTGGCGTTGTTCTGGGAGTTAGCGAGCATCAATCCGACCATCAGGCCGAGCAGCATCTGCTGCTGATCCATCCCCCCGAGTTGGCCCGCGCCGGCCATCTGGCCCATCGGGTTGCAGCCCTGGGCGCTCCCGGCTCCGGCCATGGCCATCGCGATGGCCATGGTGACATTGCTCTGAAGTGGATTGGGCTGATTGCCCTTGCCGTTCTTGCCATGCTTGCCGGCCTTGCCGTTCTTCCCGTGCTTGCCAGCTTTGCCATTCTTCCCATGCTTGCCAGCTTTGCCGGCCTCTGCACCGGCCGCAGATCCGGCCTCAGCGCCCGAGGACGAAGAGGAGGAGATCGAGATGGCCAGAGCCATCGAGAAGGCACCCGAAGCGACCTGACCGCCACCCGGAGCGCACAAGGCGGGATTGTGAAGCCCGGCGCCAGCAAGCGTATTGCACATTGTCGTTGTTTCCTCCAGAAGCAGTTGTTGTTACCTGGGAGCTTACCAGGGAAAAACCGGCGAAACCGGCCAAACAAGTTAAATCGATGTAAACTTTGTTGCAATCAAGTTAACAGTTTTCTGCCCCACCACTCGACCTTGGAATGAGGCAGAAACGCTGTCAAGCCGTGCGGAGCCTCCCCCTGCGGTGAAACCCCTGGTTCATCTCCGGAAGGGCCGGCAGGCCACCCAGCACGAAACTGGGCCAATGCTGATCCGCAAGTTCGACCGCACCCAGCTCGACTCCGAGCCCCACAACGTGCTCTACAAAGACCTTTATCCCTGGGACGCCATCGGGGAGACCCCATTTGGGGCCAGCCTGGCCCTGGTGGAGGTGGGCGGCGAAACCATGCTCCACAGCCACCATCCGGCCGAGACCTTCTTGATCTGCCAGGGTCGGGGCAGCATGACGGTCAACGGCGAAACCTCCCAGGTCTCCGCCGGGGACGTGATTTACCTGCCTCCCGGCAGTCAGCACACCCTGAAGAACACTTCCGGGGGCGAGTCGCTCATGTTCTTTTCGGTCTTCTGGGATGCCGAGCAGGGTGAGGCGGGTGCCCCCGAGGTCGAGGAGCAGCCCAGGCTGTTCTTCCCCAGCCCCCCCACGCCCAACGGGCCGCTCCACCTCGGCCACCTCAGCGGGCCCTACCTGGCCGCCGACGTGCTGCGCCGCTATGATCGCATGCGGGGACTGGCCTCCAGGTCTCTCTGCCTGGCCGACGACCACCAGAGCTACGTGGTGCTGCGCTCGGAGCTCGAAGAATGCCCCCCCGCCGAGACCGCCGCCCGGTATGCCGACCAGGCCGTCACTCTGCTGAAGGCTTTCGACGCCCCACCCGATCTGTGGGTCTTCGCCAGCCGCGACGAGCGCTACCGGGAGGCGGTGCGTCAAGCGCTGGGCCAGCTCAAGCTCGAAGAACGAGAAGATTTGGCCCTCTATTGCCCGAGCTGCGAGCACTTTCTGGTGGACGGGCGAGCAGCCGGCGACTGCCCCCACTGCGGCGAGAACAGTCGGGGCTTTCTGTGCGAAAATTGCTGCTTGCCCAACCGTACCATCGATCTGCGCGAGCCGACCTGCCTCGACTGCAAGGGCCCGGCCACGCTCAAGCCTCTCAAGCAGCTCTTCTTCTCGCTCGAGCCCTGGCGCGAGCAGTTGTTGGAATACCACGGCAGACTGCGCCTGGGCCCCCGCCTGTTGAGCCTGGTCGCCCGCATCGCCCAGCTCAAGCCGCTGGAGCTGACCGCCTCCCACCCGGGCACGTGGGGCATCCCCTCCCCTCT
>QWHO01000728.1 GCA_021404945.1 bacterium CPR1
CGGCTCGCGCGGGCCCATCCCCGGCCCACCGGGGCCCCCCGGCTCACGCGGGCCCATCCCCGGCCCACTCTCCCCAATCTGAATGCTCCTGCGAGGGCGTGCCTTGGGGTAGCTGTCTCGGGGCAAAGCCTCCCCCATCCGGGGGCGGCGCGGAGCCGGGCGCGCAACCTCTTCCTCCTGGAGCACCTGGAGAGCCACCGCTCCATCTCCTCGCGTGTCCCCTTGTTGTCCGGCATTCAGCAAGTGCTCGCGCCCGGCCGACTCCAACCTCACCTGGCCGCTGAACACCCGCACCCGGGTCGACTGCTCGTTCAGCACCACCTCGTAGGAGGTGCCGATGGGCACGATGCGAGCATGCGGGGTAATGGTAGCGATTCGAGCGTTGGATTCGCTGACCCAAACCCGTCCCCGGCGAAGCTCAAGCTCGCCTTCGATCTTGCGAGCAGAAAGATTGCGGCGCACACTGATCAGGCGCAACTGGCTGTTCTGGCCAAGAGAGACATGGCTGGAAGCGCCCACGACCAGCGAGGAGGCCTCCTGGCCTGTGCTTACCAGGGCCCCGTCGCTCAGGGCCTGGGCCGATAGAACCGGTTGCGAGCCCACCTCGGGGCTGCCGCCAGCGACCACCGCGAGTGGCGGAGGCGTCGCCAACACAACCTGCGGCCTGGGAACCGGCAAGAAAACTCGCAACAAACCGATTGTCAACGCGGCACAGGCAGCCGCAGCCAGCAGCGTGCGTCGCCAGCGAACCAGAGGTGCTCGCGGCAGGGAAATCACTGTCGCCTGGCTGTCCAAGCGCTCTCTGAAGCTTTCCATGAAGCCTTCCGGGAGCTCCGGAGAGGGCAATTGCAAAGTCAGGCGAGCAAGCAGCTCGCCTGCCGCCACCTGTCGCTGACAGGACTCACACTCGTTCAGGTGTTGGCGCACTTGCTCACGTTCCTGAGAGGGAAGCGCTCCCTCCAGGTAATCCATCAGCTGCGCCTGGAAACGATCCTCTCCGCTCATCGAGGCTGTCCCTCCAGTACATAAGGGGCCAACAGCTCCATCAACTCTTTCTTGGCCCGGTGGTGACGTACCCTGATCGCCTGGGAGTTGGAATCCAACATCCGGGCGATTTCGTCGTGGCTCAGACCCTCCAACTCACGCAGCACGAAGACGACCCGCAGCGAGTCGGATAAACGCAAAATGGCAGTTTCCAGCACCTGCCGCAACTCGCTCCCCTGCAGAGCGGCCAGAGGTTGCGCGCAAACATCCCTGTCGGCGACCTCGCGGGGGTGGTGTTCCAGCGAGGCGGCAATCAGATTCTTCCGGTCCAGTCGGTTCAATGTCTGGTTGACGGCGATGCGATGCAACCAGGTGTAAAAAGACGAGTCCCCGCGGAAGGAAGACAAGGAGGCGTAAGCCCGGAGCAGGGTCTCCTGGGTCAGATCTTCAGCCTCCTCCCGCCGCCCCCTCACCATCCGGTAAACGAGCGAATAGATTCGGGGAGCGCAGCGCTCGGCCAGCATCTCAAAGGCGTGTCGATCGCCTTGCTTGGCGGCGGCAACCAGGCTGCGTTCATCCTCGAGCAAACGGATCTCCCACTTGTACCGAATTGGACCGGGACACCTTTAGGATGTTACAGGGTTCTGCCTCAAAGAAATCTGTAGGGAACCGTTGTGCGCCGTCGAAGCCAGTTCAAAATGTGGAGTGGAGTTCTTTCATGAGCCAGAGTCCGGATGTGTCCGCCACCCGGCGGGATACAGAGGCGCTGGAAGCCGGGCAGTTGCGACTGCTTCTGGATGTAGGCCGATTCTTCAACTCAACCCTCGAGTTCGGCCAGGTCCTGGACATGGTCATCGACAAGGTGATCGAGATGATGAAGGCCGAGCGGGGCTGCGTGATGATGCTCTCCGACGACGGCACCGAC
>QWHO01000225.1 GCA_021404945.1 bacterium CPR1
AAGCATTGAGCTTGAGCTTGCCAGCTTATTCGATCTTGGGGCTTGACCTTCAGGTTACTTGCTGGAAATCCCAGGTACTTACTACAGAACTGTGGCAGATTTATGCCATTATTACTCTGCTGACGGCTGCTGGAACTTTCTTCAATCCAGCAGTCAATGCGACTCTCCCCACCTCCTCGACGAAGATGATCTACTCGCTGCGAACTCTATCTCCTGGTCTACTGGGCGCTTTGTCCAGATTATCGGCTTGGCGCTGGCCCTGGGTGTCATTCAAATCGTGGGGGCCGAAGCTGCTTTTGTCTTCAATGCGTTGACTTTTTTTATCTCCGCGCTCCTCTTGCCACTTCTGCCCATACCACCTGGCCGACATATTTCCACACAAGGCAGGTGTGGCTTTTTGGCCGATGCCCGTGATGGCCTGCGATTTGCCCGCCAGGATCGTTTTGTCTCACGGCTGGTGATCGTGCAAGCGCTGGCGTCTCTCAGCGTTGGCGCCACCTCCTCGTCGTCTTGGCTCAGGAGCACTACCGGCTTCCCCCCGGCGGCTTTGGTTCGTTCATTCTGGCCATCGGCGTTGGCACGCTGCTCGGCCTGCTGGCACGGGAATACCGTCATCCGCGCTGGCTCTTCGGTCCCTATGTAGTGCGCGGCGTAGGTGATATGCTGCTGGCTGTTGTGGCTGCGCCTCCACTAGCCTGGCTACTACTCTTCATCTATGGGCTTAACACCTCCTCAGGGATGGTGGTCTACCAGATCTGGGTTCAGCGTGAACTACCGGACGCGATGCGGGGTCGCGTGTTTACCTGGCTGGATGTAGTCTGGAATGTGATGAAGGTTGTATCCCTGGATTGGGGTGGCTGGCTGGCGGAGCAGGCCGGCGTCGAAATGGTTTATTACCTTGGTGGTGCGATGCTTGTCCTCGCTGGGCTAAGTGGAATTGTGGCGCTGCGAGACGAGTGGCTTACATCAGGCCGATAGATAGGGCCTCATTTTTGCCTCAAGACTCTCTGTGACATTTGTCACGCCTCCAGTTATTCCATTTGTCATACCCAAAATCAAGACAGACTTCACTTCCTTTCGTGCTGAGGCCCTGTTATACTCGAAAGTGAAAGGTTGCGGTTATACAACAAGAGGCCTGGATGGAACTCGATGCATTTTCATTCAACAAACACTTCATCCACGTGGGTGACGCCCGCGTCGCCTATTACGAGGCGGGAACAAGGAAACCTGTTGTCCTCGTCCACGGATGTCCTTTCTCGTCGTTCATCTGGCGGAAGGTCATTCCTCGTCTGAGCAGCACCTTCCGCTGCCTGGCTCCGGATTTGCTCGGATTGGGTGACACAGAGACGGCGCCGGGAGCAGACTGGTCGCTGCCTGCTCAGGCCATGATGCTGATCGGTTTCCTCGATGCGCTCGGCCTGGAGCGGGTCAATCTGGTCGGCCACGATCATGGCGGCGCGGTGGCCCAACTGATTGCCGCCGAGCAGCCTGAACGAGTTGACCGGCTGGTGCTGACCAACTGCGAGGCCTTTGACAACTGGCCGTCCGCTGAGGAGAAACCTTTTGTTCTCCTGACCCAACTGCCCCTCCTGGGCCCGTTGATCCTCCGGCTCTGGTCTTTCCCCGCCATTTTTGAATTACTTCTGGCTACTGCCTCAGCCGTCAAAGACACGCGTGTGCTGACCCCCGAGCTGGTCCAGGGCTATATCCGGGCGAACCTGAGCGATGGACACCGGCGGGCGAAAACGCAGCGCTTCCTGGCCGGCCAGTTGGATCCGCAGAACAATCGCTGCACGCTCGACCTGCTGGACGGGTTGCGGCAGTTCCAACGTCCGACGATGATCGTCTGGGGTCAAGATGATCCACACTTCGGCCCCCAGTGGGCGCATAAGCTTTACCAGGAGATACCTGGCGCGGTGCGGCTGGAACTGCTCCCAGACACGGGGCACCTGCTGATGGAGGAGAAACCGGAAGCCTTTGCATTGCTGCTGCTTGATTTCTTCGGGCAACCCGTGGAAAAGGAGAGGCTAGTGACCTCGGCTGATTGACCCTCAGACCAGTCAGAGAACGGGCCGTGAGGTCAAATTATACAACGGAGATAAGAATGTCCAGCTATATTCTACCCTTCTCATCCACTGAAGCGACGCTCGCGCGCGCGGGGGGCAAAGGCGCGAACCTGGCCGAACTCGTCCGGGCCGGTTTTGCCGTTCCCCCTGGCTTCATTATCACCACCGATGCCTACAATGCCTTCGTCGAAGCCAACCACCTTCAGCCGGGCATTCTCTCACTCGCCCAAAATACCTTGCCCGACGAGTCCACCGCTCTTGAAAACATCTCTGCCAGAATCCGCGCTCTCTTCGAGCAGGGCACGCTGTCTGCCGAAATCGCCGCTGAAGTCACGTCTGCTTACCACACCCTCCCCAATTCCCACACCCCGACACTCTCCAATCCTTTTGTCGCCATACGCTCCTCGGCCACTACCGAGGATTTGCCGGGTCTGGCCTTCGCCGGTCAACAGGATACCTATCTCAACATTGTCGCTGACGACGCGGTGCTCGATGCGGTAAAGCGGTGCTGGGGCAGTCTATGGACAGCACGGGCGATGGCTTATCGCGCCCGCAACCACATCTCACCTGACGAAGTGATGCTGGCTGTGGTCATCCAGAAGATGATCGCGTCCGAATCATCAGGTGTCCTCTTCACCACAAATCCGGTGACCGGTCGTCGGGACGAGATGGTCATTGAGGCGAGTTTTGGCCTGGGCGAAGCGATTGTCTCTGGACAGGTAGATCCGGATCACTATGTCGTCAATCCGCTCGAGTGGAAAATTACCGAACGTAGGCTGGGAACGAAAGAGTTGGCCGTTGTCCCTCGCGCTTCCGGCGGCATCGAGCCGGTCCAGCGCGAGGCAAGCCAGGAGCAAGCCTTGCCCGATACGCAGATTATCGAACTGGCGCAAATTGGGCAGCGGGTGGCCGAACATTTCGGCTCACCCCAAGATATCGAATGGGCCTGGGCGAACCGGCAGATCTACCTGCTGCAAGCGCGCCCTATTACCGCCCTGTATCCGCTGCCGGAGCATACGGGTCCCGCTGAGGAGTTGCGCCTCTACGTCAATTTCAATGCTATTCAAGGAGTCAGTGAGCCACTGACACCGCTGGGGATAGATACGCTGCGCCTGCTTTTCAGCGGTGTATTCCGACTTCTACATATTCATCGTTCGCCACGCCAGCTTCTCCCCACTGTCGGGGACCGCCTGTTCCTCGATTTCACCGATATCGGACGCGACCCGCGTCTGCAAAAGGTAGGGCTTGCTCTGTTAGCCAGCACAGAACCGGGCGGCCGGGAAACGCTCCTCCGCCTGATAGAAGAGAAGCGTTTCCCGGCCAAACGAGTCCTCACAGCGCGGCGACTGGTCATGCTTTTCCTGGCCTTGTTACCCCTCCTGCGTCGCCTTCTCGCTGCCCTGCTCAGGCCTGACCAGGTTCGCCCCCGTCTCATCGCCGACGCCGAGCAGTATGTGGCCGAGGTTCAGCAGCATGTCCAGGCGGCGAGCGATCTAGGCGCGTGCTTACGAGCGATGGAACGCGATCTGCCCCACGCTGAGCGTATCTCGCTCAACATCATGCCGGTCGTAATGCCGGTGGTCTCGGGTGGCTTGTCACTCGTGGAGCGCTGGCTCTCAGCTTGGCTGGGCGAGCCTCCCGGGACGGCCTTGCAACTGCTGCGCGGTCTGCCCGACAATGTGACGATGGAGATGGATTTGAAGCTGTGGGCAGCGGCGCAGAAGATTCGCGCCGATGCGGGAGCGTTAGAGATGATACGCACCGAGCCGGTCGAAGCCCTAGTTGAAGCGTATCGCCAGGGACAACTACCCCTGAGTGCGCAGGATGCACTTGATGAGTTCTTGCAAACGTATGGGATACGCGGTATGGCCGAAATTGACCTGGGTAGGCCACGCTGGCGCGATGATCCCACGCCCATTCTGCAAACCTTGCTGGGTTATCTGCAGTTGGAAGACCCGCTGCTTGCCCCTGACGTTCTATTCCAGCAGAGAGTCGAGCAGGCCGAACACCTCGCCAGGGAGTATGTGGCTCGTGCCCGCAAACTGCGTTTCGGCTGGCTGCGGGCACGTTTGCTCGGCGGCCTGATCCGGCAAATGCGCACCCTTGGTGGGCTGCGCGAGGCGCCGCTGTTCTACATCGCCCATGTCTACGGCATCTATCGCGCCGCCTTGCTGGGCTACGCCCAGAAATTCGTGGCCCAGGGTGCGCTGGAACGCACCGAGGATATTTTCTTTGTGCCTTTTGAGACGCTGAAGCGCTTCGCCGGGGGCGATAAGGCCGATTTGAAAAACATTGTTGTCGCCAACCGCGCCGATTACGAACGCGAGCGCGGCCGCAAGCAGATGCCCCGCATCCTTCTCAGCACGGGTGAGACCTTCTACGAGGGTGTGAGCGATGCGACCGCGAGCGAAAATGATTTGCTCGGCGAGGCGGTCTCGCCAGGCCTGGTTGAAGGTCGGGTGCAGGTAATTTTCGACCCGCATGAGGCGCGTCTGGCACCAGGCGAGATCCTGGTGTGCCCCTCGACCGATCCGGGTTGGACACCCCTATTTCTCACTGCCGGCGGCCTGGTGATGGAAATTGGCGGGCTGATGACGCATGGCTCAATTGTCGCCCGCGAATATGGCCTGCCTGCTGTCGTGGGGGTCCACCAGGCGACGACCCGGCTCCAGACCGGCCAGCGAGTCCGGGTGGACGGCCATAACGGGCGGGTGACGATATTAGAATGACAGTCTTTGGCTGGGCTTCTGGGCCGTCAAATGGAGTCAGGCCACCCGTCCTTTATCGGGCAGAAAGGCACACAAATATGAACTCATCGAACATAATGACCGACCTCGCCAGTTCCGCCGCCTCCTCCCGAGGCCGCATCATCGCCTACTGGGTCATCACCGTGCTTGTCGCCGCCGAGTCCGTGCTGGGAGGAGTGTGGGACATCCTGCAAATACCATACGTCCGCGCGGACATCGAGAGCCTGGGCTACCCAGCCTACTTTTTGATCATCATCGGCGTCTGGAAGCTGCTTGGGGCGGTGGCGGTGCTCGTCCCGCGTTTCCCCCGGCTCAAGGAGTGGGCCTACGCCGGGCTGATCTTCAACTACACGGGAGCGGCTGCCTCCCACCTGGCGGTGGGTGATGGCGCTGGCATGCTGGTGGCGCCGATCATCTTCACCGGCCTCACGGTCGCCTCCTGGGCCCTGCGTCCGCCGGCTCGTCGTGACCTCTCGCCGAGTTGAGCTGCTTATTTAGAAGCCGATGGTGGGTTTTTCGGGCGCCTGTGTCCCTCTCCTTAGAATGACGGGCACGGGCTGGGCTTCTGGGCCGTCAAATGGAGTCAGGCCACCCGTCCTTTATCGGGCAGAAAGGCACACAAGTATGAACTCATCGAACATAGTGTCACGTCAGGGCCATCGCATGCTCCAGATAGGCGTTGTGCTCTTCGTGTTTTCGGCACTGGAAGGCTTTGCCATTCCCTCCCTTCCCGTACCGCGCCTTGGACTGTCAGTCCATACACTGAGCGCCTTGCAGGGCGTCATGCTACTGGGCCTGGGGCTGTTGTGGCCCAGGCTCAATCTCGGCGCGACAGCGTCACGGATCGCGTTCTGAACGTACCTCTCTTCGAGTTTTGCTACGCTGGTTTCCTACGTGATGGCTGCAGTCTGGAGAGCTGGCTGTCTCTACCATACCGCTGGCGGCAGGAACTGCTCATGGGAGCGCCTTTCAGGAGGTTATTATCAAGGTCGTGCTGTATTCGGCTGCGCCGATATTTTTCATTTCGATGGCGCTCATTCTCTGGGGCCTTCGTATTGGGGACGCTCAGTCACATAACGGCTAGCCGGCAATGGTGGTTGTGTTTAGATTCTCAGAAAGGGGTCAACTATGACCGCCCTCAAATCTCTTTTATTTCTCATCCTCGTGGCGGGCCTTGGGGCGGGTTACATTCCCTTCGCTCTTCTGCCAAGAGAGCCGCAAGTCGAGACAGGCCTCTTGGCCTATCTTGCCTTGCCCCTCTGGCTCCTCGGCGGCGTGACGATTCTATGGTGCTTCTGGGATTTCACGTTCAGGGGCCACGGCACGCCCAATCCGATTGACCCGCCAAAAGCGTTAGTGACAACAGGGTTATATCGCTACGTGCGCAACCCGATTTACCTGGGTGTGCTGACCGTCATCATCGGTCACTTTCTCTGGTTCAAAACAATTTGGCTGCTCGCCTACGCGGTTGGGGTCTTCCTGGCGTTTCATCTGTTCGTCACCTTGTATGAGGAACCGACGTTGAAAGAGAAATTCGGCGCAGCGTACGAGAATTATTGCCAGTCCGTGCCGCGTTGGATTCCTAAAATCAAATGATCGTAGGGTTGGTTGCCAACCCGCCATGCTGCAAATAATGGCCACTCTGTTATTCGGCCTCGTCTTCTTGATGACCCTCAAGCCTGCGCTCGTCGCTTCCATCATGGCAATGGCCATCGCGCTGGTGCTTGGCCTGGTCTCCGGCCTACTGTTTTGGTACATCCGAAGACGAAAGGGTAAAATAGTAATGTAACGTGAGAGGTACTTCAAATGAGGTCGTCTGAAATATGAGGCCAGAACGAGTGCAAAAGACACGAGTTCAGGATTGGCTCTTCAATCATCCCCTCCTCAGTGTCCGAGGGCTGCCGGAGGTGGTCGCCTCCAGTGGGATCTCCGTCCGCCTCTGGCGAGCCTATGCGCAGACGTGGCTCGTGTGCCTCTTGTTCCCAATTATCTCTCTCGTCCAAACGCCGCTCACGCCAGTGCGTTTTTTCATTGCCCTGGCTGGATTGGTCATCTTTGTAATCACCTACACCTGGTTCATGTGGCCTCATCCGTTGACCCATAAGGTTCGCCTCCGTTCTGGGTTCCGGACATCGTTGATTGTGCTCGCTGGCCTCGCAGCATTGGTGCTCTACCTGAGCCTGGCCTATGGCAGCGCCTTTCTATGGCTCTTCGTCGGCGTTAGTGGCGTGGTTGGGATCGTGCTCCCCACATACAGCGCCTTCGCCGCCGTTGTGGCCCTGACACTCCTCACGCTGGCCGTCGGCGTGGGGCTTAGCGGTGGTATCGCCCAGACGGACTGGCTGCATATCCTGCCGCTGGTGTTGCTTGTCCGAGGTCTTGGGGTAGATCTGATCGGCGTCGCTCGCTTGGCGGATGCGCTACGAGAATTGTATGCCGCGCGGGGCGAGTTGGCGCGTCAGGCGGTGACGGAAGAGCGGCTGCGACTGGCACGCGATCTGCACGATCTCCTGGGCCATACCCTCTCCCTGATCACCTTGAAGAGCGAACTGGCCGGGCGCTTGGTGGAGGAGGAGCCGGCACGGGCCGCTCAGGAAATCCACGAGATCGAGCGCGAGGCCCGCCGGGCCTTGCGCGAGGTGCGCGAGGCTGTCGCCGGGTATCGGCAGCCAACCCTGCGCAGCGAGTTGACGGGGGCACGCCAGATGTTGGAGGCGGCGGGGATCACTTGTACAGTCGAACACGCGGTTGAAGCACTGCCGCCAGCCATTGATACTGTCCTGGCTTGGACGGTGCGCGAGGGCGTGACCAACGTCATCCGGCATAGCCGCGCCCGGCAATGCACCATCCGGGTGCGTAGCGAGAACGGCAACGCCTGCGTTGAGGTGATCAACGATGGGTATCACCAGAGAGAACGAGATACTACGCCTGTCCGGACTGGCAGCGGCCTCTCCGGCCTCACCGAACGCGTCACCGCCCATAGAGGGCTGGTGGAAGCAGGTCCACTGTCCTGCGAAGGCAATCCGGGATTCCAGCTTCGGGTCGAACTCCCCATTCGAGGCAGTGAGATAGACGAGCGAGAGTGGCAACGATGATTCGAGTCCTGTTGGCTGAAGATCAGGCGATGGTGCGCGGGGCGCTGGCCGCGCTCTTACGTCTGGAAGAAGATATTGAGGTGGTCGCCGAGGTCGCGCGGGGGGATGAAGTGGTGCCAGCCGCCTTGGAGACCCAGCCCGATGTGGCATTGTTGGACATTGAAATGCCGGGTGGTGGAGGGTTGAGCGCAGCCCGGGCGTTGCACGAGCGCCTGCCGTCCTGCCGCATTGTGATCCTGACCACCTTTGGGCGGAGCGGCTATCTCCGCCAGGCCATGGAGAGCGGCGCCGTCGGCTTCCTGCTCAAAGATGCTCCGGCCGCTGAGCTGGCGATCGCTATTCGTCGCGTGGTTGCCGGCGAGCGCGTCGTCGATCCCGAACTCGCCTTGGCGGCCTTGAGTGAAGGCGACAACCCGCTGACCAGGCGGGAGCGGGAGGTACTCGCCGTGGCGTTAGACGGAGCCAGCATCGCAGAGATTGCTGCCCGGCTGGTTGTGTCCGAGGGGACGGTGCGTAATCACATTTCCACCGCCATTCAGAAATTGGGGGCGCAAAACCGGCTGGAGGCCGCGCGGCTGGCCGAGCAGAAGGGCTGGCTGTAGGCGTTCGAGATAATTTTGACCGACTGAGGCTGAAAATTCATGCTACACGGTTTATCGTGCTCGCTTCAGCTGCCCTCCGAGAGGCGGGGATGGCAGCGACGACAAGTTGCTGACTCTCTTGTTGATGATTCGCTCCATCTTGGCCTCACGGGTTACCTGCCGGTCTCACTGTTGGAAAGGGCTGCTGCTGCGTCACCTGCCATTGAAACTGGCGGCTCTGCTTTGACCAGAGACTTTTGAAGTAGGTGATGACCGCCCGAATCTCGGTATTACTTAACTTGTCGCCAAAGGCAGGCATGGTCAAGGGGCTATCGGGCGGCTTGAGCGGGTCACGGAAGCCGTCACGGATGATCTCGTACAACAGCCCATCGGCGTGGTGCCAGGTGTGGCCGCTGTCGTCGTGCGGCGGCGCGGGCAGATTGCCGTTGGCGTCCGGGACTTTCCAATTCGGTTGACCTTCAGCATTTTGGCCGTGGCAGATGGTGCAGTGCTGTAGGTAAACCTGTTACCCCAAAGCCACCTCGGTTGTATCCAGCGTGGGCAGCGGTGGTACAGGGGTTGAGGTAACTGCCGACCCAGGTTGACGGGGGGTCGAAGCCAGGGCTTGTTGAATGGTTTCGGCCAGGACTTCCGCCGATTGTGGCCCAATGAGACGCTTTATTTCCTGGCCTGTCTCATCAACAACCAGGATGGTGGGATGGCCCTGAATTCGATAAGCCCGCATAATGGCCGGGCCATCGCCTTCATTGGCGTTAATTCGTTGAAAGGCAAGCTGATCGCTGAATTGTGTCTCCAGCCCATCCACGATGGGCTTCACCGTCGCTCAAGGCGCTCAGCCATCGGCGTAAATAAAGACCAGGGTGAGTTGTCCAGGCTGCCCTAAGACGAAGGAATTTCCCCCACAACTGGTTATCCCTAACCCTACCAGGCTCAGGAACACCAGGGTAGTCAACCAATGCGTCTTTTTGAAAGTTTCGTGCAATACGTTTTTCCTTTGAAAATATCGCATACAAAATAACTACTTCAGAAGCCCGACAGGTTTCCGGCTACTGTTTGGGGTAACTGGCAAAGACCTCTATTTTGCCCGATTGATCAAAGGCAATCACCTCAAAAGGCTGGGGGGCACTCCCTGCCACTTCCATGCCGGGGGAGCCGACTGGCATACCCGGTACGGCCAACCCGATAATGTCGGGTCGTTCGGCCAAGAGCCGCCGAATTTCGGTCACCGGCACATGCCCTTCCACGACGTAGCCATCTACGATGGCCGTATGGCAAGCCTGGAGTTGGGGAGGTATCTGATAACGGACTTTGACCGCCGCCAGGTCTTGAGTATCTTCGACCTTGACAGTAAAGCCGTTTTCTTTGATGTAGTCACTCCAGCCGCCACAGCAGCCTCAGGTGGGGGACTTGTAAACGGTTATCTCCGGGGCTGAGGCTGCCGGTTGAGCCAGTGTTGAGGCAGGGGCAGCCTCACCGCACCCTGCCAGCAGTAACACTACCAGCAGCCCTATCAGTAAAAAAAACAGTCGCCACATAAGACCTCTGCTCCTTTTCAAAAAATCTCTGCGGATAAATTTTATGGCCGATCTGACATCTATTCTGTAGAATTCCTACGGAATTGTAGTAAACGACCTGGGAAATGTCAAAACTATGGAGATTGAGCTTACCAGCTTATTTGATTTTGGGGCTTGACCTTCAAGTTACTTGAAGGTATATAATCATCTCCACGATAATTTGAGAGTACGGAAGATAAAAATGGAAAACCAAATACGTATTGGCGACTTGGCCCGGCAAGCCGGTGTGGCTCCCTCGCTGGTGCGCTACTACGAGGAAATCGGCTTGCTGCCCCCGGCGGCCCGAAATGAGAGCGGCTACCGGGTTTACCGTCAAGCGGATGTCGAACGTCTCCGCTTTATCCAGCGAGCGAAGGCGCTGGATTTTAGCCTGGAGGAAATCGGGGAGATACTTGGCCTGCGCGAGCGGGGTGAAGCGCCGTGTGCTTACGTGATTAACCAAATCGGAGCAAAGATGGCAGAGGTTGATCGCAAGATGGCGGCATTGGCCCGGCTCAAAGCGGAGTTGGTTCAATTGCACGGG
>QWHO01000729.1 GCA_021404945.1 bacterium CPR1
CGCACGCCGCGGGCGCTCACTTCTTGCGCGCCGGACGCAGGAGCGGTTTGACTGCCGCGCGGGCGAGCACCTTGTGAATCGTTGCGAGCGAGAGTCGCATCGCACTGTCGCGGCGCAGTTCGCTCTGGATGCGACGGGCGAGCCTTCGCCGAAGCTCACCACGGATGACCTCCTGAAAAGCCCGGTCAACCGTATCTTTGACTCCTGTCGTGCCCAGCAGTTGTTGAACCTGGGCAAGGACCTCCTCATCAAGCTCGATCGATGTGCGACGCAAGCATAGTGCTACTGCCATGGAAAGCATACTTTGCTCAGTGTCTTCCGCACAATCCCGTCCTATACTCCCTCGCATAGACTGTGCGATGAATCCTCAACAGATTGAACTTCGTCGCATCGCCCGTGCCACAACACTTTGGGAGCGGTTCGAAACAAGTTTCTCACCGCACGTTACGTGGCACGGTCAATGCGACGAAGTTTAGCGGAGCGCAGGCTTCTCCAGCACGCGATAGACCTTGTAGCGGCGGCCTCCCAGAACGCGGGCGAGGCTATTCATGGGCTGGTTGTCCTCGAGCACCCAGGACACCTCGAGGGCCCGCCACTTCACGCGCACTCCCTCGCTCAGCACGGCGTTGGCCAGGGCGCCGGCCACCATGGCTCCGGACAGGTCAGCGCCGAGGTCGCGTCGCACCCCCAGTGCATAGCCGCGGAAGCTGTCAATGGATTTTCGCCCCCACAGGAAACGCAACACGAAGCCCGGTGTGAGGCGACCACGGGCGGCCTTGATGAGCGGGTTGTAGTTGGGCAGCATGAACAGGCTCCCGACATCGCGACCCTCGTAGCTGGCCAGCCAGACCAGCTTGGGGTCAAGAAAGTAACGGGTCAGGAGCAGCAAGGCCTGAACCTGCTCCTCATCGATCGGCTCGAAACCCCAGTTCCCTGACAGCGCGCTGTCAAAGACCTCGGCCATGCTGCGAACGTCTTGAGGAAGGCGCGAGCGTTTGAGCGTGCGCACCTCGACCCCGCACTGCTCGGCCCGCTGAGCCGCCTTCCGGGCCACCTCGAGCCGCGCGCTGTCGGGGAGGATCTCGTGGGCATAGAGGTCTTTGAGCTTGTGCATCCCGGCCTGCTCGAGATACTCGAGATAATAGGCCGGGTTGTAAGGCATCAGGAAGTATGGCTCATGTTCGAAGCCCTCCACCAGAAGGCCGCTGTAGGGCTCCTCCAGGCGGAAGTGGTAAGGTCCCCGCATGGGAAGCTGAGGCGCCAGCTGGTGAGCCTCCTCCAGCAGCCGGGCCAGGGCCTGGCCGTGACCCTGGACGCACTCCATGAAGCCAAAGTGCAGCGCATCCCCGTGGATCTTCACTCCCACCCGGGCCACCGGCTCTCCGTCCTTCAGGGCCAGCAGAAAACGCCTCTCCGGGTCGCGCAGCCGCCCCATCAACTGGCGCAGGTGCATCCACACCGGAGGGACCCACAGCGTGGCCGGGTCGCTGTGGACTCGCCAGGACAGGTCCATGAAGCGCCGGACCTGGGACTCGCGGATCACGGGCACGATCTTCAGCATAAAACGCCTCGCGCAACCCGGGCGTACTGGTCCAGAAGCTCACGGCACAGGTCGTCCCATTGCTGGGCCCTGGCAAAGGCGGCCGCCCGCTCGCCAAAGGTCTTGCGCCGCTCCGGGTTGTCCAACATGTCCTGGATCCTGGCGCAGAAGTCCTCCACATCCCGGGGCGCGGCATGATAACCGTCGACTCCGTCGTGCACGATGTCCCTGGGCCCGCCGCAAGCGGCCACCACGCAGGGAAGTCCGCTGGCCATGGCCTCCAGGACCACGTTGCTGAAGGTATCGGTCATGGATGGCTGGACGAAGACATCGGCCGAGGCATACATCCGGGCCAACTCGATC
>QWHO01000730.1 GCA_021404945.1 bacterium CPR1
GGGTCTGATCGAAGCCCGGCCTCAGTCGGGCTATTACGTGCGGGCCGCGCGGCCCGAGCCGCCCGCCCCTCCCGAGCCGGCCGTGCCCCTGGAGGGCCCGCGCGAAGTCACGGTAGGAGAGCTGATCATGCGCTTCATCCGCGACCACCGTGACCGCTCTCGGCTGGCCCTGGGCGCGGCCGCCCCCAATCCCGAGCTGATGCCCACCCAGCGCCTGAACCGATGCCTGGCCACGGTGGCCCGCAATCGGCCCCTGGAGACGACGATGTACGAGTTTGCTCCCGGCTCAGAGGAGCTGCGCGTGCAGATCGCCCGCCGCATGCTCGACGCCGGCTGCGTGCTCAGCCCGGATGACATCGTCGTCACCAACGGCTGCCAGGAGGCCCTGGTGCTGGCCCTGCAGGCCACCTGCCAGGCCGGCGACGCGGTGGCGGTGGAGTCGCCCGCCTTCTACGGGCACTTCAAGGCCATCGAGATGCTGGGACTCAAAGCCATCGAGATCCCCACCCATCCCGACACGGGGATCAGCCTGGACGCGCTGGAGTTCGCCATGAACCAGCATCCCATCAAGGCTGTGCTGTGCACTCCGTGCCACTCCAATCCGCTGGGCAGCCGCATGCCCGAAGGGTCCAAGATCCGCCTGGTGGAGATGGCCACCGAGCGCGACATCCCGGTCATCGAGGACGACGTCTACGGGGATCTCTGCTTCGACCACCACCGCCCCCACGCCCTGAAGGCCTTCGAGAAGCAGCCCGGGCACGTGCTGCTCTGCTCCTCCTTCAGCAAGACCCTGGCCCCCGGTTACCGCATCGGCTGGGTGGTAACGGGGGAGCGCTTCCGCGATCGGGTGGAGCTGAGCAAGACCTTCACCAACCTGGCCAGCCCGGCCGCCACCCAGCTGGCCGTGGCCGAGTTCCTGGCCAACGGCGGCTACGACCAGCACCTGCGCCGGGTGCGCCGCATCTATGCCAGCCAGACCGCGCGGGTGGCCGACGCGGTGGGGCGGCTCTTTCCGGCCGGTACCCGGTGCACCCACCCCACCGGGGGCTTCGTGCTCTGGATCGAGATGCCGCGCCATGTGGACGCGCTCGAGGTCTACTCGAAAGCCCTGCAGGAAGGCATCACCCTGGCTCCGGGCCACCTGTTCAGCACCAGTCCGCGCTTCAAGCACTTCATCCGGCTGAACACAGCCTACTGGTCTCCCCGGGTAGAGCGAGCCATCGAGACCATCGCCCGCATCGTGCATCAGGGCTGACCTGCGCACCGGGAACTTTTCTTTCCAACGCGCTGTTGACCAGAGCATGAAGCAGACAATCGCGTTCCTGGCTCTCACCGTGGCCCTGGTCGGGGCGACCATGGCTGAGCCCAGGTTCCCCGTCCAGAAGACCGACGCCGAGTGGAAAAAGCAGCTCACCCCCGAGCAGTATCGCATCCTGCGGGGTAAGGGCACCGAGATGTCGTGTCAGACCAACCCCATGATCTTGAGCAAGGAGCCGGGCCAGTTCCTGTGCGTAGGATGCGGCCAGGTGCTGTTCGAGACGAAGGCCAAGTTCCAGTCGGGCACCGGCTGGCCCAGTTTCTGCCAGCCCTTCAAGCCGGGCAGCGTGGTCAACGTGACCGACACCAGCCACGGCATGGTGCGGATGGAGGTGCTTTGCTCGCGCTGCGGCGGGCACCTGGGCCACGTCTTCGAGGACGGCCCTGAGCCCACCGGGCTTCGCTACTGCATCAACTCGGTGTGCCTCAAGTTTGTTCCAGCCAACAAGCCTTGAGTCGGCTCATGTGCTCGCACTTTGGTCTGGCACCAGGCAGGCAAACGGCGCTAAACGGACCCACAGTGCAGCCGCCTTCGATTCCAGCTCAACTGAGCCTCGGTTATTTGCCCACGGTCCACCACGGACCA
>QWHO01000226.1 GCA_021404945.1 bacterium CPR1
CCTCGCGGCCGAGCTGGGAGTCGGCCAGGCTCTCGGCCACCTGCTCGCGGCTGCGGCCAGCCACGCGACCCTCCAGCCGGGCGGCCAGCTCCTCGGCCTCGACCCGGTCGGCCAGCGTGCCGTGGGTGCTGGCCACCAGGGCGGGCCAGCGCTGCAGGGCGGCTTCCTCGCCCAGGTGCTCGACCAGCCGGTTGAGGGCCCGGGCGCGCTCGGGTAGATCGGGGGCCAACAGGTCGCTGGCCAGGGCCTCCCAGCCCTTGTTGCAGTCGCGGGCAGCCTGCAGCACGCCGGGCAGCTGGGCTTCCGGGCAGGTGGCCAGCGACGGCCAGGCGCGCAGCACGCTCTCCACCCCAACCTCGGCGGCCATGGCAGCGGCGGTGGAACGACGGGCAGGATCAGCCCCACGCACCAGCGACCAGAGGCCGAGCGCATTGCGGGTGCCGCCGGCCAGGGCGGCCACCTGCTCCAGCTCGGGGAGGTCGCCGGGGGCCTGGCAGGCCAGACGGGCCAGCTCGGCCCGGGTTTCGCGCGCCTTCGGATCCACCACCCGCTTGAGGGCGCGACCCCGTTCGTCTTCCCCCACCACAGTGAGCTGGCCCAGCGAGATGCCGCCGGCCTGGTTGCTCCCGTCCGAGGTCAAACGAAAACGCAACTGCACGGTCTTGCCGGCGAACTCGTCCAGGCTGACCGAGCGCCGGGCCCTGGCTCCTCGTCCGGTGTAGGACTCGAGCTCGCGCCAGCGCTGACCGCCATCCTGAGAGACCTCCACGCGCACCTGGTCATATCCCCGCTCCAGCGAGAATCCCGACCAGAAGCGCAGGCTGGCCTTCTGCATTCCGCTCAAAGAGATGGGCGGGGTCACCAGCGAGCTATCGGCGCGGGGCTCGTAGTCGGCGCCCGGGCTGTCCTGCCAGACTTCGCGGAAGGCCCAGGAGGCGGGGCGCACCCGGGCCCAGGTGCCTTCGGGACGAAAGTCGCGCACGTGCTGATCGAGCTTCTCCAGCACCTGCGGGTCGGCCCCCGACTGCTGCAGCTCCTCCCACAGCTTCTCGGCGCGACCCGGATCGAGGCGCCGGGCCAGATCATGCAGCTTGACCGAGCGCTCCACGGCCGCCACCGAGGTCATGCCAAAGCCGCTGAAGCGGCGCACGGCGGCGCGGACGCCCTCCTGGGCGGCCAGTTCGGTCAGCGATGTCTTCAGGCGCTCGAAATCGGGCGAATCGCCGGCCGGAGCGAGCACCTTCCAGAGCCGGGCCACGTCGGCCGACGAATGCTGGCGACGCAGCTCCTCCAGGCAGGCCAGGGCGCGAGGCCGCTGCTTCAGGGAGGCGACCGAAGGCCACACTTCTTTCGCTGCGCGGCTGCCCAGCTTGCCGGCCAGGCCCACCAGATCGCTCTCGGGAGACGGGCCCAGGCTCAAGGCCTCGCGGGCCGAGCCCAGCTGGCGGGTGGCCTCCGCCAGCTGGGCCAGCCCCTGCTCCCGAGCCGTGCCCCCCGGCTGCTCCAGAACCTGCCAGAGCAGCTTCCTCTCCTCCTGGGAGCGGTCTTCCACCGGCAGGCTGACCGGGGCTCCATCACGCTTGCCTTCCAGGGCCATGGAGCCGAGGCGGATGCCACTGGCGGTGTTGGATCCGTCCGCGCTCAACCGGAAGCGAAGGTGCAGCGGACCGCCCTGGTAGGCCGAAAGATCGACCTGGCGCTTTCTCATCCAGGCCCGGCCCGTCCAGCTCTCCACCGCGCCGGCCAGGGCGGGGGCGCGACATCCTCCTGTGGCAGGAGTTGTCGCTCTGCATGAGCTACAAAGCTTGCATGGATTTTCCCCACATCGTCAAATCACCCAAGATCAAAGGGCGCGGAGTGCGAGTCTCCTCGGTAGCCGCCTGCGCCGACTACGGCAAGTCGCCCGACTGGATCGCCGAGAGCCTGGGCCTGACCCTGGAGGAGGTGCAGGAAGCCCTGACCTACTACGCCCACAACAAGGAAGAGATCCGCGCCGAGTGGGAAGAGGACGAGTTGCTCGAGCAGCAGGGCAAGGGTTTCCTGGGAGAGCTGGCCAACCGGATCGCCGAGGCCAAGAAGGGCTCCTTCCTCGACCCCGAGCGGGTGGAGAACCTCAAGAAGCTCGAGGACAAGATCGCCGCTTTGCGCGGGGGGAACCGCAAGCCGGCCTGATCTTCAAGCGCAGGGCCTCTGGTCTTGCCTTTTACAAGGCGCTTGAACGCAGTTCCGGCTTTGTTCGTCCGATTGCGCAAACCCGAGTGCGAGCCCATGAGATCCTCGCGGGATCGTGACGGGAACGCCCGCCCTGAGTTAGCCTGGGGCCATGCGCGTCAACTTTTCCCGAATCGACCGGCCCGCCGAAGCCCTGTTTGTCCCCGGCGCCGATGTCATCTCGCTCCCCCTGGCCGTCTCGTTGCTCGAGAACCGCCGTCAGCAAGCCACGGTACACACCTGGCTTGAGGGCGAGAGCCTGGACTACAGCATTCGGGCCGACTCCTACGACATCTCCAGCAGCCTGGGCCAGCTCACCTCCCGCCCCGGACCCCACTTTCAGCGCACGCTCGAAGGCCCCGACCTGCGTCTGGAGATTCACCCCGACGATCGGCGTGAGACCATCCAGGGCCAGGCGGGCACGATTCCGATCCGTCTGCTGGCCCGCGAGGAGGATGAGGCCGCTGTGATCGAGGGCGAGGTGGGTGGTGAAGACTACCGGGCCCGCATCACCCCGCTGGAGGACGGCAGCCTGACCGTGGAGGGCAGGCTGGGAGCGCGGCACCTGCGCGAGACCATCCAACCCACCGCCGAGGGCTATACCATCGTGGGCAGCCTGGGCGAGCTGAGCATCCGCCAGGAAGTGACCCGCGTTCAGGGCGAGGCCGTATAGACCTCCTCCCCTTCAAAGAAGGTCCGCAGCACTTTGACCGAGCCGATCTCGGAGGGCTCGACCAGGTACAGGTCTCGCTCGAGCACGATCAGGTCGCCCGCCTTGCCCACCGTCAGGGTGCCGGTCTCATTCTCCTGAAAGCTGGCATGGGCCCCGCCCACGGTGTAAGCGCGCAGGGCGGTATCCAGGTCGAGGCGTTGCTCGGGCAGCCAGGGCTCGCCAGCCGGCTCGTCGGGGCCGCGCCGGGTCAGGGCCACCTCGATGGCCTGGAGGGGGTTGAGACTGGACACCGACCAGTCGCTACCGCCCGCCAGGCGAGCGTGGCGCGCCAGGGCGGCCAGGGGATAGAGACGAGCGTTGCGCTCGGCATCCAGAAAAGGCTCGCTCAGCTCGCGGATGTAGCTGTCGCGCTGAGCCCAGAGGGGCTGAATGGTGGCTCCCACCTCCAGGCTTGCAAAGCGCGGCAGGTCCTCGGGGTGGACGATCTCGAGGTGAGCCAGGTGATGACGCGCGTCGCGCCATCCATTGCTCTGGCGGGCCTGCTCCAGGGCATCCAGGGTGAGCCGCACGGCCCGGTCGCCGATGGCGTGCACGTGGATCTGAAAGCCGGCCCGATCCAGCGCCACGACCAGCTCGGTCAGCTCCTCGGGGGGGAAGTTGAGCAGGCCGCTGGTTCCGTCGCGATAGGGTTTCAAGAGCGCCGCGGTGCGCGATTCGATCACCCCGTCGGCAAAGATCTTGGCGGCCGTGGGGCGCAGACGTCGGCTCAAATAGCGCTTGCGCAGGGCGAGCAACCCGTGCACCTGGCCCGCTCCCTGACCGGGCTCGGTGGGCAGGCCGGCGATGATGCGAGCCTTCAGCTGTCCGCGCGCCTCCAGAGCGGCATAAGCGGCCAGATCGGCCTCATCGCGGGCGTGAGCCTCGTGCAGGGTGGTGATCCCGAAGCCATGGGCCAGGGCCAGGGCCCTGCGCAGGCCTTCCTGGCGCTCTTCGGGCGTGGTGGGAGGAAGATGCGCCGATACCAGCTCCAGGGCGCTCTCGCGCAGCGTGCCTCCGGGGGTGCCGTCTGGCTCGCGCTCGATGCGTCCTCCGGGCGGGTCGCTCGTCTGACGGGTGATGCCGGCCGCGGCCAGAGCGGCGCTGTTGAGCCAGGCAGAATGGCCGTCAGCGGTGACCAGGTAGACCGGACGGTCGCTGACTACGGCGTCGAGCAGCTTGCGGCTGGGATTGCCCTCGGGGAAGACCGGGTTGGCCCAGCCCCCGCCCACGATCCAGCGCTTCTCGGGATGCTCGCGGGCGTAGGCGGCCAGCTGGTCGAGCCAGACCCGGGGGGAGGTGGCCGAGCTCTCCAGCAGCAGCCGTCCGAGCTCCACGCCGCCCTCGAGCGGATGCACGTGGCAGTCGTGGAAGGCGGGCAGCACCATGCGGCCGGGCAGGCTGAGCACCCGGGTTCCGGGCCCGACAAATGCCCCTACCCCCGAGTTGGGTCCCACGTAGACGATGCGCCCGGCGCGCACGGCCACGGCCTCGGTGGGAGGGCCGTCCAGCGGATGGACGCGCGCGTCCCGGACAACCAGGTCGGCCGGCTGGGCCAGGGCCACCCGGGCCAGCAACAGCAGGGTCAGGAGGATACGGCTCAGGCGGCTGCTGCCTCGGCTCGTTTCTTCAGCACCACCCCGCCGATGACCAGGGAGTCGCCGTCTTCGCGCAACAGGGCCTGGCCCTGAGCGCCCACCAGCTTGCTGACCTCGGCCAGAGTCTCGATACTCTCGGCGATGTCGGCGCTGAGGGAGCCCTGCACCAGGTCGAGCACTTCCCGGTTGCTGCTCGCGATCAGGTTCTGGAAGAGCTCCTCCACCGTCTTGCCTTCGAGCCCGGAGAGCGATTCGTGCACCTTGCGCATCTCGCCCGCGCGGGCGTACTTGCCGGCCGAAGCCAGCTTTGCCTCCTGAGCCTGCAGGGCGGCCAGGAAGACCTTGCGGTCGATCTGCACCTCGGGAGGGGCGGCCGCTGGAGTATAGCCGCGGATGTAATCCTGGTTGCTCTCGATGGCCCGCAACACGTCCTGGCCCTGATTGCGCTGGTCGATCCGATTCTTGAGCCAGAGGATCCCTCCCCCGGTGGTGGCCAGCAGGGCCACGCCTGCTCCGAGTGCCACCGGGCTGCCGGTGGACAGCCCCGCGCCAAGGGCGACGACCCCACCGATCGTGCCCAGGATGGTGCCGAGCATGAGACCCGGATTCCAGGTCAGCGCATCACCCAGAGTTTCATCCTGCGGGAACCGGATGCTCGCCTTCTGGCTGGCGTGGCGATGCATGTCATAGAGCGTTTCCCCTCTGGCTCCGGAGAGGAGCACCTGGTCGCGTTGCACCTGCTCGGCCCCGCGCATGTTTCCCTCGCGAATCAGCTCGGCGCTGCGGGCTCGCAGAGCGATGACGGCCTGCTCTCGGGTGGGGGACTCGATCTGCATGAAAACAACCCCTTGTCTGCTGGATGGCTCCGATCCTAGCCGGGCCGGAGCCGGCGCGGGTTGCCCACTTGTTACCAGAAAGTCGGTTCATCTGGCGGGCGCGAAAGTTCACAATCTGTTCACACCGATTACACTCCCTTAACACCTTTTCGGTGAACTCCAGAGCGTGCGATGGGATATGCTGCAATCAACCTGGAGAAAGGAGCGCCACGCAATGGTCGGAATGAGCGTCCCCTTCATGCTGCCCGCAGCCAGTGGCCTCGATCTCCCTGCCGCGCCGCAACTGGCTCCAGTCCCTGAATTCAGGGTGCGAGTCGCGTCCGAGTCGCGCTTCCTGGCCCGTCCGATCAATGTGCCGGTGGGCGCGGTAGCCATCGCTGGACTGCCGGCCGGACTGCGCAACTTCAACTCCGACGTGGCCCCGGCTGACCTCCAGGTGATGGGCGCGGTGGCCAGCCTCAAGCAGCGGGTGATGACTCCCCTCAGCCATCTGGCGGCCCCCACCGGCAACCCCTATGCCAGGTTCTTTCAGCAAGCCCGATTCTAACCGAACCCATACGGACGGAATGTATCGCCTGGCACCTTCTGGCGGGCTTCATTTTTGGCCTTTCAAAATCGAACAAATTTTCGGGGTTGACAGCTCCTCCAAAAGGTGGCATAGTCCGGCGGTCGGCAGCGATGCCGGCGCGGGATCGGGACCGCAAGGCCCGGCAACGCCGCACTCGGCAAGCGGAGAGCCGAAATCCCGAAAGGATTTTTCGGGACGCACTCGGATAGCGAAGACCGAGGCTTCGGAGGAATTCCGAAGGGGTTGCGTGCAGACCTGAGTCACGCCGCAGAAGCTCTGACTGCGAAATAGCTCAGAGGGGCCGAGCCGATAGCGACTCGTGGAGGTGAGCTAGCCACCGTTGAAACGAGTCCAGAAGAGCTCGGAGCGTTCGGAGAGGCGGGAACCGAACAAGCCCTGACGGGCTTGCCCCTGGTCGGCGAATGACCAGCGTTCTGACTCGAACGATAGCAGTCAGCGCCCCGGGAAGCGAAAGAACCGGCGGACTGTCGGATACCGATACGGACAGGGGTCGCATCCAGACCGAGCGATGCCGCGGGGCCCAGGCCGCGTAAGGAAAGGGCACGGCCAGGTTGAAAGACCGGCCGGGTGGCGTGCAAACCTGAGTCACGCCGCGGAGCTAACGCCGCGAAAATAAAAGGAAGCAATTCTCCGGGAAAGTGCTGGAGACGGTCTGTTCGAGCCGAAACGGACAGGGGTAGCATCCCAACCTGAGCGATGCCGCGGAGCTAACGCCGCGAGAGCCCGAAGGAAGCGAAATCTCCGGGAAACTAACCGGAGACGGGCTGTCCGAGCCGATACGGACAGGGGTAGCATCCCAACCTGAGCGATGCCGCGGAGCTGAACGCCGCGAGAGCCCGAAGGAAGCACTCTCCGGGAAACCGGAGACGGGCTGTCCGAGCCGATACGGACAGGGGTAGCGTGCAGACCAGAGTCACGTCGCGATGTCTCGACAGCGAAATGAGCGAGGCGGGCCTGGGACCGGGATGGAACCGCGAGGGTAAGCACGGCGTGAACACATGTACATGTCGTCTCCATCAAGAACGGAGCACCAGGAGAGTCTGGTGAGGTGGAGCCAGACCACAAAATAGCTACCTGACGAGGTAGCTTTTGTGCTTTCCAGGGGTCAGCGATTGTGGGCCGGGGTCGCGCTCGTGCCAGGTCGGGGCAGACTGCCTCCCGAATCCTTTTCATCCTTCATCTCCCGGTCGGAACCCTCGGGGCCGCTACTCTGGGTCCTGGTCTGCTTGGCCTCCTCCGAGCTTGCCGGGGGCAGTGCGGCAGGCGGGGGCGGAGTGGCGGCCGGTGGGGTGGGGGAGCCTGTCGGCGCCGGGGTGGGAGCCACCTGGGAGGTTGTCGGAGGAGCAGTGCCACAGCCCGAGAGCAAGCTGCCGGCCAGGAGAGCAAGAAGCAAGTTTCGCATCACCCTCCCTTCGTCGCCAGGGCCGGGTGATTCTTCCTCAGCTCAAAACGAGAACGAATCGGCCGACAGGGCCGCCCAGAGACCCTCCTGCATGCGGCTGCGCTCATCGGCGATGCGGGCCACGGCTCCCTCTTCGGCGTTCATCTTCAACCCGCGCCCCTTTTCGAGCTTCTCGCGCTCGGTCAACACGGCAGCCGACTCATCCTTGCCTCCGCCTCCGAGACGCTTCTTCACACGAGTGCTCTGGGCTTCCAGCCGGGCCAGCCTCTTCTCGAAGCCCTCGGAAGCCTCGTCAGGCAGGTACTCGCGACCTTTCTTGAGGGCTGAGCGCATGGTGTCCACCACGTCGTTGATCAGTGAGAGCCCGTCACTCAGACTCTCACGGGTCCAGGCGAAGTAGAACTTGCCGACCTCCATTCCATCGCGGGTGCTGACGGTGGATTCCTGCGATTGAACCAGCAGACTGCGGCTGGTCAGCTCGTGGGGCAGATCCTCTCGTCCGATCCCGCTCAGCGCCGCCGCTGTTCCCAACTCGGTGCGCTCGGCCAGCATGGAACCGGCAATCTGGGCGTTCAATGAGTTCGTCTCCTGCATGAGCGGGACCAGCGGCCGCAGCAAGCCCATATAGCTCTGGGTGGCGATCAGCATGCGGTTCATGCTCGACAAGAGATAGTCAGGACCGGTGCGCTTCATCTGGGCTGCCTGACGCAGGTCCTTCATGGCACCCATCATGTCCTTAAACGACTTCTGCAAGAGCACATTGATGCGGTGCATGTTCTTGCCCTTGCCCAGCTTAGAGAAGACGGCTGACTTGCGTATCCCTCGCTGCTGCTCGGAAAAAGTGCGCGCGGCCTGCAGTTGACGGACGGTGGCCCCGTCCCGGGTATCCTTGAGAGCGTGATAGATCTGATCGGAGGTCACCGTTCGCAGCAAGCGCTCCTCTCCCGAAAGGGGGGCTCGAAGGAGTGGAGCTCCGACCGGGTCGGACTGGACTTGCCCGGCCGGGGCGGGAGCAACGGCGCCAGCCGGAGTCGGAGCGGCGGGTGCGGCGAGCTTGGGATACTCCATGCAGTCAGTATATCACTTCTTTCCGGCGGAGAGTCTACTCGATTCGATGGCTGGCTTCACCGGGCGCTGGACTGGCGGCTGAGCGCCTCAGGCAACTCGACGAGGCTGGCCATGCCGCTTCCGTCCGGCCGAAAGCCTGCGGATGGGCTTCCCCCGGTTCAAAGAATCCATCAGGGAACCTCACTTGCATTCGGTGGCAGCTCAGCGATTCCAGGGCAAGGGCAAAATCGAATGGATGGGCGGCAGGTTCGCGTCCAGGCGCTGCCACTTGGCCCCGAAGTCCTGACTGCCGAGCAGATCGCCTTTGTTCGTGGCCGCAAACCACCAGCCATCGGGATGCGAGGCCACTGCCGTCACGGCTCGGTCAGCCAGGGAGGGAAGGCCGGCCGCGGCTATCTCCCAGTGCTTACCGGAGTTGATGGAGCAGAAGATGCTGCCGCCCCGATCGTCTCGCACCTGGTTGACGCCCATGAGGAGGCGATCGGGATCGCGCGGATCCACCGCCAGGCATTCGCAGTAGGTGTAGGGCAGCCCCTGAATGCGGTGCTCCCAGGTGCTGCCGAGATCGTCGGACACATAAAAACCACTGTCAGAGACGGCGTAGATGCGTCCCGCCTGACCGGGATGGATGGCCAGCTGGTTGATGTCGCGACCTAGATGCTCATGGCGTGGCATCCAGGTACGCCCGGCATCGAGCGAGGCGACGAGGCCACCCACCTCGATTGCGGCAAAGACAGCATCGGGCTCCAGCGGATGCTGAATCAGATAGCGCACCCGCGCGGTGTAGGGAGCGTGATAGTAAGTCCAGGTGTCCCGCCCGGGAACCTGGTTGAAGGCTTCCATTTGGCGCCAGGTCTTGCCCGCATCGGTGCTCTTGAAAACCGCGGCCGGATTGGTACCGCAGAAGATCGTGTCCGGCTTCAGCGGATGGATCGACAGGCTGTAGACCGAGGTGAACTTCAAGCCCTCATAGAGCGGCTTCCAGCTCAACCCGTCACTCGTGCGATAGACCATGGCGTTGGTGGCCCCCGCGAACAGGCTGCCATCGGAATGCAGGGCAAGGGACCGTACCGGATGCTCGAGCAGCCCCTGGGCGACAGCCGACCAATCGCCCTCGTGCTTACCCGGCTTGAGGATGTGCACCCCTTTTGCCGTTCCCAGAGCGACCAGCAAACTCACCGGCCCGGGCCCACGCACACCCCGCGCACGGGCGGGAGCCCCGGACGAATGCGTTTCCAGAGGTCACCAAAGTCGATACTGCCAAACAAATCGCCTTGATCCGTACCGGCCACGAAACAGCCCTCACCGCCGGCGACGCAGGTCAAGCAGGCGTCCGGAGTGGGCGCAAAGCCCCCGGCGGTGATCTGCCAGCTCTGTCCCCCGTTGCAGCTGCGGAACAGGTGTGCTCCCCCACCCCGCCGGAGTTTGTTCACGCCCATCACGAGTCGATCGGGGTCGGCGGGATCGACCGCGATTCCCTGGGTAAAGATGTAAGGCAGACCACCGTTGAGGTTCTTCCAGGAGCGGCCGTTGTCGTCGCTGCGGTGAAAACCCAGGCCCGTGGTCGCCAGGAGCACCCCCGGGCGGTCGGGGTGAGAGGCCAGTCCGGTGACATCTTTGGCCAGGCCGCTGTGGATCTCGACCCAGGTCTGGCCATCATCCTCAGAGAGCAGGGCGCCGCCCACCTCGATCGTGGCCACGATCGAGTGGCCCTGATAAGAAAGACCGGTCACTTTGGGCAAGTAAGGAGGGACCTGGTTGCTCCAGGTGGCCGATCCGGGTACAGAGTTGGGAAGAGGCAGGCCGGCTCGGTGCCCGCAATCAGGCGCTTGAAATCAGCTGGACAGATGACCAGGCTGTGGACGCTCGGATGCGCCAGGCCCTCGAACAGTGGCTCCCAGTGCTCCAGATCTGTCGTGCGGTAGACCGTGCCATTGGCGGCTCCGGCATACAGACTGCCATCAGGATGGAAGGCCAGGGCGGGGACCTTGCGCCCGTAGAGGCCCTGGGCTGTCAGGGTCCAGCCCGTTCCCTCGGGTCGAAAAACCAGCACGCCGTTGTCAGTCCCGGCTGCGACCAGCAAATTTGCCTCAGACACCTGTGCCCTATACGGGGGGCGCAGGACCCCCTCCTTCTGGTTCATAACCTGTCAAGATCGCGGCAGCATCCCGGCAAGCAGTTGGTAATGAGCCGTTTACAGGCCGCTGGCAAAATCAGATCATGCGGAAGATCATTCATGTCCAGCGCTACCGGAAATCACGTCGCACCGAGCGCGAGCTCTGGAGACTGCTCAACTCTCTGCACCGGGACAAACGACGCCGACAAAAGGAGCTGGAGTCCTTGCTGTGGTCGCTGCGGCTCCTCACGGGAGAGTAGCTTGCACAAGCAACTCTGCTGCTCGCACCCGTGCGGGAGCAACGCGACCTCATGCGGGCGCGTTAGCCCGCATGCAACCAGGTCGGTTTGTTTCGCCCCCGCTGGCAGACCGCAGCGTGCTCCAAGCGCACGGCTTTCAAGCGGGGGCGGCTGGACCTCTAGAAGGCCGCAAACCCCCATGTGGTGTCGGAGGGAACCTCCGCCACCACAAGATATTGTAGGCGGCCGGACTTCTAGCACAATATTTTGGGCGTCGCGAAGCCGGAAAACTGTGTCAAAGGGGTTTCCGGCCGC
>QWHO01000227.1 GCA_021404945.1 bacterium CPR1
CGCTTTCGGGCGCCGAGCCCTGGTTTCTGGATTGCGCCTGGTCGGTGCGGGTCGGCGAGGAGTACCGTCAGTCGTGGGAAGACCTGGCCGACTACGTCGAGAAGGTGGTGGCCGAGACGGCCAGCCTGGAGCGACGCGTCTTCCAGGCCGGTCCCCAGCTCAATACCGACATGCCCGACTCGGAGGCGGAGAAGATCTGCACGGCTCTGATCGCCCTGGTCGAGTCGGGCCGGTCGGTCGGTTGGCAGCAAACTCTGCTCAAGCCGAACTGGAAAAAATTCCTGGACTCGGCCCGAGTGGACGGAGTGCGTCCCAGCACCCTGGACCACTTCCAGGCCCTGCACGCCTTGTTGCAGCTGCGCATCCGCCGCGAGGGGCTCAGGCGGCGCTGGGATCGTCAGATGATGGGCCGGGGCGTGCCTGCCTCCGAGCAGTTGGGAGAGCATCCCGAGCAGGTCTGCCAGCAGTATGCCAAACAGGTCCGACTGGCCCTCAACTGGCTGGTAGAGTTCTTCGGACCGGTCGAGAAGGCGCTACAGAGATGCTCGGTGGCATGGGACAAAGTGCTCGAGGCGGTGCCCCCCAGCCCCGAGCAGGGCGGCGACCTTTTGCGCATCAAGCTGGCCCTGGCCCAGGTGGTGGAGCCCGGCATCAACCGGCGTATGGACCAGCTTGAATGGCGCCCACTCTTTGCCCGCTTCCAGATGATGCTGGATTACCTGAGCGAGTCCCCTTCCTCCCAGAACCCGACCACGCTCGGCTACAAGCTCAAGAAGGCCGCCAACGACCGGGATGCGCAGGGCTACGCCGCAGCCTGGAATCGGGTGGCCGACCTGGCCCGCCACGGGGAGAAGTACGAGCGACGCAAGCAATTGCTGGAACTCTTGAGAAAGACTGCGCCGGACTGGGCGGAGGCCATCCGCCAGCGCATGCCCCCCCACGATCAGGGCCGCCCCCCGGGCGACGCCGCCAGGGCCTGGAAGCACAAGAGCTGGGATCTGGCCCTCAAGGCCATCGGCCAGGAAGACCTGGACGAGTTGCACAAGGAATGCACCCGCCTGCGCGACGCGCTTCAAGAGACCTCGGTGCGCTACGTCGAAAACCAGGCCTGGGCGGCCCAGTTGCGGCGCACTGGCGTGCGTCAGCAGCAGGCCCTGGTCGGCTGGCTTGACCTGATGCGCAAGGTGGGTGCGGGAAGCGGAAAGCGGGCCGCCGAGTTGCGCGCCACCGCCCGGGAGAGCCTGGCCGAGTGCCGTGAATCGGTGCCCGTCTGGATCATGCCTTTGTCCAAGGTCGCCGAAAGTTTCCAACCCGGCCAGTCAAGTTTTGACGTGGTGGTTCTGGACGAGGCCAGCCAGTGCGACCTTCGGGGCTTAACCGCTCTGGCGCTGGGCAAGCAGGTCCTGGTGGTGGGCGACCACCAACAAGTCAGTCCCGAGGGCGTGGGCCAGGCGCAGCACTTTGCCAAGGCGCTTTCGGACGAGTTCCTGTCCGACATCCCCAATCGCGAGCTTTACGACGGCACCACCTCGGTCTACGACCTGGCGCGCCAGTCGTTCGGAGGCAGCCTGCGCCTGCTGGAGCACTTCCGCTCGGTGCCGGAGATCATCGCCTTCTCGAATGCCCTTTGCTACGACTACGAAGTGCTGCCTCTGAGAGAGGGCTATGGAGTCAAGGTCACGCCGCCCACGGTTTCGCATTATCTCGCCGAAGCGACCTCTGATCGGAAGGTGAACGAGCCCGAGGCACTGGAGGTGGCCTCCCTGCTGGTGGCCGCCACCATGCAGCCGGAATATGCTCACTGCACGATGGGCGTGGTGACTCTGGTAGGTGACGACCAGGCCAAGCTGATCGACCGCCTGCTGGTGCAGCATCTGCCTTTGACCGAGTATCGGCGGCGCCGCATCGTCTGCGGCAACGCCGCCCAGTTCCAGGGCGACGAGCGAGACGTGATCTTTCTTTCGATGGTAGACGCCCCTGAAGGAGACGGCCCGGTTGCGATCCGACGCTCTGATGTCTTCATCAAGCGCTTCAACGTGGCTGCCAGCCGTGCCCGCGACCAGATGTGGGTCGTGCACTCGCTCGATCCGGTCAAGCATCTCAAGCAGGGTGACCTGCGCGAGATGATCATCCGCTTTGCTCGCGATCCCTCGACCCTGGCGCCCCCGCCCAGCGAGGTCGAGCGAGCCGCCGCCGGGGCCACCTCCCGCGCCGATTTCGAGTTCCACCACAAAGTGGGCGATTGGCTGCGCAAGGCCGGCTATCGGGTCAACATCCACCAACCGGTGGGCTCCTATCAGCTCGACCTGATCGTGGAGGGCAAGGGAGGAAGGGTCGCCATCAAGTGTTACGGAGAGAGCGAATATCCGCCAGAGAAACTGCCTGCCGACATCTACCGCGAGGTGGTGTTGACCCGAATGGGATGGCGATTCATCCGCCTTCGCGGAAGCCTGTATTTTCTCGACCCCAAAGCGGAGATGGCCAGCGTCTTCAGGAAGTTGGAAGAGCTGGGCGTGGAGCCGTTCGAGCTCGATGAGGTCCCGGGCGAGGAGCGGCTCGAGGTTGGGCGCAATCTGCTCGAGCGAGTCACCTCTCTAGCGAAGAAGCTGCGCAACCAGTGGGGTGGCCAGGTGCCCGACACCTCGTCACTCGAGCTCACCAGCCAGATCAAGGGCCCCATCGCCCAGGAGGAGGAAGAGCACACCGGGGAAGCAGTGTCTGGTCCGCCACCTTTGCTCAAGCCGCCCTCATTCGCCGCGGCTCCGCCCGTGGTGGAGCCCTCCATGGAAGTGCCGAACGCTCCCTCCTTCGAGGCCGGGCTGCCCTCCGCGGTGGTCAAGGCTCCCACATTCTCCAATCCGCCCTCGGGCAACGTCAAACCGCCGAGCTCAGGCTTGCTCGGTGTCCCCAAGCAGGGGGATCTCCTTCCGACAACGGTCAAGCCCCCTGCCACCACGCCCGAGGTGAAACCGCCCTCGGCGCCCTCCCTCACGGCATCGGTGCAAAAACCGCTGGGCACGGGCCCGTCCAAGCCACCTTCGCTCAGCTCGTTCGGGAGCAAGCCTCTGACGGGCTTGCCCGGCAAGCCCGTCCCGTCCACCCTGGCGGCCAACAAACCGCTCAGCTCCCTGCCCGGCAAGCCTCCCACCGTGGTTCCGCCCGGCGCCCCCAGGCCGGCGGCGCCCCCACCAACCAGCGCCCAACCGCCTCCGCCCATGCCGCCCCCGCCACCGCTCACCGAGCCCACCAGCCTGGATGACGAGCTATCCTCGGTGGGCATTCCCCATACGGAAGACGAGCCTTTGCCACCTTCCCGCACCGGTCGCACCGAGTTCGGGCGGCCCTCCGGGCGCACCGAATTCCCTGCAGGAGAGGGCTCGAACACGCCCTTCGGCCAGGGTCGCCGTCCGATCTTGAGGAAAGCCGACCCCGAGCAGAACCCTCACGTGAATCCCGAATAGGGGCACTCGACCTGTGTCCCGGGCCGGCAAGGAAACGCTTGACAGCAGCGATGCCCGCCCGGTCAGCCGGGCCCGGAGAGTGCCAGCAGAAGCAGGCAGAACCAGGCAAAGAGAGCCAGGCTCCAGGTCAGGGTCACCCGCTCGCCCAGCGAGGGGCGAGCCGGAGCATCGCTCAGCTCGACCACCGAGCCGGTGGGGATGACCCTCAGCGAGCGTCCCTGGCCGGGGTCGTGGAACGAGCACTCGACCTGCTCGGCCAGCTCTCGGGCCCGCTGGTGCGCCTTCCGAGAGCTCTCAAAGTCCCCCACGCGCAGTATCTGACCGGCTCGGGTCACCAGACACGGAGCCGACAGGTATTGGACCTGACCTCCCCGGACTCCCCGGGAGGCGGTGGTCACCAGCGAAGTCGCTAGAATCTCCTGAAAAGGGAACGACTGTTCGCGTCGGTGTGCAAACAGTCTGGAGATGTAAACCAGGCGACGCTGGCCCAGGTCGAGCACGTAAAGCTCGTTGAGCGCCCAGGCCAGCAGACTCAGGGCCAAGCTCACCAGAGCCGTCAGAGCCACCGGGCCGCCCAGGGGCAGGGTAGGCCATACCAGCCACGTGACCCCCAGCACCAGCAGGCCGGCCCACCCCAGCCGCGCCAGGGCTTTGAGCAGTAGCTCGGTGGCCGTATCCAGCTCGAGCTCCAACCTCACGCTCAAAGTCCCGGGGCCGAGGAGGTCGGTGGCCCCCCCTCCTCCAGGATGCCGCTGGTCAGCTTCCACTCGATGGGGTGGTATTCCAGCGTGTAGGTGCCCCGAAAGCGTCGTGGGCGAGCCTCCTCGTCAGCGTCAATGACGACGTGCTGGCGCACCGAGACGCCCGAAGTGACCTCGGTCTCGCCCAGTTGGACATCCAGACTGCGAACCTGGGAAAAGCCCTTCACGAAGTCCTTGAAGGGGAGCTCGGCCTGCCAGTCGGCCGACAGGCGTTCGTAGGCCACGGCATACTCCTTGCGACCCACCTCGGCGTAAAAGTCGGCCAGGACCTGGCGAGCCTCCTCGGGAGTCTGGTTCCTGGCAAAGGAGGGCTGGGTGAACACCAGGTTCTTGCTCTCCACCCATCCCTCGCCCTTCCCCAGCAGTCGCACCTGCGACCAGTTCTGGTAATCCTTGACCCAGAGCACGCGCTCACCCTGGGCCAACGTGCGCACCACCGGCTGGTTCAGGCCGTGCTTGGAATATACCGTCACGTTGTCGGCCTTGGACCAGGCGGTGGGGTCTTCGGTGGGCTCCGTGGTCGGGGTGCCGGAATCACTCGGATGCTCCGGTCCGTCAGTTTCGGGCCGGGGGGAGCGTTGTACGAGCGGCGGCTTGGCCGCGGCCACGAACTCGAGCGGGTCCTGATTCTCGGGTTGGATCCCGGGGGATACTCCCGTGGCTGACGCCATGGGAGTGCCCTGCGGGCGGGGCTTGTTCTGGGATGGCCAGAGGGCCCAGAAAAAGATCACCATCACCAGGAAAAGAGCTCCACCGACACCGGCCAGCAGCTTGATGCGGCGAGCGTCCACAACCTCCCCCTGGTCTTCGGTGGGGATCATGATGGTGGTCATGGGCTGTTCATTCTCCTCGGGCCGGAGTTCGCCTACCGGAGGCCGGGAGGTCCGCCTCGCCACGGCTGCGAAGCCGCCTGTCAATGGGCACGCTACTGATCGACAACGCTTCCACCCTGGCCACCTTCGATGATCGCTTCACCCGGCTGAGCAAGGCCAGCGTCCTGATACGCGACAATCGCATCGAGTGGATCGGGCCCGCCTCCCAGGCCCCCGCAGCCGACCGCAAGCTGGACGCCACCGACATGCTGGTCATGCCCGGCATGGTGAACTGCCATCACCACCTGTATCAAACCCTGACCCGCAACGTGCCCCGGGTGCAGGAGTCCGAGCTCTTCCCCTGGCTGGTTCACCTTTACGAGATCTGGCGCGAGTTGACCCCCGAAGCGCTCTACTACGGGACCCTGGTGGGCCTGGGCGAGCTTCTGCTCACGGGCTGTACCACCACCACCGACCATTTTTATGTCTTCCCGAAGGACTGCCCCGAGAATCTCTTCGACGAGCAGATCCGGGCTGCCCGGGAAGTCGGGATCCGGTTTCAGCCGACCCGGGGCTCGATGTCACGCGGCAAGAGCCAGGGGGGGTTGCCGCCCGACGAGGTGGTGCAGACCGAAGAGGCCATCCTGGCCGATTCCGAGCGGGTCATCCACACCTACCACGACCCCGACCCGCTCGGACGCATCAAGATCGCCCTGGCTCCCTGCTCGCCTTTCTCGGTCACCTCCGAAGTCTTACGCAACACGGTGCAGCTAGCCCGTCGCTACGGGGTGCGCTGCCACACCCACCTGGCCGAGACGGCCGACGAGGACGCCTATTGCCAGGAAGTCTACAAGATGCGCCCCTTCGACCTGATGGAGAGCCTGGGCTGGGTGGGGCCGGATATCTGGTATGCCCACTGCGTCTACCTCAACCAGAAAGAAATCGAGCGCTCCGCAGCCACGGGCACGGGGGTGGCCCACTGCCCGGTCAGTAACCTTCGTCTGGGCTCGGGCATCGCGCCCATTCCCGAGATGATCGCCGCCGGCGTGCCCGTGGGGCTTGGCGTGGACGGCTCGGCTTCCAACGATTCCTCCGACATGCTGGGCGAGGTGCGCACCTGCATGCTGATCCATCGTCACCGTACGGGGGTGGCCTCCATGACCGCCGAGCGGGCTTTGATGCTGGCCACAAGAGGCGGGGCGCGGGTGCTGGGCTACTCCGACCTGGGCCAGCTGGCGGTGGGTAAGGGGGCTGACCTGATCGGCATCTCGCTGCGTCGCCTGGGCTACGCAGGCGCGCTGCACGACCCGGTGGCCGCCGTGGTCTTCTGCGGTGACAGCCACATCGTTGATTTCTCCGTGGTGGACGGTCAGGTGGTGGTCGAGAACGGCCGCCTGGCTCATCTCTCCGAGGAAAAAACCTGGCAGGAAGCCAATCGCATCGCGCGCGAGATGGTGGAGAGGGCAGCTCGCCGCACCGGGGTCGATTTTCTCAGCAAGGACGGGCCCGGATTGCCCGTGCCGCGTCCATCTCAGGACAGCTGAGAGGATCCTCTCCAAAGCGACCGAAATGCCGCCCTCAATCCCATCACAGGGGGACCGTGTGTCGAAATCAGACGAGCTGCTCAATCAGCTCCACCGTTTTGAGGTAACCGGCCTGATCGGGCTGTCCACGGCCGCTGCGGCGGCGGTAGCGGCATCCGGCCCGATGCTGCCCGGGCTCTATTCGCATAATCGCTCGGTGCTCACCTTGCAGCTCGATGAGATGGTGGGCAAACGCAGCATCATCCCGGCGCGGGCCGCCCGCGAGATGGCCCGCAAGCTCGAGCTGACCATGGATCGACTGATGCTCGAGCTGTTGCCCATCGCCCGCGGCTTCGCCCGGGCCCCCATCTCGCATTATCGGGTGGGAGTGGTGGGGAAGGGAAAAAAGGGCGACCTCTATTTCGGTTACAACATCGAGTTCTTGAACGTGCCCTTGAGCTACACGGTGCACGCCGAGCAAGCCATCGTGGCTCAGGCCCTGATGCGAGGGGAAACCTCGCTGGAAGCGGTAGCCCTGTTTGATACTCCCAGTGGCCTGTGCCGTCAGTTCCTCAACGAGCTACCCTCGGCCGGCAACGCCCGCATCCTGACCCCCAGTCGCCGCCCGGTACGCCTGCGCACGCTGCTGCCCAACTTCTTCGGACCGCAAGATCTGGGCCAGGCCGGAGGTCTGCTCGGCTCGCAGCCCTGGAACCTCCAGTTGACGGGCAAGAAGCCGGATGAACTGAGCGAAGCCGCTCTGGCGGCTGCTCGCAAGAGCTATGCTCCCTATTCCCAGAGCCCCTCGGGAGTGGCGCTGCAAACATCGTCAGGCAAAATCTACGTGGGCGGATGCGCCGAGAATGCGGCCTTCAACCCCAGCATGTCTCCCCTGCAGGGGGCCATCGTCAACCTGGTGGCCGACCACACCGAGTATCGTGATATCGAGCGGGCCGTGCTGGTGGAGAAGGATGGTGCGCCGGCCAGCCAGGAGGGCGCCACCCGCAACTTGCTGTCCGCACTCAACCCGAAGGCCAGGCTGACCGTTCTCAAAGCGCGATGAGCGAAGTCGCCATCGCGACCATGGCGGCTGACGCCCGGCAGTTCTGGAAACGCGGCTGGATGCTGGGCACCTGCGGCAATCTCTCGGTCAAGCTCAGGGATGACCCTCTGGAGATGCTGGTATCCGCTTCCGGAGTGGACAAGTCGCGCCTGCGCGCCCAGGATTTCCTGCGCGTGGGAGCCGGGTTGGAGCTGCTCGCCCCCAGCCGCCACCGCCCCTCTTCGGAGGTCACCGTCCACGAGGTGGTCTACCGGCGGACCAGAGCCCGGGCGATCTATCACGTCCACTCGGTGTGGAACAACCTGGCCTCCCGGCTGGCCCAGGACCGAATCGAGCTGACCGGCGTCGAGATGGCCAAGGGCCTGGCGGGCATCCACCTGGGTGACCCGGTGCTGTTGCCGGTGGTCGACAATGCCCGCGATATGCGAGATCTGGCCAGAAATGTCGAGGCCGGGCTCGACGAGCGTTACCCGGCCGTGGTGGTGCGGCTGCACGGAGTCTATTCCTGGGGAGCCGACCTGGACGAGGCGCGTCGCCACGTCGAGGTCATCGAGTTCTTGCTGGAATACTACGGTCGGGCCGCAGGCATCTCCGCCGTCCGATAGTAGGGTGTCCAGCCGGACATGTCCTGGAAGAGCCGCACGCACTGGATGCAACGGTCCTCTTTCAGGTCGAACCAGTGCCAGGTTCCCTGCGGAACCATCAGCAGGTCCCCCGGGCCGACGTGCACTTCGAAGGTGCGCTCGTCCGGCTGATCCTGGTGGATACCGAACATTCCGTGTCCCGAGATGACGAAGCGCACCTCGTCCTCAGTGTGGTAGTGCTCGGGGCGGAACTTGTCGAGCACGGCATCCAGGTTGGGCACGGTCTCGTCGGACACGGCCAGAACGTCGGCCGTCTTGTAGTCGTTCGAGCGCATCAGGCGGTCGATCTGGTCGCCCCAGGTGGCCAGGAGCCGGCGCTGCTCGTCCTCATCGAGCTTGCCGAAGGTGCGCAGCTCGGCAGGAACTTTCGAGACGTCCCACTGCTGGTAGCCAATGCCGCGCGAAGCAAGAAATGTGAGGGCTTGCTCACCCTCAAGACGACGAGCGGGCTCTTCTTTCACGACGACATAGGCCAACGGTCTACCTCCTTTGATCGCCTGACAATACAGAACCCATTGTAACACCTCTGGCGCAGGGGATCCACCGTCCTCGGGGGGAATGGCCTCTCATGAAAGAACGCGTTCTGATCACCGGGGCTTCCAGCGGCATCGGGCTTGAGCTGGCCCGCCTGGCGGCAGCCGATGGCTGCGATCTGGTGCTGGTGGCCCGCAGTGCCGACAAGCTCGAGCAACTGGCGGCCGAGTTGCGTGCGAGCCACTCGGTGGAGGTGACCGTGCTGCCCTCCGACCTGACTCGCCCCGAGGCCCCGGACGAGCTGGTCGCCGAGCTCGAGAAACGCCGACTCCCCGTGGACATTCTGGTCAACAACGCTGGCTTTGCCACCTACGGCCCGTTCACGGAGACCGACCGCAAAACCGAGCTGGACATGCTGCAGCTCAACATCGTGGCCCTGACCGATCTGACCAAGCTGCTGTTGCCCCCGATGATCGCGCGCGGCCACGGACGCGTGATGAACGTGGCCTCCACGGCCGCCTTTCAGCCCGGACCGCTGATGGCTGTCTACTACGCCACCAAAGCCTACGTTCTCAGCCTCTCGGAAGCCCTGGCCAATGAGCTGAAAGACCGCGGAGTCAGCGTGACGACTTTCTGCCCCGGCCCCACCGAGTCAGGCTTTCAGGCCGCGGCGGGACTACAGAGGAGCAGGCTTTTTCGGCGCAAGCTCCCCTCCTCGGCCGAAGTGGCCCTCGTCGGTTGGCAGGCCACCCGACGAGGGCAGGTGGTCTGCGTCCCTGGCACCATGAACTGGTTCATGGCCACCGCCATTCGCTTCCTGCCTCGCTCGCTGGTGACCTCGCTGGTGCGCCGGGCCCAGGCCCCTTCCTGATCTGAGGAGCTCCACCACGTGCTCGGGCTCGACGGTCCGGCTCACGAAGGGCAGCCACTTACGGGGGACCGTCACCTCAGCCCCCAATCGGATGACATCGGGCGCAACCCGAGACACGTCGGTCATGCGGGCACCGTCTCGCAGTCTTCCTGGCGGACCCGGAGACGCACGCCGCGCACCACGCCCGCGAGGTCACGGGCCAGGCGGAGGGCGTCTGCCTGGAAGAGGAGCAACAAAGGCCCGCTATCAATCGGGGAGGTCTTCGCCGAAGAGCACGTACCAGTTGTGCTTAGCAGACTGCAGCAGCTTCTCGTCCTGAAAATGGTTCCGGCACTCGGCCAGGCGCTCTGTGAATTCTGACTTGTTGTAGTATCGAGCCAGCACGCGCAGATCGGTGCGGTCCTTGTCGCGACGGCTCATGAGCTTCCCGACGGCAACGTCGAGCGGGTCCACTGTGGAAACTTCCAAGCGTCCGAAGCTCCCCTGAGAGGTGAGCCGCGACTCCCAACCTCTGGGAAGGTAATGAGACTGAAAGTGCGCCAGGACGAGCGCATACTCGTCCTGGAGCTTGCTGAGATTGGAGTGAAGCTCG
>QWHO01000228.1 GCA_021404945.1 bacterium CPR1
GCACGCGGACGAAGAGCCAGAAACCCACCAACTGCACCAGAGCGTTCCACATCGGGATCATCATCCAGCTGAGGGGATGGCCGGCCAGCTCGTCGGCAAAGTACCAGGCCAGCGAGCTCACGAACGCCATGAACACGCCGCAATCTTTGCCGGCATACCAGGTCACAGTGGCCACGGGGATGAGGTAAAAGATCCAGAGTGCCACCTCGTGCGCAGTATAGAAGTCGAGTGTGGCCAGAAGCAGCACCTGGGCACAGCCCAAGGCCAACAGCGTCACCTTGGAGGCGCGAGAGAGAAAGCTATTCAGGACTTTCATGGGCACCTCACCGGCGAGAAAGAGCTGACCAGACCTCAGATTCCCTCGCCCATTCCCAGGAACTTCCTGACCGCGACTGCGATTCCTTCGGCTGACAATCCGCCCGACTCGAGTCCGGCGGCGGGAAGGTCCGCAGCGTCGTCGGCCAGGGTCAAAGCCAGGCTGGGGACGGCGTGCGCCAATCGTTGCAGGGTTTCGAGCACGGCCGTGCCAGCACCCCCTTTGCTCAAATGCTCCTCCACCGTGACCAGTTTTTGACAGGTCAGGGCCTTCTCCAGCAAGGCCGTGTCTAGCGGCTCGATCCAGCGCAGATCGAAGACCGAGGCCTGCACTCCCCAGGCGGCCAGGGTTTCGGCCGCAAGCACACAGGGGAAGACGGTGCTGCCCGCACCCAGAAGGGCCACCGAGGGACCCGAGCGCAACTGGCGCCCCTGACCCGGCGGGGCCGGCCTGGCCGCACCCGGAGCCCCCAATCCCACCGCCGGGGCAGCCGTGAAGCGCAGGGCCACCGGGCCCGGGTAATCGCGACTGCCAGCCAGAATGCGGCGGGCCTCCTCCTCGTCGGCCGGGGCCGCCAGCATCACGTTGGGGATCATGCGCAGCATTGCCAGATCGCGCAGGGAAGCCGGGTGAGGCGGCAACCCCGGAGCCATGGGCTGGAGCCCGCCGTCCACCACCAGCAAGGTGGCGGGGAAGTCCACTCCCTCGAGCAGTTGGCTGAAGATCTCGGGCAAACGTCGGGCCGACAGAACCAGGTAGGGCGACAGGCCTCCACGGGCGGCACCGCGGGCCTCCGCCAGCACTTCGCCGGGGGAGCGACGCAGGCAGCGCCGGCCAAGCATGGCCAGGGGACCGGGGGCCTCGGCCACGGTCCAGTAGACCACTGCCTGAGGCTCTTGCTCGAGATCGCTGGCCAGTCGGGCCAGCACGGCCTGGGCCAGGGTATCGGGCGGCAGGGCCCGGCGGCTCTGCACCGGGGTCGTCCAGGCCGGGCGATCGGGTGGGCGGGAAAGGTGATACTGATCCGAGCGCGCCCCCTCCTCGACCGAAAGCTCGGCGGGCTGGCCGAGCAGGTGCAGCAAGCGCACCCCTTCCTGGCTCAGAGCCTCCTGCAACAACTCCTCGAAGCGCTCCGGCTTGCGGGCGTCGTGGCTGCCCAAAAAAAAGATGCCCAGGCTTTCCAGGAAGCCCTGCAGGCTGGCCTGGCTGGATTCGCGGCTGAGAATGCCCCAGCCGGTTCGGACGGCCGAGAGATAGCGCCGACCCAGGTCGATCAGCACCACCAGCACAGACTCCTGACGCGCGCTGATGGCCGCCAGAGCCTCGGCGAAACCGGGCCCAAGCTCGTCCTCCACGACCACGACCAGGGGGCCTTCCAGGCCTTCCATGCGCCGGGCGTAGACCCAGCCCAGGGCCGAGGCAAGCATCTCGGCGTCGCTGCCCGAGCCATCGGAGAGATCCTCCAACTCGGGGTAGGCGTGGCCGGTCAGGCGATAGTAGGCCTGCCCACCCGGGCCGGCCCAGGCCACTGGCCCGGCGCTTACCGCGTGCAGGGTGCGGGCCAGGTCATGCAGGGTGCGGGCCAGAGGAGCGACGGTCACGTCTTGCGGTCGAGCAGATAGAGGGCCAGGCTGGACAGAGGCTCGGCTCGACCGCCGAGCGGCTCAAGCAGGGCCACCGCCTCCATGGTGGCCTCGCGGGCCATCCGGTGGGACTCCTCCAGGCCGAACAGGGCCGGGAAGCTGACGGGCTCGGGATCGTCAGCGGCGTCCAGGATGTCGTCGGTGATCTGGAAGACCAGCCCCACTCTCTCGCCATAGCCGGTCAGGGCCTCGAGCCGGGCCTCGTCGGCTCCGCCCAGGATTGCCCCGCAGCGGACCGCGCCCCGGATCAGGGCCCCTGTTTTGGCTCGGTGGATGGCCAGCAGCTGGGGGCCGTCGACCGAGCCGTGCTGGCCGTCGAGGTCGATCACCTGACCCCCGATCATGCCGGGATGCCCGGTGGCCTCGGCCAGCTCGCGGACCACCCGCAGGTTGGCCTCTGCTGACGCCGGAGACTGACTGGCCACGTGGAAGGCCCAGGTGTTCAGCCCATCGCCGGCCAACAGGGCCATCGCCTCGCCGTAGGCCTTGTGGCAGGAGGGCTTGCCGCGACGCATGTCGTCGTCATCCATGCAGGGCAGATCGTCGTGCACCAGCGAGAAGCAATGGATCATCTCGAAGGCACAGGCGGCCGGCATGGCCACCCGTCGCTCGGCCCCGAGGGCTTCGGCGGCGGCCAGGCAAAGCACGGGGCGGAAACGCTTGCCGCCCGGGAAGAGGCTGTAGCGCATAGCCTCACCGATCTTGCCCATATAGGGCCCGCGCTGGGGCAAGAGCTCGTCCAGGGCCTGGTCGACCTCCTGAGCCCGGGCCTTCATGTAGGCGATCAGGTCAAAGCCGGTGGTTGATGTTGTCACGAAGCGTCCTCTTTCCCCCCAGCGGATTTCTCGACCAGCACCTGCACCCGGGCCTCGACCACGCGTAGCTTCTCGTCACAAAGACGCGACAGAGAAACACCTTCCTCGAACAGGCGCAGGGATTCTTCCAGGTCGAGGCTGCCCTGCTCGAGCTTCTCGACCACCTCTTTCAAGCGGGCCACAGCCTGCTCATAACTGAGCTCTGAGGTCATGAGCGCGCTTGTTCCCTGGATGGGGTCGGAATTCCTCGCCAGGTCAGGGCGTGGCGGCCGGCTTGCCGGTCAGCGTGACCAGCACGACCCCCAGAAAGATCAGCATGGTGCCGGCCCAGCGCTGGGAGCTGACCTCCTCGTGCAGGAGCGGACCAGCCAGAAAGGCATTCATGACGTAAGTCAGGGCGGTCATGGGCAACACCAGCGACAGGTCCACTCCCCACGACAGCACCGCTTGCCAGAGGAAAAAGAAGGTGGCCATGCAGACGATCGCCATCCACACCTTGGGGGTGCCAAAGATGCGCCAGATGGTGGCCCAGAGCGCTCCGGGAGAAGAGACGTTGGCCAGGCCGATGGGCCCGACCGAGCGCATGCCCTGAGTCATGAAAATGTCGCCGAAAGTAACCGCGGTCACCGCCACTGCCATGATGATCAGGATCTTGAGCACTTAAGGCCTGTCTTTCCTGGGAGTGGCCGAGAGAATCGGCCTGGGGCTGGGGGGGGCGTCCGGGCGGATAGGCCTGAGCTTCATGGGGGATGAGGTGGGCAGCGGCTTGGAGTCGATGCGTTTCAGCTTGGAAACGTCCGGCCGGGGCTCATCTCCGCCATAACAGGAAATGCAGGCCTGGGCTCCGCCAAAGAGCATTGTGAGAAGCGCGAGAGATAGAGCCGGCAACCGCATGACCTTGAAGGATTCTCGCGCGCCAGGCTCGTCTCCTGGTCAGCGCAACCCGGGATAAAGCACATCCGGCGGAGGCGGCACGTCCCGGAGCTCCTTCCAGAGACTGGCTGCCGCTGGATCGCCTGGCACCACCGAGAACATCAGTCGCAGATAATACTCAGCCTGGTCAGGGTGGCCCAGTCTCTGCTCGGCCCGAAAGCCCAGCCGGGACATGTTGAGGATATCGACCCGATCGACCGTGGCGGCCAGACCGGCCTGCACGACAGGAATGACCTCCTCGTAACGCTTCTCTTTGAAGAGCATCAGCGCTTTCGTCTGCAGCAACGTGACGCTGCGCGGGTTGTAACCGAGCCCCTCCTCGAGAATCTCGCGGGCCTCCTCATGGCGCCCGTGGCCCCGGGCCAGGTCGGCCACGATGATGTCGTAGGCATCCTCGAGTCGATGATCCAGGAGGGTGATCATTCTCAGGAGCGGCAGCAGGTCAGACTGTTTCTCGTGGGGGATGCCCTGACGGTCAAGCTGCTCGTGCAGAAGGTCCATCTTGAACCAGAGCATGCGGGCCATCACCGTGCGCGCCTCGCCCAGCACGTCCAGCAGCACGTCAGCGCGACTACGCGGGACGCTCTGCTGCAGACCGAACTGGCGCTCGTGTTGCGGGGGCAGCAGCAGGTTTCCGCCCAGGATGGCCAGGATGGCCAGCAGCCAGAGGGCCTTGCGCACCATCACTGCCTCCGGCGATAGAACCAGAAAATGATCACAAGATTCAGGGCGCACACGACCGCGGTGTCGCGCCACACCAGAACACTCTGACCCTTGAGCCGAAAAGGCTCGGAGTTGCTCTCACGGATCATGAACTTGTAGAGGGCGGGCGCGTTCTCGACCTGGGCGTGCAGGCCGGCGCTGGTGTACTCGCTGCCCGCCTCGACCTCCTCCTGGCCGTGCTGATGATGACGATGGAGGATCTCCTCCTCGGTCAGCTCGTGCTCGTGCTCGCAATGCTCATCGTGAACGTGCTCGGCGGGCGAAGCAGAGGCGGAGGGCGGCTGGGCCCAGGCCGGCCCGAATAGAAACACCAGCAGCAGCAGGCTGAGCACTCTCACAGGTCTTTCCTCGCGAATACGCGCTCGGCCAGCAACACGAAGAGCAGCATCCAGGCCAGAGCGTAGCCGGTGATGGAGAGCAGGTAGGCCGGCTCCAGGGGCAGGGTGTAAACGACCGCGTTCTTGACGCGGAACAGGTCGAAGTGGGGCATGACCATCTTGAGGCCGCGGGCCAGCATGGCCACGGCCGGCGATTCGCGGTCCTCCACCAGGAAGAAGCTGATAAAGCTCTGGCTCAACCCTCCCACAAAGTAGAGAAACACTCCCAGCACCCCGGCCAGGGGCGGGCTGGAGAAGGTGCTGAAGAAGATGCAGGCGGCCGCCAGTACCGAGGCTTCCAGGGCATAGCAGAGCGCTACCACGATCAGCTGCCCGTCAGCGAACTTGGCCAGGGCTGCGATGGAGAGCATCAGGCAGCAAGAGAGCACCAGCACCGAGGACACCAGCACCACCAGCACCCCCACGAATTTGCCCATCAGGTAGGCCCAGCGCGGGATGGGGCGGGCCAGCAGGGGATAGAGGGTGCGCCGCTCGAGGTCGGACGAAACCGCGGTCACCCCCAGGAAAATCGCCATGGCCACGGCGTAGAAGCTGATCAGGGTCAGCCCGAAATCCTTGGCCACCCGCTCGAAAGCGGACAGGCCCAGGCTGAACGAATTCACGTAGGCCGGCAGCATCAGCAAGATGACCGCCAGAAACAGGGTGACCAGGTGCACCTGGCGGCGGATCTGCTCCAACAGATAGAGTTTGGAAAGGTAGTAAATTTTCAAGATCATGCGGCTTCTCCAGCAGTCACCAGCTGGTGCAGCACGTCTTCCAGGTGGCGTTTGGCCGGAGCCACTGTCAGGATGGACCCGCCTGCCTGGCGGATCCGGTCCAGGGCCGCGTCGGTGCCTGCCTGCTCCACCGTGATGACCTGCTCGCCCGCTTTGGCCGGCTGGGGGTTGAGTTCGGCCAGCTCGTCGGTGGGCCCGCGAAAGTGAATCGCCACTCGGTTCTCGATGCTCAGGAGGTCTTGCAGGGTGCCCTCGGCACGCAGTTTACCCTGGTGGATGATCCCGATGCTGTCGCAGACGGTCTCCACCTCACTCATCATGTGAGAGCTGAAGAAGATGGTGATGCCTCGCTCTTTCAGGCTCAAGATGAGCTCCTTGAGCTCGAGCTGAGCGATCGGGTCGAGCCCTGAGGTCAGCTCGTCCAGGACCAGCAGGGGGGGGTCGGCCACCAGGGCCTGGGCAATTCCGAAACGCTGCTTCATGCCCTTGGAGAACTCTCGAATGCGGCTCTTCATGCGCGAGCCCAGTCCCACCATCTCCAGAGCCGTGCGGCAACGAGACAGGCGATCGGAGGCGCTCACTCCGGCCAGGGCGGCGTGCAACACCAGCAGCTCTTCCGCGCCCATGAATTCGTGGTAGACGGCCACCTCGGGAAGGTACCCCAGCAGCCGGCGCGCCTCCACGCTGCCGGCCGGATGGCCCATCACCAGAGCCGTGCCCGAATCGGGTCGCACCAGGCCCAGCAAGATCTTGATGCTGGTACTCTTGCCGGCGCCGTTGGGCCCGACGTAGCCATAGACCTGGCCCTTCCTGACGGACAGGTCGAGCCCCCTGAGAGCCTCCTGCGTTCCCCCCACAGTCTTATAAGTCTTGCGAAGCTCGCGCACCTCGAGAGCCAGATCACTCATCATTCATTTCCTTCGGGATACTTAAAGGTTATCTTCTCATAGCTCCGTCCCTGCACCTCGATCCGAAAAACGGTTCCCTGGAAGGGAGGCTTGTCACGCAGGCTGGAGTCTCCCTGAAACTCCGAGCAGTCACCCACTTTCTCCCCGGTCAGCTCGCTCGGGTGAGCTTTGAGCAAAATGGGCTTCCCGTCCACCTGGATCGTCAGCTCGCCCCGGGTCACGCGGATGGAATTCTCGGCCTCCGCATCGAGCACGTAGACCGTCATGCGACCGCTCTGGCTGAGCACCAATTCCAGGTGGGCCGCCTCCTCGCCCAGGACGATCAGGGTCCCGCCGTGGGGCGCTTTGTGCTCATGACCATCTTGGTCGTGGGTCGGTGAAGGGGCCTGGCAACCGATGGCCAGGAGCAACAAGGCGATCAAGAAGCGCATGCTCATCCTCCAGATTCTACGCGTCGGCCCGGGCCAGGTTCAAACCGGCGGAGCCAGATTGCTGGCCACGTCGGTCCGATAAGCCTTCCAGGCTGGCAGCAGGCCGGCCAGCGTCCCCAGCGCCGTCACCCCCAGCGGGGCCAGAACCAGCACCGGGTGAAAGGCCAGAACTTCCAGCACGACCCCCGTCTGGCTGCGCACGACCGCGACGGCCACGGCCAGAATGGCGGTGTAGACCAGCAGCCCGGCCAGGCTGCCGAGCCCGGCCAGCAGGCCTGATTCGAGCAAAATCAGCCCCAACAGCGTGCGCCGGGGCGCCCCCAGGGCCCGCAGGATGGCGAGCTCGCGGCGGCGCTGGTCGATGGTATTGTAGAGCCCGGCCAGGATGGAGGCCAAGGCCACTGCCACCACCAGGTAGGCCACCAGGGCCAGCACCCGGTTCATCCAGCCCAGCTTGTCGAACAGCTCGGCCATCACCCGCCCCACAGGCCATGCCAGGGTGGCCACCTGGCCCTGCTTGTTGATGGTCTGCTCGAGCGCAAAGCCGGCCTGGCTGCTCTTGAGCTCGAGCATGACGGCGCTGATCTGCTTGTGCTGATCCGGGATCTCATGATCGGGCCGGGCCTGAAAGTCCTTCCCGGAGCCACGCAGCACGTGGCCAGACATGCGGAAGATACCCTCCAGGGGGATCCAGATCACGCGGTCGGCCGGTGAGCTGGTCGGCTCGAGCACCCCCACCACCGTGTATTCCTCGTCGTGGCGGGCCGACTCGCTGAAGACCACGCCGTGGTAAGGATGAAACTGCGAGCCAGGCTTGAGGCCTGTTCTCTGGGCCACAAAGCTGCCGATCACGGCCTGCCGCGAGGTGGGCTCGAAGAGCTGCCCACCCGGAGCGAGTTGAAAACCTTCCTGGAAGAGCTCGGGGGAGGTGCCCACGATGCGAAAGCCCCGATAGTTGTCCCCCACCGCGTAGGGAATCGCGCGGGCCACGCGGGGGTCTTGAGAGATTGCCTGGTAAAGCGACCAGGGGATGTTGCCGGGCGAGGTCTCCAGGTGAAAAACGGTGTTCAGCACCAGTTGAAGCTGGCTGCCGCGGGCCCCAAGCACGGCGTCGAATCCACCCGCCCCGCCGGTGAAGGCGGCGTAAGACTGAGCCTGGATGGCAAAAACGGCCATCACCAGCCCGGTGGCGAGAGCGATGGAGAAGATGGTCACCAGGCTGGATACCCGGTGCTGAGTCAGGCTGCGCCAGGCCAGCTTGAAAATGCTCACGAGACGAGCACCCGGTTGAGGTCGGCCAGCCTCTCGACCCGCTCAAAGCGTCCCACCACCTCGGCGTCGTGAGAGACAAGCAGCAGGGCGGCTCCGTTCTGGCGACAGGTGGACTGGATCAGCTCCACCGCCTCCAGGGCGTGTTTACGGTCGAGATTGGCGGTGGGCTCGTCGGCCAGCACCAGGCGAGGACGGTTGGCCAGAGCCCGGGCCACGGCTACCCGCTGCTGCTGGCCCACCGACAGGCGAGCCGGCCGATAGTGCACTCGCTGGCCCAGCTCCACCGCCTCCAGGAGCTGGCGGGCATAACCAGGGTCGCGCTTGCCGCCGAACAGCATCCCCAGCTCGACGTTCTCGAGAGCGCTCAATCCCTGGAGCAGATTGAAGGTCTGGAAGATATAACCCAGGGTGGTGGCCCTCAAGCGGTCGCGGGCCGCCTCGCTCAGGCTTGAGAGCTGCTGGCCGGCCAGCTCGATCTGGCCCGAGTCGGCCGGGGTCAGTCCGGCGATGAGGTGCAGCAGAGTCGTCTTCCCACAGCCGCTGGCCCCCTGGAGAGCCACCTGCTCGCCCTGGGCGAGTTGGAAGTGAGCGATGTCCAGGATGGGCAGAAGCTCGTTCTCGGGCGTAAGAAAGCTCTTCTTGAGGTTGGTCAGGACGAGTAGTTGAGGATTCATTCTCAAATGGCATCATAGAGGCTGTGGGCCTTGCGGTCAACGGACATCGCGCCGGAGGCGACCGTGGCGGTTCCGCACGGTGCGAAGCGCCCGCTCGTCGGGGACGGGGCTGGTTTGCGGGGGACCTGCTGAGAGGAACCCTGCGCCTGCGCTCGGGGAACGGCACCCGAGTGCCCTTCCGGCTGGCCCTTTCCGCCGAGTGATCCCACCCAAAGTGTGGATCCCCCTTGCTGGCGTGGGATATCCCACCGCCGGACAGGGGATCTGAAAAAGAGCTGGGATCCGCCCGCGACTCGAAATCTCTGGACTCAGGCCGTAACGCTGAAGAACGAGGACAACTTCGAGCGCCGCTGGAGGAGATTGAATCGATCGGGAGGAGCCGGCACCGAACCGGCCAATCCTGTGCCTATGGCGCATCGTATCAAGCTCTTCCTGGGAGTTGCCCTGCTGATCGGGGTGGCGCTGGTGGCCGGCAATCCGAGAATGGTCTTCAAGGCCCCTCCTCGGCTTACTCCCTCCCCCAGTTCTTCGGGCAGCGCCTACGAGAAGGTCGGGTTTCAGGCTCTGGGCGGGTTCAGTTACGAACCCAAGAAGAGTCGATTGCCCGAAAGCGTGACCCGCTACAACGGCAAGAAAGTCTCCATCGACGGCTTCATGGTCCCGGTGGACATGGACAAGGACGGGGTGAGCAGCTTCGTGCTGGTAAAAGACCAGATGATGTGCTGCTACGGGGCCACCCCCGCCCTCAACGAGTGGGTCTACGTCAGCCTGGAAAAGCGAGCTCCGGTGGCCATGGACCAGCCAATCACCGTCTACGGCGATCTTCAGGTGGGTGAAGACGTTCAGGACGGCGAGGTGATCAGCCTGTACCGGATGAGCGGGGAGCGGATCGAACTTCCTCAGAGCAATTGACCGGCCTTTCGCGGCAGCTCTGCTGGCCTCGATCGTGCTGCACGCACTGTTCATTCTGCCGAGGCTTGGACCGGGCCCGACCTCGAGCCAGGCCTCGCCCGTTCCTCTGCCACGGGCCGAGGTGCGCCTGCTGCCCCGACCCGAGCCTCCCCCGAGTCCGCAAGCTCGTCCGCTGCCAGCTCGCCCGGCCCCCAGACGGCCCCCTCCGGTGGCGGTGGCCCGCCCCCGGCCCCCTCGACCCGCGCCCGTTTTGCCGCCCAGGCCCCGATATCCCCGGGCTCAACCCCGGCCAGTCCGTGTCGCCACCGCACCCTCGACGCCCGAGCCGAGCACCCTTCCCTCGCCCACTCCCGAGTCTAGCCCCGAGCCTTCGCCCGGCCCCGAGCCTTCGCCCGGCCCCGAGCCTTCGCCCGGCCCCGAGCCT
>QWHO01000731.1 GCA_021404945.1 bacterium CPR1
TTCGGGGTGTGGCTGGGGGGTGGGCTGACGCTGCTCGGCTTCGGCAGCCCGAGCATGAGCTTCGTGGCCTTCCCGGCCTGGTGGGAGCGGCTGGGGTGGCCGGGGTCCATCCTTGCAAGGGTGGCGGCGGCCCTGTTCGACGGGGCGGCGCTGTCGTTCGCGGCGATGGCCTGGTCGACGCTGCGCCGCTGGCTGTCGCGCCCCTCGGCCGCGCCGATCTCCCCCCGGGCCGCTTCGTTCGACCTGGGCCCGGCCCCCTGGGAGCAGGGAGCGGCCCCCTTGGAGCAGGTCACCCGCCCAGCTCCCCCCCTGCCGCCGGCCGAGCGTAAGCCTCTGCCGTGCTTGATCTGCCCCCCCGAGCCCTCCACCGCGGCCGTCGTGGTGGAGTTGGACGAGTCGACCTCGCCTGAAGGCGCCGCTGCCGCGTCTGCCGGCTGAACGATCTGCGAGTCGTCAGCAAGAGCGCCTCCTGGGTTGACGGTGAGGGTTTGGACCATCCCCTCGAGTAGCTCCGTGCAGAGGCCCAGCACGCTCGCCTGGTAGCTGGTGGGGTCGGGGTTGGTCTGGCTCATCAGGCACTTGGCCAGCAGGTTCTTCGCCCTCACCCACGCCTCGTTGAGCTTCTTGAGGTTCTCTTGGGTGGGGCGATCCTCCCACCTCACGAACCGATGGCGGGCCCGCACGGCGGCCAGCAGGGGCTTCATCAGGTCGAGCGAGGCAGCGCGCGTGAACGTCGCCACGGTGCGGTTCTGGTAGGTGGTGCAGACAGCGCCCGGGGCGGTCTTCTGCGTCTCGACCAGCATCGTGACGAGCTTGTAGACGTTCTTCTTGGGCTTGCTGGGCGTCGTCCGGGTGATCTTGCGTCCAACGCGGGGATCGCGGTCCTCCTGCTTGAACTGATCGAGATAGGCGCGCATCTTGGCCAGGTTCTTCTTGGAGAGCTTCTTGTCAGACTGCTTCTTCTTTTTCTTCATGGTCCGTCTCCTCGATCTCGATGGTGGGGGTAGGGAGCATCTGCTGCTCGAAGTCTTGCAAGGCTGCGTGGAGGCGGCCGAGGCGGTTTTCGCCCCAATGCGCGCCGTTCTTGAAGCGGCTGATGTCGGTCTCGGAGAGGGGCGGCTGCGCGCGGTTGCCGATGGCCCGCGGAGCCACGCCGACCGCGATGAGCACCTTGAGCCGCTCGCGGATCTTCTCGGGATCGAGGTAGGCGTCGGTCACCATGCAGGGCTCCGCTGGTGGCAAGGCCCCTCGTGGCCCGCGGTGTCTTGGCACATCTCGGTTGCCCCTCCGATGTTGTAGTCGAGATAGTACGACCAGCGCCTTCCCTCGCAGCGACGTACCTCGCGCTGGCACGAGGGGCAGACCCACCGCTGGCAGTCGTGGTGCATGGTGAGCTGCACCTTGCAGGCGCGGCAGTAGAGGTGGTGCTCGCGCTTGTGGGTCGGGGCCCAGAAGAAAATTCTGAGCACGAGGCGTGCTACCTCGGACAGAGGCACCAAGACCTCGCGCACCTCCCACCAGGCCGGGGTGAAGTCGTTGGCTCCCTGCATCATGGCTTGACCTGCTTTATCTGGAGCGGGGCAGGCACTTCCATCTCTCCCACGGTGGTCCATCGAGCAGCTTCGTTCTTGACGGCCATCTCCAAGACGGCCGTTGTCGTGGGTCGGATGCCTGTCTTGCGATAGATGGTCTCTTCGATGAGGAGGAGGTTGTCGGCCAGCTCTTTTGATCTGCGAAAGTTGACTTGCTTGGTGTGGTTGTCCTTGGCGCGTTTCATCGAGGGCCTCCCTTCAGCAGCTCGATCACGCGGTCGGCCAGCTCGGCGGTGAGACCGTGCTGGTACGTGGTGGTCACCACCGCCCCCGGGTGTTGCTCCTTCTCCTCTTCGGTGA
>QWHO01000229.1 GCA_021404945.1 bacterium CPR1
GGCTGGGCGCGCTGGCGATTCAGCTCACCTGGGGCGCCTTCATGGCCGGGCTCAAGGCCGCGCTGGTGGCGCCCACCTGGCCCACCATCAACGGGCAGTGGGTGCCGACGGGGATCTTCGGCGGGGGCGGCTGGTGGTGGGACGATCCGCTGGCGGTCCACTTCGTCCACCGGACGCTCGCGTACCTCCTCGCGCTGGGCGTAGCGGCGTGGTGGTGGGTGACGCGCCGCGCGCTCGGGCCGTCGAGGCATGCGGCGCTGGGGCTGGTGCTGCTGCAGGTGACGCTGGGCGCGCTGGCGACGCTCCAGTCCGTCCTGGCCGGGCGGCTGTTGTGGTGGGGCGTGGCGCATCAGCTGATCGGGTTGTCCTTGATGGTGGCCCTGGTGGTGGCTTATGGTTTTTTCATGCAGACGGTCCTCCCGGGTGGGGGCCCAGAGATCCGCCATCCCTTTGCCTGGTTTCCGCAGGGTTTTCAGTCCGACTTCGTCCATCGCGACTTCTTCGACCTGGCCGCTATTCTGGCGCTCGGGGCACTCTGGATGTCCACCTGGGAGCTGTGCCGCTCCTGCCGACCGATGACCCTGATCGTGGGGCTGCTGACGGCCTTCGCCGCCTGGCATGTGGGTCTGGGTGCCCCCTGGCCCTTCGAGGAGCCCTGCGCGGGCCCGCTCACCCGTTTTGAAGCCGTGCTTGTCCTGGGGACCATCGCTCTCGCGATGCCCTGGCTCTGCATGGCTTTGCTGTCCGCGCGCTCCTCTTCCAGATCCTGGGCTCCTCTGGCCCGGGTGCTCACCACCAGCTTCTGGCGTTGGGCCGCGGGACTGGCCGCGTTCTCCCTGGTGCTGGTCACCACGGGAAGCCACCCCTATTACGCCGGCGAGTACTTCGTCAACTGGAGGTTCGCCTGCGCCCTCCTCTTCTCGACCTACCTGGTCCTGGGCCTGCCCTGGGCCGTCCTCATCAACCTGCGGGGGGCGACCCTGGGGGAGAACACCCGGGACCCGGGGTTCGTCCTGGCGCTCCTGCTTCGCGCCGTCGGACGAGGGCGCTGGCGCTCCCTCAATCGCGCGCTTGGCAATCGCCGCACCGGGACGGCGCTGCGAGATTTGCTGGTCAAGCTGTTCTTCGTCCCCCTGATGGTGTGTTTCTTCTATAGCAATTGCGGGAACCTGTTTGGCTGCCTGAGATCCTTGCAGGAAGGAGCCACCTTCGACCGCATCTATTTCCTGCTCTACTGGTCCATCTTCGTCCTGGACGTGAGCCTCGGCCTGATCGGCTACGTGTGCTCCTCGCGTTGGCTGAAGAACAAATCCGTGTCCGTGGAGCCCAGCCTTTTTGGCTGGGCAGTGGCGCTGGCGTGCTACCCACCCTTCAACCAGTTGAGCGACGAGTACCTGCCCTACGGCGCCTCGATGGGGACGCCCTGGCTGATCAGCGGGGATCCGTCCCTGGACCGGTGGCTGGACGTGGCGTTCAAGATCGCGGTGCTGATCCTGATGGGTATCTATGTCTGGGCCACCACGGCCTTCGGCATGCGCTTCTCCAACCTGACGAACCGGGGCATTCTCACCTGTGGCCCTTACCGCTACGTCCGCCACCCGGCCTACATCAGCAAGAATCTGGCCTGGTGGTTCGAGAGCCTGCGCAACTTCGGCTCAGTCTGGCAGCTCGTGTTCCTGGCCGGCTGGAACCTGATCTACGCGTTGCGTGCCCTGACCGAAGAGCGACACCTCCTGCAAGATCCGAACTATCGCGCCTACTGCGAGATGGTCAAGTACCGCTTCATTCCCGGAGTGATCTGACAGCCTGCTCCCCGCTGCTCATTTCATTTCCTGACCGGCAACGGCCGCTCTCGAGCAGCATCGCCCCCCATGGTTATTCGCCCTTCGACGCGAAAGGTTTAGCAAATCGGGCCGCGAACGGAGCAGAACCGTCCAAGAAACCTCTCAAATCTTAAGTTTGGAGCCTGCTGAACTCATGAGTGAAACTCACACCTGGCCAGACCTGGCGATTGAGCTCTACGACAAGTTGACCGGCCGGGGCGCCGAAATCACCTATAACTTTTCCAATCTTGAAGTCTGGGTGCCCTCGAGCACCCAGGCGGACTCGGCCCAGGCCCGCTGGAAGCTGAATGGCACCGTTGTCATCAGCACCCGCGACGCCAAGTAATTGAAACTGCATTTTCAGGCCGACCTCGAGCTGGAGTACTCCTCCCATGCCTACCGACTGACGTCCGGTCCAGCCGGCCTGGAGCTCACGATCCCCAGCGTAGCTGCGGCCATCGCCCTGCTCGGGGTGGCCGACGCACACGCCTGGATGCAGCAGGCTGAGCGCGTCCTGCAGGCAGTCGAGCAACAGGTCAAAGTCACTTATCGGGGATTAACGCTGGTGACCCTGGGCACGGGAGACTGGACGGCGGCGGGGGTGGCTCAGGCCCTTAAATGGCTCAAATAAGGCCCGTCAGAGATTGACCACCCCGGGCTGCATAGCCGTGGTGGGAGCGACGGGCTACGTGGGCGGACGTCTGGTTCCGCGGTTGTTGGAGCTTGGCTACCCGGTGGTGGCCATCAGCCGATCGATCCAGAAACTGCGCAGTCGGGTCTGGGCCAGGAACCCGGCCGTGACTCTCCGATCAGCTGATGTCACCCGGGCCGAATCGATCCTGGCAGCCCTGGAAGGCTGCCAGCGGGCCTTCTATCTGGTCCACTCGATGGACCCGAGCAACCGGGATTTCGCCGACACCGACAGGAGAGCTGCCCGCTGCTTTGCGCAAGCGGCTGAAACAGTAGGGCTCGAGCACATTATTTACCTGGGCGGATTGGGCCACGAGGAGACCAATCTCAGCGAGCACTTGCGCTCGCGAGCCGAGGTGTCGAAAATTCTGCAAGCCGGGGCGATCCCGGTGACGACCCTGCGCGCCGCCATGATTATCGGGTCCGGACGCGCTTCCTTTGAAATGCTGCGCTACCTGGTCGATCGACTCCCCGTCATGATTACCCCCGGTTGGGTCAAGACCATCAGTCAACCCATCGCCATTCGCAATGTGCTCAACTACCTGATGGGGTGCTTGACCTGCGAGGCGGTCCGAGGCCGGACCTACGACATCGGAGGACCTGACGTCCTGAGCTACCGGGCGCTCATGGACCTCTACGCCGACGCGGCCGGCCTGCCGCGGCGGTTCATTCTGCCCCTCCCTGGCTTCAAACCCTGGCTCAGCGCCTACTGGATTTCCTTGATAACGCCCGTCAACGTCTCCCTGGCCCGACCCCTGGTGGAAGGCCTGAGAAACCCGGCTGTCTGTCGTGAAAATGAGATCCGCACCCTCATTCCCCAGGAGCTGCTCAGTTGCCAGGTGGCCATCCAGCTGGCCTTGCGCAACTCGCTCCAACACGACATCGAAACTCACTGGAGTGACGCAGGTTACCTCCCACCTGAAGAAACCAGCTACCCCGGCGACTCGAACTGGTCGGGCGGCACCCTCTATTGCGACCGGCGAAGCATCGTCGTCCAGGGCTCTCAGGCCGAGCTGTGGCATCATATCGTGCGCATCGGCGGCCAGAACGGCTATTATTATGGGATGGCGCTGTGGCGCCTGCGCGGCATCATGGACCGTCTCGTGGGAGGGCCCGGAGACCAGCGCGGCCGCCGTGACCCCGAGGAAGTCTACGCCGGAGATGCCCTGGATTTTTGGCGAGTCCTGGCCGTTGCTCCCAACCAGCGATTGCGCCTGCTGGCCGAAATGAAGGTTCCCGGCATCGCCATCTTGGACTTTCAACTCTCGCCGTACGGGCAGGGGCAGACCCGCCTTGTGCAAACAGCCTGGTTTGTGCCGCGAGGGCTCCTGGGGCTCCTCTACTGGTTGGCCGTCACCCCGCTCCACAATTTTGTCTTTACCGGGATGCTCAACGGCATCGCCAAAGCCGCCGGACTGATTGTGGTTCGGGGTCCCGAGAAGTTGGATGGTCCGGCAGACAAAGCAGCCTGAAGCGGTCGACGCCCGCGTGGCTGGTAGATGGTCAACCTGGCAGACGTGCACTGGAGCAAGAGCTTGGATCCCTCGGCTTCAGAAGGCTCCCTCATCTTCCCGATGCAGGACACGGAAAAGGTCAGGGTTGAGGGTGGTCGTCCCCCGAATCGTCTCCGAGAAGTCCAGCTCGATCGTGAGTTTGCGTCGGGCAAGGGGGGTCCCGACAGGGCCGGCAATCCCCACGCTCGAGAGGCGGACGACACGCGTCTCGCCGCCCGCCCAGCGAAGGTCCACGGTCACGTCGTAGCGACCGACCACCGTGCTGTCATCCAGGTCCAGGACCACCTCGCTGTAGCAAAAGAGGTTCTGGTCCTCCGCGCCTCGTGGAGGGAAGTCCTCGTCCCGGTTCAGCTTCACCCTGGCGTCCTCCAGGCCGGCCTCAGCCAGGGCCAGGGCCTGGGCCCCTGCGGATGCCTGGATGGCGGCCCGGTACTGAGCCTCCCGAGCGCTCAGCTGACCCATGGCCAGCAGCAGCAGCACAACCATCAAGAGCAGCGCCAGAACCAGGATGAAGCCTCGGCGTCTCAGCGAAGCCACAGCAGGAACACCTCCGTGGCAAGAGGCCGGACCTGCTTGTCCTCTCGGATGGACAGGACCACTTCCACGTTGCCGTTGAGGACCAATCGAGTCGAGAGTCCCGTGATGGAGCTGGCCAGGGCCAGGCTGGTGGTGCTCCCACTCGGCCTTTCGACCTCACGCTGAAGAGTGTCACTGATCACCTCATAGCGGACCAGCACCTCGTCACTGGCCGGATGCGGTATCCACCCGACCGGGGCCGAGTCGGGCGGCAAGGGCAGGACCCGGGCGGGGGACAGCTTGCGGAACTCCAGATGAGGAACGCTGGCAGGTCCTGCAGGGGAAATCAGCTGGTGCCCCTGGGCAAGCTCGGTGCGAATCTGCTCCAGGGCCACCAGGGCGGCCTGCAAAGTCCTGTCTTTGCTCGAAGAGTAACGCAGCACGCCGGAATAGCTCCGGACGAGCTCCAGGGCGGCACCGAGCACGATCATGAGCAAGAACATGGTGACCAGGCACTCGACCAGTGTCATGCCCCGCCTCACGGGAGCGGCCCCGGACTCAAATCGAGCACCACCTCGCCCGTCACGGTGCGACCATACTGGCGGGTCCGGGCGATCACCCGACACTGGCCATCCTTGTGCCGCCAGGCTGTGCCGTCAGAGCGCAGGTAGCGGTGCTGGAAGTCGATCTGGCTGCCGTCCCGGGGACGATCCGGGAGGCCGTCCGCGTCCAGGTCGGTCACCAGCGTCCCCAGCCCGGGATTGGGGCCGGTGGGCTCAACCGACCAGAAGTAACTCAAACCCTGCACCGGATTGCCTGCCAGGTCGGTGGCCGAGACCTGGAGCGTCACGCTGGCGTCCTGAGCCAGAGCCCCGGCCGCACCGGTGATGGTCAGGGGGGCAAGCTCGAGAGGAGGCTCCCCCACGTAAGTGAGCAAAGTGACCGAGTCACTGCCCGACTGGCTCACCCGGACCCGAACCGGAACCACCGCCCGGGTCATCCGCCGGGGAAGGCCGGAGTAGGTCTGCTCCAGGGTGGATGCTGGCGAGAAGAGGGAACGGCCGCCCGGGCTCACGTCCACCTGGACGGTCAATCCCGGGTATGCCGGGTCGGTCAGCGTGACCCCATTGTAGAAGGCCCAGTTGGAGTGGAAATTGCAGGTCCCCGCTGTCTTCTCCCAGGCCCAGGCACGGACTCGGTCCAGCGTGAGCTGGGCCAGTTGCACCGACAGGGCCCGCTTCTCGATGCGGGCCTGATGGCGCAGGGATGCATGCAGGAGGTTAATGACGATCAGCATGCCGGCCAGTAGCAAGAAGATGGCCATCAGTGTCTCGGTCAGGGTCGTGGCGCGCCGATTCAACGAGCTCTTCCCCAGTTGGGCATGTCACATCTGCCCGGGCCACTGGTCAACTGGCTGGTCGCCCCGCCCAGGTCGGAGACGAAGATCTGGTTGCCAGGGGAGATACGGTCGCTGGTGAACGCGACCCGCTGGCTGTCGGGAGACCAGCTGGGCTCTTTGTCACTGGCACCGTGAGTGGTCAGGTTGAGAAGGCCGGTGAAGGCCGAGCCGTTGAAGCCGGCCACGTAGATCTCGAAGTTCCCGTCCCGGGAGGTGTGCCAGGCCACCGAGAGCCCGTCGGGCGAGAAGGCGGCGTACTCGTCGTCGGCTGTCAACGCGGTCATGTTGGCTCCCAGCGTTCCGTCAGGAGCGAGCAGGAAGAGGTCTTCCTGGGCCCCAACCGCTCCCCCATTGCGCCCCACCAGCCCGACCAGGCCATCGGGATGCCAGCAGGTCTCCACCCAGCCATCGGTGGGATTCTGGAGCAAGAAGTGGTCATTGCTGCCGTCCGCGTTCACGGCCCTCAAGTCGGTCGTGGGATTGAGGATGGAGTAAACGATCCTGGTCCCATCCGGGCTCCAGCTCAGGTTCTGACACTTGTAGGCCTGGGTGGTCAGCATCTTCTCCTCGCTGCCATCTGCGTTCATCACCCAGACCTGATCAAACGTGGTGGCACCCGGAGCCGTGAAAGCGATGCGTGTCCCGTCTGGCGACCAGACCGGGAAGCTCTCGTTGCGAGTCGGGGTGTTGGTCAGGTTGGTCACCTCGGTCCCGTCCGGGTTCATCACAAAGATGTCCTCCTGGCCGCTGCGATTCGACCGAAAGGCGATCTTCCCGCCGGAGATGACCTGCACCTGACCGCTCGCCCCCAGCGTACCCGTCGCGAGACCTCCGCGGCCATCCACGACTTCGCAATTGAGGGTGTAGACCGCACCCACCGGGGCTCCCAGCGGAGGGCGCCACTCCCAGGTCTGGTGCCAGGCCGAGCCGTCCCACTCCATCGCCACCAGCTCCGGTGAGGACATCGTTCCCTGGGCACACAGCCAGCGAATGCGAAGCGGGTCCTGATCGGGATCGCTGGCCCGCACGTGAAAGGTCAGGTAGCCCGACAGGTCGACCGTCGCATCCACCCCGGCCGGGAGATTGGCTGCCACGGGCACCGGGAAGATTTCCACCAGGCTGATGACCGGATTTTGATTGGCACCGATCACCGGATTGGGAGGCAGGGCCGGAGCCGAGGCAAAACCCAGATCGGCCCGCTCGGGGATGCTCCCGCTGCTGGCCGTGAAACCGTTACTCAGACTGACTTCTCCCAGCAACGAGACGTTGATGGTGAAGCATTGGCCCACCAGGGTGGGGGTCGCCGATGGGCTGCCGGCCACCGAGGCAGAGGTGTACTCGATCCCTGCGCAGGCCACCACGTGGTAGGCCCCGTCGAAGTGAACCTGGTTATTGGAAACCAGGGCCCCGGATGGGGTGAAGACAAAGCAGGGGTCCTGGGGAAATGGCGCTCCCCAGGCGGAGACGTCGAAGGATTGGGAGCGGATCGCCTGATCGGTCTGAGTTCGGGCGTTGAGGGCAGAGGGGTCGGACAGGAGGGAAGGGTCGAGGCCCCAGTGTCCCACGAAGAGCCCGCTGCCCTGGAAGTCTCCCCCGTAACGCTTGACGCGGGTGATACGGGGGGTAACCTGCCCCTCGAGCACGTAGAGCGACTGGGTGTGAGCCTTGCTCCCTCCCTCGCTGGGGAAGACGATGGCCACAGGGGCACCGGTGGAGCGGGCTCGCTGACGGGCCCACACGAATTCCTGAGAGACTGCCTCGGCCAGGCCCTGAGCGGAAGCGGCGCCACGGGCTCGAGAGAAGCGGGCTGCGCCGATCGAAATGAGCAGACCGACCAGCATCACAATGATCAGTGTCTCGACCAACGAGAACCCCCGCCGCCCGCGCATGCTGCAAGTATAGCATAGAATTCACCCCGATCCTGAAGGCAAATGCCGAGAACGCTTGCATCCAGCCCCCGGCAAAAAGATCCACCCTCAGCGCAGGAAAGCGGGTCTGGATGGCTTTGCGGCGTTATCCCGCGTGGCCTTCAGCCAGAGCGACCTCCCCACCGCGCTGCGCGAGATCGACAGCCTGAAGGTGCCCGATAACCCCGAGCTGGCCCTCTTCGTGCAGCTGTTACGAGCGCCTGTGCTGACTGAGGGAGGCCTGAATCAAGAGGTCAGCCACGGCCGCCGCGATGGGTTGGCCGGTCCGGTCCTCGTACCAGGCGAACGCGGGCGAGGGGTTGACCTCGAAACAGTAGGCCTTGCCTTCCGGCGTGAGGCGCAGGTCGATGCCGGCCAGCACCAGTCCCAACGCGAGCGCCACCTTGCGACAGGCCTGGGCCAGCTCGTCGGACAGCTCGCACGGCTCGAGCTCGGCGGCCTTATCGTAGCGATAATCGCTCTCGCTGGCCAGGATTCGGGTGGGAAAGACATGCTCGTCCACCACGTGCACCCGCACATCCACGCCCTCGATCCGCTCCTGAATCTGGATGGGACAGTTCTTGAGGGTGTCCAACCGGTCGAGATCGTCCTCCTTCATGACCTGGACAATGGAGCGCACGTAGCTGATGGATTTGTAGATGGCCTGACCGCCCACAAAGTCGTAAAAATCGCGGGCCGTCTCGGGCAAATTGGTGACCATGGTCTTGGGGATGGCCAGCCCCAGCTCTTCCACCAGGGCGATCTGGTGGGGCTTGGAGGCGTTGCTGCCGGAGGCCACCGGGCGGTTGATGACCAGCCCAGGATGGCAGTTGAGCCAGCCATGGAAGGCGCTCTGGCATTCATGGTTGACGAAAGCCACCTCATCGGGCGAGTATTCCTGGTAGACCTCGAAGTTGGAGAAGCCGACCCGGTGATACACGGCTCGCACCTCGGCCAACTCGAGCGGCGCGCCCTCGGGAAAGAAGAAGGCTCCCTCGCGCTCGGGCAGCTTCAGCTCGAAGCGAACGGTGTTGGGGACCTCCTCGCTGTTGAGGCGCACGAAGGTTTGCGAGCGCGCCTGGAGGGCAGCGCCCACCGAGCGCATCATGGGGTCGCTGAGGGGTCCGAGGAGGAGGATCACGAGGCTGGCTCCTGCTCGAGCAGGGCGCAGGCCGCCTCGAGGACATGAAGCTGGCCCAGGGCCTCGGGCGAGAGAAAGGTGCGCAGGCCGGTCACAATCCACCGCGGTCCCAGCTGGCGCAGAGAGAACTCGGCCAAATGCAGGGACAGAAATCGGCACACCAGAGTCACGCCCTCCAGAACCTCAGGGGGCGGTGGGGTTCCCTCGGGCAGTTGGAAGAACACCCCGCCCACGACGGCCAGACGGCAAGCCCAGCCTTCCGGCATCTCCTCGTAGTGCACCGGACAGAGGGTCAGCCGGTGGAGGTTCTCCAGATCATCAGGGGACACTTCGCGGAAGACCGGGGCGCTGCCCGCCACCGACTTGCAGATGACCCGGCCAGCCAGGCTCTCGTAGAACTCTCGGGCTGACTCGGGGCGGCTGGTCACCAGGGCCCTCGGCACCGCCAGCCCGCACTCGCAGAGCAGGCTCAACTCGGCCCAGCGGGAGGTGAGGTAGTCGCGACGCACCACGTGGTTGGCCACCAGGCAGTGACGCGAGATCTGATGAAACATCGAGATCAGGCAGGCCCAGCTCTCGGTCTGCAGGTACTGGGCGTCCTGGGCGGAGAATTCGGTGAGCCCGGCCGGCGAGATGACGAATCCATCCAGGGCCACGCTGCAGAGATCGCTCAGGGCGATCTCCTCCTGGCCCAGCAGCAGGGCCCCGTGCAGGCCTCGCCCCACTTTGAGGTAGATCCCCACTGAGAACGGAAAGTTCTCCTGCAAAATGAACAGACTGCGGCGCCGGCCTCGTTGCGTGAGACCCTGATGCAGCAATCCCAGGGACGGGTTGTCAGCGCTGCCGTAGAGCAGGACGGTCGGGTCAGCCACCGAGCCTCACTGCGCCAGGGCTTGCTCCAAAACCTTCGTTCGACCCGTCAGACGAAGAAACGGCTCGACGGGGCGGCCGTGGCCAGTCGCGAGTCCAGCGCAAGCACTTCCAGGTCTTTCTCGAGCAAGGATTTCTCCAGCACGGCGGCCTTCTCGAAGAACTTCTCAGAGGGCTGCTTTTCCAGACCCAGCTTCTCGGGAGCGAGCTTCTCGGGCTGCTTCTCCTGGCCGAGCTTCTCGGGGGCAAATTTTTCGATCTGCTTCTCATCCGACTGTTTCTCAAAGCC
>QWHO01000732.1 GCA_021404945.1 bacterium CPR1
TGGCCCGCGCCCTCGCCGGCCGCCCGGCCGCCCGATGGGCCAACGCCCTGAACCCACGTCAGGCGCCGCTGCCCGGCATCGCCGCCGCCGAGCGAGAGCTAGCCCGCATCGGTGAGCACATAGGTGACGACCTCTGCCGGGCCTACGAGGGCTTCGGGCGCCGTCTGGATTTGACCCTGCAGGCCCTGCAGCAAGCCCCGCGCCGCTTCACCGAGCGCGCAAACCGATAAAATAAGGGAGATAGACCATGCTCAAGCTACTCAAACCCAAGTCCAAAGCCGAAATCACCGCCCTGGAAGCCCGCGCGGCCAAGCTGCGTGCCGAAATGGATGAGGTTCGCACCTCCGAATCAGCCGCCGTCGAGGCCCTGGAGGCCCTGCGCGCCCGCGAGCAGGCCGCCCGCGAGGAGGCCACCCGCCTCCGCCGCGAGGCCGGAGCAACGATATGGGCGGAGCGCCTCCCCACTCTCCACGCGCCCGAGCAGGCCCTGGCCGAGTGGGCATCGCGGTTCGATGCCGCGATCCTGGCCACCATGGTGCCCCTCATGCAAGAGGGCCTGGCCCTGCACCGGGACCTGCGCCGCGCCTGGCTCGAGCTCGAGCAGGTGCGAGCGGAGTGGGAGCTGCAGACCGACCCGGCCCCCATGTCGGTGCCTGTCGGCATGGACATGGGCTCCTACCGCCCCGACGGCACCGGTGAGGTGTCCGGTGGCCTGGCCGCCCTGCTGGCTGCCCGGGTCCACCGCCTGCGCCGCGACGGCCGGCTGCCCGGAGGTGTATGATGGTACGGCACCAGCTGGATAGATACGGCCCGGCCCCGCTCGAGTTCGAGGCGGGCATCGAGCAGGAGATCACCGCCCATGTGGCCGCCGTCCGGGAGCAGGTGGCCAGCCTGCGACAGCAGAGCGCCGAGGAGCGCCGAGAGCAGGCCCGGGCCCGAGCCGAGCACAGTCGCCGCCTGCACGACCTGGCCACCGTCCTGGGCTCTACATCCAGACACGTCCACGCCGTCTATTGCCTGCGGGCGCTCGGTGTGCCCTGCGGTTGGTCGCAGGTCGTCACCCGTGACCATGCGGGCGATGACTCCCACGTCACCCTGACCGTGGGCCACGAGATGGACTGCGCGATGGGCGAGCACTGCGTCCTGCGCTGGGACGGCCAGAGCTACACTCTGGACGGGCGATCCCTGGAGACGACAGATCCCGAGGCCGTGATCCCCGCCGTGGCGGCTCGGGTGACCGAGCTATGCAAGAGCTACGCCGCCAGGAGACTGACGCCGTGACCACTACCTGTGCCGTGGCCATGGCCCTGGACATCCTGCGCCGCTGGGCATACCTGCAGGCGCTGATTCTGGCGGGCGACCAGCGTGCCTACCTGGCCCGGGGCCCCGTGACCGCGCAGGGCCTGGCCGAGCTGGCTCGCCGGGCCGAATCACTCAGCAGACTACTACCACCGACGGAGGATGACTGACTATGCGATACCCGGCATGCTGGCCACCCGTGACGACCTGGCCGATGCCATCGACCTGCGGCTGCTCGAGCTGAGGCCGATGATCGAGGCTCTGGCCGAGCAGGAGGCCCGCATCATCGAGCACCACCACAACATGGCCGCCGCCTGCGAGGCCGCCGCCCGCAAGGGCACGCCGCTGGAGGCACCGGGCGAGAGTAGCATCATCCCTGCCCTGCCAGCACCCCGATTCCAGGCCGCTGGCCCCGGAGAGGTGGCCGGGCCGTACGGCGCCGCTGGCTACCTGGGGCGGAGGGTCATGGCGATGCGAGAGGACGGCCGCTGGCCCCCCAGAGTGTAGATACGGGACGGACGCCCCGGTCCGATGGGCCGGCCAGGTCATCTCCCACCTGGCCGGCCCTGACGACCACCTTCGGGGGCCCAAAAACGGCGCCACAACAGGGCGGGGGGGGGCAATGTTCCGTTTCGGAACCACCCGGGGGTGGGTTGAATGCACAGCTCACATACCATTTTAACGTGATTCACGGAAAACCGAATAGGTGCAATAGGTGCAATGGGCTCCAAGCTCCCAAATGAGGCAAAATCGACGTTCACGCTCCGCCTCCCCGAAGAAGTGGCGGAGCGAACGCATTTCGCCGCCAGGAAGGCCGGAATCCCGAGGAATGACCTCATCCTCCTGGCCCTGACCGAATACCTGGCCCGCCAGGACAAGCCTGCGCCAAAGCCCGAGCGAAAGGCGAGCGCCAGGACGCGATTCCTGCAGGCTGTCCGAGAACACTATGGCCAGGAGACTGCGCTCGAGCGATCGGGCGTCAAGCGAGCTGAGCTGAGCCGATGGATGCAGGAGCCGGAGTTCGCGGCCGAAGTGGCCGCCGCCCAGAGCTACTACCTCGAGGCGCTCGAGGCCGTTTTGGCTGCCATCGGGCGGGGCGAGCGCAAGGGCACTACGGGGGCCCTGACGGCAATCCTGGCGGCTCACCATGCGAGTTACGGCCGAGTCCGAGCCGAGCTAGTCCTGAAAATCCTGTCGCAGGAGCATGGGGCCCTGGTGCTCGAGATCGCGAAGGAGCTAGGCGACCAGAGCCGCGAGGCGCTCGAGCGGGCCCTGGCGCGATACGAGACAGGCCGGGACATCCGGCTCGCAGGATTCACCGAATGACCCCGCGAGAACCATGTCCGCCGCTGCTCAGCCGTGCCTTCGCCATTCTGGCCCGGAGCGAGCTGGTGCTGGCCGCTGGCCAGTGGACATGCCCTGCGCTGGCCGATGAGGCCAGGAAGCGAGGCATGACGGAGGAGGAGCTGATTCGCGGGCTCTTGCGCGAGTGGACGGCGAGCTGTATCCGGGAGGGCCTGGCCGAATGGAGCTGACCCTCCGCCCGGAGCCCGGTGGCCGCTACACCGTGGCGCTACGCCTGGCCCGGCCCTGGCGCCGCGCCGAGCGGGAGCTGGTGCTGGCCGTGCTGGCCGAGCACCGCCGTGGCTGCCCCCGTTGGGACCGGTGTGGCGTGGTGGTATACGGGCTCTATCAGACTCCGGCTCGCCGGCTCGAGCGGGCGCTGGCCGCCGTCCTGGGGCTCGATGGGCGTTAGCTCGCCGGCCGCTCGGGCGGCCAAAAGAGGCGAAAAGAACCCCGCCTGCAAGCTGACAGCCGAGCAGGTGCTGGAGATTCGTGCCCTGGCTGCCAGGGGGGGGCTCCTACTGCGGGAGATTGGCGCCATGTATGGAGTCTCCAGGTCGAACGTCGGTGCCATCCTGCGGGGCAGGTCCTGGACGCATCTAGCCGACTGACCGCCCAGGAGGCCCCTCTCGTCGTTCCTGGCGCCCGCCCCCAACCCACGGCTACCCCCCCGGAGGAGAACGGAAAATTGAGT
>QWHO01000733.1 GCA_021404945.1 bacterium CPR1
TACAGTCGCAAGTATGCCAACAGGCACGCGGGCAAACTCCTCAAGCATCCCGTCGTGGCCGCCGAGATCCGCCGCCTGCAGGAGGAGACCGCCGCCCTCGCCCGGGTCGAGCGGGTCGAGATTGTCGAGGGCCTCCGGGACGCCATTGCGAGGGCGAAGGCTGACGCGGAGGCCCAGGCCAGGCGAGGCAAGCCGGCTGCCCAGGCCATCGCCGCCGAAGTCAAGGCCTGGGAACTGCTGAGCAAGGTCACCGGCCACCTCACCCCCGCCGGCACGACCGTCAACGTCGGGGTCGGCGTCAACGCCGAAAAAGAGCGACCGGTCTTCATGGTTGTTTGGGAGGGTGAGGACGGCACCCCAGCTCCGAGCCAGCCCTGCCTGCCCGAGCCCCGCCCGGAGCCTGTGGCGCCCTGGCCCATCCCGATTCGCCAGCCTCGCACCGTCGAGGCCGAGATCATAACCGAGGAGGACACCTACCATGACTGAGCCCAGCATCACCTGGGCGCAGGGCACGGCCGGCTGTGCCGTCACCATTCGCCCCCGCCAACGGGGCCGCATCGCCCGACAGCTCGACCGCCTGCTGGTCAACGCCCGAGGAATCGTGACATACTCGCCCTTCGGCGTGGTGGTGGAGAACCTGGACTACCACCTATCCCTGGCCCTGGACGCCACCGTTCAGCTCGAGGTGTACGGCCAACGGTCCAAGGAGGTCCTGCCCCTGGCTGCCGCCCTGGCCGCCGGAATGCGCAAGGACCTCGGTGCTTCGGCCCTGGTCGTGGGCAAGGCCCTCTCAGGCAGCGCCGAGGGCTTCGAGTCGCTCAGGAACGAGTACGGCATCACCAGCGCCGAGCTGAAGCGCTTCGGCGCAGTCCTCAACGAGACCGGTGGCCTCAGCCTGCGAACCTCCGCCGAGATCGCCAAGGCCGGCAATGCCTTGCAGGCAATCATCAAGCGCGACTTCTCCGGCGCCATCGAGCGCCAGAGCCAGACCCTCAACGGTCAGCTCAGCAACCTCGCCGACACGTTCATTCGCATCGGGAACAACATCGGTCAGGCCCTCATCCCGGCTGTCTCGCTTGGGGCGAAGGGCATCGGGATCCTGGCCAGCGCCGTGGAGGCCATCCCCGGGCCCCTGGTCTCCATGGGTGCCTCCGCCGGGCTCGCCGTGGCCGGGCTGGCAGGGCTCGGGGGTGGCGGCATAGCCGCCACCCAGGCCGTCCTGGACCTGAACAAGAAGCTCCAGGCCGCCGCCACCGCGCTGCCGGTACTCCAGCCCCTGGCGGGTCGGGTGGCGACGGTGCTCGAGGCCGCCGGCGTCAAGGCCAAGGCCTTCGCGCAGGCGCTCCTGGGCATCAACCCCGCCCTGCTGGGCATCGGGGCCGCTACGGGAATCGCCATTATCGCCGTCCAGGCCCTGGAAGAGCACTATCGGCGCCTGGGCGAGACCATTCAGCTCCAGGCAAAGACCATGGCCGACAACAGCCAGGGCCTGCGCGAGCTGCGCGACCTCCTCAACTCCCTGGGAGGTGGCCAGGTCAGCGCCACCACTGACACCAGCGCCTTCTTTGACCAGCTCGCGGCGAGCATCGAGAGTGTTCCGGCCGTCGAGCTGGCCCGGGCCCTGGAGAAGGCTGGGCATTCCAGCGAGTCCCTGAAGAAGTCGCTGGCCTCGAACCGCTCCGAGGCCAACCAGTACCGGTCCGCCCTGGTCGAGCTCAAAGCGGCCACAGAGGGCATCGCCAACCTGCCCGGCAACACCGTGGCCATCCCGGCCGCCGCCCGGCAGTTCTTCGGCGGTCGCTCCCGGGCCTCGCGTGAGGAAGTCAACCAGGTCATGGAAAAGCTCAACGTCCAGTTCGGCCAGCTTGGCCAGCGAGCCGGG
>QWHO01000734.1 GCA_021404945.1 bacterium CPR1
AGGATCGCCATGCTCAACACCGGACGACGATACAGGTCGTAGGCGCGATAGTGGTAGACCCACATCCGATGCTCGAAGTCCGGGTCTTTGCGTGATTGAGCCTCGACGTGGACCAGCAGCCAGGTCTCGCCGCCTCCGAGCAAGGGCAGCTCCACCAGCACGTCCACCTGACGGCTCCCCATCCGGGGATACGTCGGAGCTCGGTGTCCAGAAAGCGAGGGGGAAGGGAAGGGTCCCTCCGGGCCGCCAGCTCCGGGACAAACTGCTCCAGGAAGGCCGGGAAGAAGAGCCGGAGAGAGTCCTTCCAGGCGGCGTCCAGGGGGCGGGGTTGTCGGCGAGGCACGAGCCCGGTGGTTCGAACGGCGCGTACGATATCCTGCGGGGGCATTGCAGGCTTTGGGCCCGCTCCCCCGCCTACTTCCCGCATGCCTGGTCGAGGACAGGTTATTGCCAGAGCGAGAAGAACTTCTTCTACGTGCTGGAACCGCTTTATACCGTTGACGATCTCGATTCGCTGAAGGGGGACTTCGAGCTGGATGAAGGCAGGCTCGTCCCGGTGACCCCGCCAAAGCGGCGTCACGGCAAAGTCTGCGCCAGGCTGACCACTCGTCTGCAAATCCATTGCGACAGGACCGGCCAGGGCGAGGTTCTGTCGAATGACACGGGTTTCATCCTCCATCGGGACCCGGATACCTTGCGTGGACCGGACATCGCTGTCTTACAAGCCGAACGTCTGGAAGGCTTGCCTGAGGATTGCCATCCAGAGATGGCCCCCGACCTGGCCATCGAGGTTGTGAGCCCGGCTAACAGTCCTGGTGACCTGCAGCGCAAGGTGGCCCAGTATCTCGAGGCGGGCGCCTCCCTGGTGTGGGTCGTCTACCCCGCGCGGCGCACTGTCGCCGTGTACACAGGTGGCGAGGGGCTCGTCCAGTTACTGGGGGATGGCCAGGAACTGATCGGAGACCCCGTCCTTCCCGGTTTCCGCTGCTCCATTGTCGAGCTTTTCGGCTAGGTTTTCTGGCCCGACGAAAGAGTTCTATGCTCTTGCAGGGATTGGACTCGGCCAGCGTCCCGTTACGGATTCCCGCAGCGGCTGGGGGGCGTTCTGGTCCGGGAGAGAAAAGAGCCGGCCAAGGTTCGGTCAGCGCAGAGCCTGCAGGAAAACGTCCAGGCTATCGACCGTCGCGGCCTGGACAAGGAGACGGAAGATTTTCTCCGGGTCATCCAGCTCTTGGATTTGCCGGTGGACCCCGGTGCTCAGAGCACCGAAGCGGCTCTCGAGGACAGCCGTAAGGCAACGGCGGAGATGGCCCAGCCCCTCCTCGCGGCCCTCCTCGAGACCTTCTTTGAAGCCCTTCTGGTAGCCCTTCTCAAACCACCGGTTGGGGACGGTCAGCTCCATCTCACTCTACGCCCCATTTCCCCTCCGCATCAACCGCACCACCGCCGGCAAGAGGCCCAGCGCAGCCACCACGCTCATCCCCACCGTGCACGCCACGATCGCCCCCAGGCTCTGCACCCCCACGTGGGCCGATCCCAACAAGCTCCCAAACCCCGCCATCGCAAGCAGTGCCGAGAAGATCACCGCCGGCCCGGTCGAGAAGCTGAGCATCGCCTCCTCGCCCTCCTCGCAGGCCCGGGCCACCACCTGCAGCCCGAAGGAGGCCCCGATGCCCACCAGCAGCGGCACGGCGATGAAGTTGGCCGGGTTGAACGCCATCCCCCACCAGCGCATCAGGGCCAGCATCCAGATGAGCGACACGGTCACCGGCAGCAAAGCCAGCAACGGCGCTACCGGCCGACGGAAGTAGAGCACCAGCAGGATCAGCACCGAGGCGAACGTGTACCACCCCACCTTGTCATAGGTCCGGTGGATGACCCG
>QWHO01000735.1 GCA_021404945.1 bacterium CPR1
GGCATGATCGCCGCCGGCGGTGTTCTCGAGGTAGACCGGGACCTCGGACTCGAGCAGGCCGGAGTCGAGCTGCGATCGGATGGCTCCATCGTGGTCAACCACCTGTACCAGACCAGCGTACCCAGTATTCACGCGGTGGGAGATTGCACCGGCCACATTCAGCTCACACCGGTGGCTGTCGCCGAGGGACGGGCGCTGGCTGAGACCCTGTTCAATGACAACCCCACCACGGTGCCCTACGACGTGCTGCCCACGGCCGTTTTCAGCCAGCCCGCAGTGGGCACGGTCGGCCTGACCGAGGCTCAGGCGCGGGAGCGCTACGGAGAGGTTGATGTCTATCGGACGGTTTTCCGGCCCATGAAGTATCCCATCGCCGGCGGCGAGGAGAAGGTGCTGCTCAAGCTGGTGGTGGAGCGGGCCTCGGATCGGGTGGTGGGTTGTCACATCGTGGCCAACGAAGGCCCCGAGCTGGCCCAGGTTCTGGGTGTTGCCCTGCGGGCCGGGGCCAGCAAGCGCGACTTCGATACCACCATCGCCCTTCACCCCACTCTGGCCGAGGAGCTGGTGCTGCTTCGCGAGCGGGTTTGATCAGGGATCGAGCTTGATGGCCCGACGCGGGGCGGCAGCCGTGGCCGCCGGGGCAACCTCGGGTGGGGGCGCCTGAGCCCGCACCGCTTCGGCTTGTTGCTGGGCGGCCAACTGCTCTGCCTCCAGAGCCCGAGCGTCGCGCTCGACCAGTGCCTGGGTGTGCTGGCGGACGATGGCCAGGTAGATCAGCCGCACCAGGAGCGACTGGTCTTCGGTGGCCACGCGGGTCTGCACGAACTGCTTCATTCCGCTCAAGGAGCCAAACAGCTTCCCCCAGCCCGACTTGGGAGCGGGCAGAGGGGCGGGCTCAGGAGTGGGGCCACCCTTGTCGGCGATCACCTTGTCGCGGGCCACCATCACCAGCCCCTCCAGGGCACCGATGCTACCCAGAGTCATCTCGGCGGCCTTCAGGGCGGCTTGCTGGGACTCGGCCAGGTCTGCCTCCACGGTGGGGTTGGTGGGGGAGGCTTCCATCTGGTGATTCCAGTACAGGCTGTTGACCCGGCGCAGCAGCTCATCGCAGTGCCGCGGCTCACGGCCCAGCATGGCGCCAAAGCTGCGGAACAGCCTCTCTTCCTCCATCGAGAAGCGGCCATCGGCCAGGCTGATCACCAGGGCCAGGGTGAGGGCGTTCTCCACCTTCTCGGGGGCATGCTGGTAGGCTCCTGCCCGCAGGGCGGCGATGGCCGGCTTCAGCTCGTCCAGCAGCTCCTCTTCGCCGGGTCGCTTCTGGCACATGGCCTGCCAGTCCTGAAGCAGCTGTTGCGAGGTGGATGAGGAAGGCACGGCCAGGCTGGAGATCTTCTGAAGCAGCTTGAGCTTGGAGGGAACCGCCTCGGGCGGCCCCATGGCGACCAGGGCACAGGCCAGACGCCAGGCGGGAGAGAGATACTCCGCCGCGTCGGTGGCAATCTTGAGGCGCACGTTGCGCTCGAGATCGTCGGTGCTGATGCCGGGCTCGACTGTCAGGCCGAAGTCCCGGGCGACCTTCTCCAGGGCGGCTCGCTCCACAACTTCCGGCGCCGAGTCCGAGCACTGGATGCGCCGGGCGATCCATTTGACCACCTCGGAGCGGATCTTCTCGGGCGACTCTTCCGGATGAACCCCGGTCAACCTGGCTACCTCGACCAGCTCGGCCGGGGTCATCAACTGCAATCCGGTAAGCATTGTACTCTCAGTACTTCATCATGAACGGGGAGACGGACAAAGGAAAAGGCTATGTGACCAAGGCTCTGGGAGACAACAAGAATCTCTTTATCCTGGATGCCTATGTCAAGCATCGTCTCG
>QWHO01000736.1 GCA_021404945.1 bacterium CPR1
AGTCTGACCTCCGCAGGGCCAATGCGGATCGGCCTCTGGGCTACTACTCGGCATAATCCTGTACGCGGCATAATGGCGCTTATGCCGAGCTCGGCATAACCGGCACTATTTTGAGACGCTGGGCGAGCGTTCGTGCCTGCTCTGCTACCAGGGTGCCAACCGCCACCCTACCTCGCTGTTGCAGGGAGTGCTGGAGTCTCTCGGCATGGCAGCACCGCGCCTGCGCGCTGACCTGCTCCGCCAGATTAGCCAGCGGGTAGACCGGACCTACCAGGAGCAGCGGAAGAAGACGCTGTTGGTGGTGGACGAGGCGCACCTGCTGGACGACGGCCTGCTGGAAGACCTGCGCCTCCTCACCAATTACGAGATGGACACCCGGGACCCGCTGGTCCTAGTGCTGGTGGGGCACCCAGCCCTGCGTCTGCGCCTCCAGCGGCCGGTCCACCAAGCCCTCGGAGACCGCATCCGGCTCTCCTACAGGTTGGAAGGGCTCTCCAAGGAGGAAACTTCCGACTACATCGACTGCCACCTGCGTCACGCGGGCGGCAAGCCCGCGCTCTTCAAGCCCGACGCAAGAGAGGCGCTGTTTGAGCTGGCTCAGGGGATTCCCCGCCGGATCAACGCGCTGTCACTGGCCTGTCTCAAGAAGAGCGCCAAGCAAAAGACTACACCCATCGACGCCGCTCTCGTGCGCGCCGTTGATACCAGAGGAGGAGAGCCATGACTGAAGGGATGAACCAGTTCCCCGGAACCTGGAACGGCGATCGCCTCTTCGATGAGACGACCGGAATGGCGTCACACCACCCACTGCCGCCTCGGCCAGAGGCTTACTTCCCAATCGACTTCACGAATCTCTACCTTGGTATCGACGACGCCGAGGATAACTCAGTCCGAGCCGTCTGCCTGGAAGGAGGAGCTACTCGCTTCCCTTGCGCGCTCAGCTGGGGGCACTTCAAGCGCCCGGCAAAGCTACTGGCCTACGTGAAAAGCTGCGTACGAGACAGCGGGATATTGCACGTGGCCGTCAGGACACCCAACAGGATCTCCGGACCCTCCGTCTTCTACCTCGAGGAGTTCGAAGGTATTTCCGTCACCCGCATCTCACCAACTGAAACGTTGGCGAGCGAGGAGGAGTGGGAACTGCATGTGGAGCCAGGCTACCTCGATGCGTTCAACATTGCACTGACGGTGGCCTATCGTGCTGCCGCCTCGAACGTTCTGGATGACCTCTCGCAGATGGCCAACGACGCTGAGAGGCGTATCCACACGCTGAGGCGGACGCTGAGCCGACTCAACAGAGCAACCAAGGTGCCCTTCTGAGACTCTGGCGGGGCGCGGGGGCGACCCACGCCCCGCCAGATAATCTTCACATCGGACGGCAAAAAGTGCTCACGGCTACATTTCGGCTTGTGCTACATCGGGCATGCGACGGCGGCCGAGGCAATCAAACCAGGGGGCAGGCGGCTGGTCGGAGGCCCGCGGGCGACGAAGCGGCCCCCGCCCCCCTTTGCCCACTGCGGGGGTCGTTGAGGAGCCCGCACGCGCCGGCGGTCAGGAAGGGCAAGGCCCTGGTCGATCGGAGCTCGCCTTCGCGACGTGATTCAGAGCACGGCCGCCGATGTGCCGTCAAGACGATTTCGCGCTACAAAATTGACGGCCCGTCGGCGGCCGTGCTACGCCCTGGTCAGTCAGGCCAGCAGAGGGTTGACGAATAGAAATCGCTCGAGACCGCCGGCGCCGCACCCGGCCGAGGAGGCCCCCGCGCCTTGCTCTGTGTCGTTTCGGCAAGTGATCCTCTACGCTGAGGGCCACGGGCTGGTAGGGTGGTGGTGGGACAAGGAGGCCCAGCGCGATGTCTTACCAGGATCGACG
>QWHO01000737.1 GCA_021404945.1 bacterium CPR1
ATGCTGACCAGGAGATGGCTCTGGCCATCCTCGACAACGGCAAGACCTCCCGGCCGTCGGTCTGTAATGCCCTGGAGACCCTGTTAGTACACCGCGACGTGGCCGAGCGCTTCCTCCCCCGGGCAGGCGAACGGCTCGGGGCCAAGAACGTCAAGTTGCGCGGCTGTCCCCTCACTTGCCAGTTGCTCCCGGAGGCCAGCTCCGCCGATGATCGCGACTTCGATACCGAGTTTCTCGATCTCATCCTGGCAGTCCGGGTCGTGGACGGGCTCGACCAGGCCATCGAGCACATCGCCCGGCACGGAACCTGCCATTCCGAAGCGATCGTCACCTCCAGCCTGGAGGCGGCTCGACGCTTCCAGCGAGAGGTGGATGCCTGCGCGGTCTACGTGAATGCTTCCACCCGCTTCACCGATGGCGGCGAGTTCGGCTTCGGGGCCGAGATCGGCATATCGACCCAGCGGATGCACGCCCGCGGGCCGCTGGGCCTGAACGAGCTGACCACCACCAAGTATCTTATCGACGGCGACGGCCAGATACGCGTCTGAAGCTCGCCTGCGCACTCCTCACCCTGCTCATGCTGACGTCAACTGCTCTGGCCGAGCAGTTGGAAGGCGTGGCGTTATCGATCACGCCGCACTCGGTCACCCTGCGAGCCACCGACGGTCGGCGAGTGACCATTCCTGTAAGCCCCCGTGCGGTCTGGGTGGGAGACCGGGCGCGCTATCGGCGAGGCGACAGGCTGACCCTGCGGCTGGACGGCACAGGGAACGCAGGCTGGCTGACTCTGAGCGAACGAGAGCTGGTGTCGGGCCGCATTCGGGCCGTGCAACCCGGGCGCAAGGAGCTGAGCCTCGAGACCCGGGGCGGACCGGTCCGCATCCGCATCCTCAAAGGCACGGTTCTCTTCAAGGAAGGACAGGTGGGCAACTGGCTCGAGCTACACGCGGGAGAAAACATCACCGTGTTGGGTCAATCGGAAGATGGCTTTCTGGCAAGCTCGATCTTTGATGCCATGAGCTTTGTGATCCACGAGCTCGAGAGTGAGCACGGGGCCCTGCTCGCTCAGGGCATCGTCAGCGCGGTCAACCCCTCATCCCTCCGCGAAGGAACGATGAATCTAGGGAAGATGACCATCCACTACGACCCCCAGACTCGCTGGCAGCTCGGCGCCAGGTTCACCCGGCCAGCCGACTTCCAGGGACTCGAGGCCCTGATTTTCGGACCGCCAGGTCAAGCCCGAATGGTGGTCAGCAGAAGAGCCATTCCCTTTGTCTATGAGACACTGATCACCCGGCATCGATAAGTTAAAAGGGAGAGAACCAGAACCAGCAGAAAGGCCCTCTTCCAAGTTCCTGGAAGCGGGCCTTTCTAAACGCAGGAACCGGTTGCCGTTACTGGCGGAAGGTATCCTGCGGAATCGGCTCGGCGATAACCGGATCGACCGGGTCCCACACGAGCAGCTTGAGATCCCAATTCATTTCGGAGCCACACTCAATCTTCACCACGATGCGCTCATAATCGTTTCCATCGCGGGGGATGCTGTAGGTCTGGCCACACCGAAACTCATGGAGCTCGCCAAGAAGCTTCATGTCGGGGGTGTAAAAGTAGATGTGAAGCTTTTCCGGCCGCAGTGAACGGTAGCCGATGCCGAAAAGGGTCTCCCATCCATTGATCCCCTCAGGGACGTAGTCGAATCGAGTCGACTCGACCATCCAGTATTTCGCATTGTGAATATCGAAAGTCACGTAACTCCTCGGATAAACAAAGAAGCTCGTGGTGCGAGAGGGATACTGATACAGCTTATAGCGGTAAGGACCCCACTCTGTGATCTTGTTGACCGTACCGAGGTCGTCCTCAGCGCGTGCCGGC
>QWHO01000738.1 GCA_021404945.1 bacterium CPR1
TGGGGAGGGCCGCGGGGGCGAGCCTTGTCGAGCTGTATCTCAAGGCAACCAATGCCGGATGGCCGGCCCTGCGCCAGGAGCTCGAGCTCTCGCCAGATCTCGCCGAGGAGACATTCTGGGCGGGGCTCTGGAAGTCACTTGGAGGGGCGACTTCGAGAGCCGGGGAGGAGGATACGCTTTCGGAGTTCGAGCGGTTAATTCGGGGGGTGGAGGCCGAGTGCTTACGCTCGCTGACCGGTCGCAATCCCGTGATTCCGACTGACTTGTGGGGCTCCTTCTCCGGCACTACGGCCCAACACAGTATCCGGGCACAGGTGACCGGGTTGCTGGCCCGAGAGACGATTTTCAGGGGAGCGGAGCGACTGCTTGCCAGGTACTACGCGCCCTTGAGCCTGGTTGATTTTCGCGTCGCGCAGCTCCTGGCACGCGTCCTCCCAGGCTTTTCCGTCCCCACTCTCAACCTGAGCCGACTCGTGACCCAGGCCCTTCCCGACGACCAACTGACCCCTGAGACAGCCGACCTGGTGGCCGAAGCATGTTCCGAGCAGAGCCTCAATGAGTTTGAGGGGGAGCTCCACGGGGAGATTCAGGAGCTGCGTCAAAAGCTTGGCTCGCTGCTGGCGAAGAACGCTGACGCCCAGTGGCGCCGGCTCGATGGTCTCCTCATCGACAGCGCACAGGATACCGAGGAGCAGCTCCTTTGCAGGTTCAGCCCCTCCGAGCGCCTTTTGTCCCCGGACTACTCCGAGCAAGCTCGCCCCTTCTTGCTGCAGGTGCGTGGAGCCCCGTCGAGCTCGACCGAGGAGATCGCCGACTGGGTGCTCTCGGCAAGTGGCGGGTCTGCCCGGCATGGCGCTCTCATCTATATCCTGCAAGGTGCCAGGGGCCGCGACGTGGCAGCGAGGCTCTACCGGCTACTCGCCACCGGGCGCCCCTCCTGGCTCAGGGCCGTCCTCGAGACAGGGGTGCTCGTCGCTTTGGGATTTAGCGCCGGTGACGCACGCGAGCTCATCCGGCTGATCCTGCCGCCGACCGCCGGACCACGGCCCCTTGAGACGAAACCCATCGGAAATCCGATTGCCCGGCTGCGGAGGCTGCAGGAATGGTGGACCCGTAATGGCGAGGAATGCCTGCGGCGCTACGAGAGACGCGTCTATCCGCACCAGTGCCTGCCCGACCTGGAGAGCAAGAAGGGCTGGCTGGTCTTGCTCATGCTGGGCGCCCTGCACAGAATGGGAAGGCAGAAGCGTCAGCAGAGCCGGGGATTCCTGGAGATGTTCGAGTCTCGCAACTGGCTCGACAAGATGCTTTTCGCCAGGGCCAAGCCCGAAGGCCTGATCGACGTTCTGGACCAGTACTTCGCCGAGGAGGACGATCAGAGATTCTTTCACTGGCTGGGATTTCTCCCAACGATGTACCAACTCAGCCGCTGGCTCGACGAGTATGTCGTGATGCTGGAGGCCGCAGAAAGTGGCTCCGGAAGGACGAGCTGGACCCCTACTGCTTTACTCCCACCAAACGCGTCTTGGAGCGCCTCGAGCTCCTGACCGGCGACGTCGTCGAGAGAGACTCCCATCTCGAGTCTTCCCGGCGAGTCTACACGATTCTTCACGGCTACCTCGGGGACGAAGGAGCCACGTTCGGGCACTGCTTCGACCTTCCGTTCCGGCTGGTTCCCGATGACCAGTTCGAAGACATCGCCAGGGCATGAGGCAAGAGATGAATCAGGTGGACGTCGGTTCGAGAGTGCGGCATCCCCAGCACGGGACCGGAACGGTTCAGATGTGCCAGGGCGTTCTGGCCATTGTCGAGTTTGACGAGCCCGGCCTCCAGCGCGTTGAGGTAGGCGATCTCGAGCTGCTCGCCTCGGCGACCCGGGCGGTCGGGCGAGACCACTGGGATCCCCCCATCGCCACCACGACACGGCTTCTGGCCGAGTCCATCCTGTCCGTCAACGACGCGTGGGGCGTTTTTGCTCCCTCGAACATCGACCTGCTTCCGCATCAGCTTTGGGTCTGCAAGAAGGTGAATCAGTTCTGGCCCACGCGATGGTTGGTGGCTGACGATGTCGGTCTCGGTAAGACCATCGAAGCCGGCCTGATCCTTTGGCCGCTTCTCTCGCGTGGGCAGGTTCGCCGGGTGCTCGTGCTGACTCCGGCTTCTCTCGTGGATCAGTGGCGCGAGCGCATGTACGAGATGTTTGACATTCGGCTTCAGGCCTATCGCGCCGACGAGGACCGAGGTCGGGTGAACTTCTGGGAGCGCGAGAACCAGGTTGTCGCTTCCTTTCATACCCTGAGACTGGACCGGAACCAGCGTCACGAGAGAATCCTCAAGGCCCCGCCCTGGGACCTGGTCATCGTGGATGAGGCCCATCACCTGAACAGCGATGAGGAGCTTGGGCCCACTCGGACCTATCGTTTCGTGCAGCAACTCGAGGAGGCCGGTCTGATCGAGTCCATGGTCTTCTTCACCGGTACTCCCCATCGCGGGAAAGACTGGGGATTTCTGTCCCTCATGCAGCTGCTTCGCAAGGAGCTGTTCAACCCTCGCAAGCCTGCCGCTGAGCAGCTCGGCCACCTGCCATCGGTCATGATACGCAACAACAAGTATTCGGTGACCGACCTGGAAGGACGGCGCCTCTTCCAGCCTCCCAAAGTGCGCCAGATCGATTACAAGTACAGCTCTGACGAGCAAGACTTCTACGATCTGATCTCGGATTTCATCCAGAATGGCTATGCCTATTCCAACCGCCTGAACGTGACGATGGGAAATGCGGTCACGCTGGTGCTGATCGCGATTCAGAAGCTGGCGGCCAGCTCGGTGGCGGCGGTACTTCGTGCCCTGCGCAAACGCCTGCAGCTCCATGGCCAGCGGCGGACCCAGCGCGACTCCTTCGAGGCCCATCTCGAGCAAATTCGGGAGGCAAGCGCGAATCTGGACCTCGATCGGGCGGCCGAGCTGGAAGCAGCCCTGGCGGAGATCGCCGGCGACCTCGTGCTCATGGAGGACGAGGTTCCCCATCTCGAGGAGCTGATCGTCGCGGCCGAGCGAGTGCGCTCGGAAACGAAGATCGAGCTCATTCTCGACCTGCTCGAGAAGGAGTATGCCGGTCGTCAGGTTCTGTTTTTCACGGAGTACAAGGCCACCCAGTCCCTGTTGCTGTCCCGTCTCAACGCTCGATTTGGCGAGGGGCTCACGGCATTCATCAACGGAGACGAGCGCGCCGAG
>QWHO01000739.1 GCA_021404945.1 bacterium CPR1
GCTGCTCCCTGCTTCCGGTCGCCGTCGCCCTCGCGCAGCCTGCATAGCCGGGCCGGGGGCCCCTGTCCAGGCCTTCAGAGCGCCAGCGTGCCTGGACTGGGGTCCCCGGCCCGGCTATCCTCGGCGCGGGAGGGCGGCGGTGGCCGGAAGCGGATCTCACGAGGGGAGCCCGCTGAGGAGAAGCCGGAGGCCGCTATCTTCGGGAGCGTCGCATACCGCCAGACGCGCCAGGAGTTGCCACCGCCGGGCTTCCCGCTGCAGCTCTTCCTGACGTTTCAGAGCCTGCTCGATCTTGCTTTGGAGCGAGTCCACGGTCCGGCGCGAGCGGGTGGAGGGACGCCCCGGGGACCGGCTCGACCAGCCCGTCAGAGCCTGTCGTGACAGCTCACGGCGCCAGCGATACAGGGTGGCCGGATCGAGGCCCTGCCGACGACAGAAGCTCCGAATGTTGCGAATGGTGTAGGAGCGCAGCACGAGCTCGAGTTTCTCGCCGGGCGAGAACCGGCGTTCCGTCCGGGTCACTCGGGCGCCACCGCGCCGTGCCGGGCTAACGGCTGGCGAAGCTCGTCGTCGAAGAGCACGCGCAGTTGGTCGGGACTGGGGCCCGCGATCACCATCCGGCGGCCCAGGAAGTTGGCCGTCAGGAATACGCCCTGGTCGGCAGCTGCGCGCTCAGGAAGGCGCTTCCAGACTTGCTCCAGGGGCGCGGCCATCCCGTAAAAGCGGTCGGCCGGGAAGACCCCTCCCAGGCCCTGATGGGGGCGCTCGTAGTTGTAGTAGCCACGGTAGCGGTCCAGGGCCTGCTGCAACGACTTCGTGTCGGCGTAGCCGTCCGGGTCAAGACCCTCGGTCTTCAGCGACTGGTGAAAGCGCTCCACCTTGCCGATCGTCTGGGGGTGCTTGGCCCGCGCCAGGATGTGCTCGGACTTCAGCTCGTCTTCGACATACCGCTGGAAAGCCGTCCGTCCGCGCCAGTGGGCGAACTGCGTGCCGCGGTCGGTCAGCACCCGGTTGGGTCGGCCCCAGCGCTCGACGACCTGCTTGAGCACATCCAGGACGGCCTTCCCCGTCTGCTCCTCCAGGGCCACAGACGCCAGCAAGACCCGGCTGTGATCGTCGAGGACGTTACAGGCATACAGGTAGCCGCCCCCCAGCCGGGCCACGTACATCACGTCGATCTGCACGAGGTCCATCGGGGCCGGAGCTTCGAACCGTCGGACCGGTTTCTCGTGGCGCGACGAGGGCCGCTCGACCAGACCGCGCTCTTTGAGGTAGGCCGCGGACACTCGTCTGGAGACCTTCCTGCCGTAGTGACGCCGCACATAGTCCATCAGGGACCGCTGGCGCAGGTGAGGCGCGCGGGACAGTGCATCGTCCAGTACGCTGCGGAGCTCGGGGTCCACCGAGCGAGGCGCCTTCTTCTCCCTGGGTTTGCGCTCGATGCTCAGCTCGCCGCCAGCCTCGTAGCGCCGGAGCCAACGACCTACCGACTGCGCGCTGAACGTGGAGATCTCTACGGCCTCCTCCTTGGTCCACTCGCCGGCCACGACTTGCCGACAGATGAGAGCCTTAAGCTCTGATGGCAACTGGGTTCTGTTCATCTTATCCACTCCGTTCCTCGCTTTGCGGGCGGAGTGTGGCCGAATTTCAGGACCCGAGCCTGTCAATTTTCAGCGCGGCAGTACACCCTTCCTTGGGGAAGTTGCGCGACAAAGCATCGCTCATCAGGAACGGGGGTCGGTCCCAGCTTCAGGAGGTCGCCTATATTCTCGCCAGCGTGCTGGGGGCCGGTGATAAGCAGGGCGATCTGCCGCCCCGTCACGCAGTGGTCGAGAGGTAAACTAGCCCCATGCAATGATCCGAT
>QWHO01000740.1 GCA_021404945.1 bacterium CPR1
AGCGACACAGGCCGAGTTGGGCATCCGCGCTCTGCACTCTGAGGAGTATTCTCCCGAAGGGCGCGGGAAAATCGAGCGGATCTTCGGCGTGATTCAGGACGGCTTCTATCCAGAAGCCAGGGAGGAGATCCAGGCCGGGCGGATCAGCTCTCTCGGGCTCCTCAACGAGTCGCTGTGGGCCTGGCTGGAGTGTGTCTATCACCAGCGGGTTCATTCGGAGATCCACGCCACCCCGCTGGACGCCTACCGGGCCGGGCTCGAGCACGTTCGGCCAGCTGACGCTCTGACCGTCTCCCGGGCCTTTCTGTGGCGCTACGTCCGGACGGTCTCCCGCAACGGGTTCATCTCGCTCCTGGGCAACTTGTATTCCGTCGACCCGGCCTGGAGCAGCCAGAAGCTCGAGCTTCGCCTGGACCCTTTCGACCTCAGCCGGGTCGACGTCTACCGGGACCGGCGTCCGGTCGCCCGCGCCCACGTGCGCGTGCTCAAGAAGGCCCGACTGCTGGACATGGAGCTCTTGACCCCACCGCCGGCTGTGGAAGCCAGCGGCGTCAATTACCTCGAGATGCTCCGCCGAGAGCATCGCGAGCAGCTCATGCGCGAGATCGGGCCCGTCGCCTTTGCCAGAGCCATTACCAAGGAGGAATCATGAAGAAAGCACCAGCACCCATCGTCACCAATCCGCTTGAGGAGTACTTCGGCTTCGCCACGATGCCGTTCTCCAGAGGCATCCCTCGGGAGAGCCTGATGGTTCTCGCCGGCCAGCAGGAGATGCTGGCCCGCTGCCAGCTGGCCGTTCGGGAACAGGGGATCTGCCTCGTGACGGGTCGCGGGGGGTGCGGCAAATCGACCACCCTGCGACAGTTTCGCGATGGGCTGGACCCTAACCGCCACGTGGTCCTGGAGATCTCCAACCCGGCGCCGGGGCTGACCGGGGTCTACCGCGACCTGGTGCGCAAGCTGGGTCACGACCCGTCCTACTTCAAGCCGCACCTGGTCTCTCAGCTTCGCGAGGCCCTGGAGCAGCAGGCCACCCGTGACCGGCGCGCCGTGATTCTCTGCGACGAGGCGCACCGGTTCACCGACTCGTGGCTGGAGGACCTGCGGATGATTCTCTCGGACAAGCTGGACGCATCGAGCCTGGCGACTCTCATCCTGGTGGGTGACACCAGCCTGAGCGCGCGGCTCCGAATGGTGTGCCATGAGGCTCTCTGGGGACGGATCAACTACCGCTTCCAGCTGAAGCCGCTGGATTTGCGCCAGACCGCTGAGTACATCCAGCACCACGTGAAGGTGGCCGGGTTTCGGGGCCCGGCCCTTTTCTCGGACGGTTTCATCGCCAGGCTGCAAGAGTATACCAGCGGGATCCTGAGGCGCATCAACCAGGCCTGCAGCTACGCCCTGATTGCGGCCAAAGCGCGCGACACGATGCTCATCGACGAGGCCATCTTCCAGCAGGTCCAGAACGACCTGGACGAGGACCTCTGATGGCCACGCAGCTGATCGCCGAGCCTTCGCGAAGCCTCAGCGTCACCGACCGAGAGTGGCTCGAGGCCCTGTATCCTCGACTGGAGCCCTACTGGTGGCTGGAGTTTCGTTTCCTGGAGGACCGCTCGGACGGGGTGAAAGGCCCTCCCGTAGCCGTGCGCTTCTTCCGCGATTTTGACCAGATCGCCACCCATCTCAAAGTCCATCGAGAGCTGGCCCAGGAGCGAGCCCGGCAGGTGCGGGGCTGCGGCGCGGGCCCCTGGCCTGCCGGGCTGTTCTGGGGTGTGCAGCCCCGGCGCACGAGGCGTGGCTGCAAGCAGCATGTGGCAGCATTCGTGGCGCTGGTGTGCGACCTCGACTGCAAGGATTGGCA
>QWHO01000741.1 GCA_021404945.1 bacterium CPR1
CTGTTGAGCCAGACCTGCCTGGCCGATCACCTCGTGCTGGTGGGCTCGGCGGCTGTGTATCGCACCCCTTCTTCGCTGCCACCGCTGACAACCGACGCCGACTACGCGATTGACCAGTCCATCCTCCGCCAGCATCTCGACGAGTTCCTGGCTCAACTCCAGTCGTTGGGGTTCGAGCGGGTGGCGGACACCTCAACCTTCGTCCATCCTGACGGCTTCAGCTTCGACCTGCTTGGACTCGATGCCCCTGGGCTGGGCGACCGGGTGGCCGACTTCTCGAATTTCTCGGCGATGGTTTTCGAGGATCTGTGCCAGGTTGTTGCCGAGCCGGGTGCGATCCGGGTGGGGCCCGACCAGGGCAGGGTCCTGTCCCCGCCAGCTCTGGTGCTCTCCAAGCTGAGGACCTGGCGACGCGAGAAGGGCATTAAGGACAAGCTCCAGGCTCTGGCGCTGGTGGGCGAGTTGGGCCAGTCGGCAGAGTTCCAGGCCCAGCTCGAGCTGATCGTCGGTCGCCTCTCCGGGGAAGATTGGCAAGACCTGCTCGCTGATGCGCAGGCAGCCTTCATCGGGTTGGGCCGCGAGGAAGGCCGAGAGTATGCGCACTATGGACCGCTGGTCGAGCGAGGGTTCCAGATGCTGATCGCGCTGAGGCCCGCACTTTGAGTCTGCGGTCGCAGCACAGAGAGTTGCAGCGCTCGCTCCGTGAAAGAAAGCGCGCGCATCTGACCCGTCGTGCCTACCCTTCCGTCTACCGAGCCGTGGCCCATCTCGTGCCGGTCGTGCTCCCGCTGGTCGGACGGATGCAGGCTTACCCCCTGACGGCGCCCGCTCGAGAAGTGCTCGATCGGCTGTCGCCGCAGAGCGTGCTCTGCTTCGAGACGGCTCTGGAGGCCTGGAAGGGCCGTCGGCTCCTGACCGCGCGAGACCTGCACGCCTACACCACCGATGCCAACCTGGCCGAGAGCTTGCCGGGACTTGGTCCCGAATGCGTCCCGCCAGACCTCACTCCGATTTTTCCCAGGGACCCCCACCTGTTCTTGTGGGTCCTGCAAGCATGGCCAGAGCACGTCGAGTTGGAGGGCGTCCGCGTCGTGACGGCGGAAAGACTCTTGCGCGAGTACCTCGGCACAGTGGGTCAGCGCTTCGACCTGCTCGCGGTTCTGGTCCACCTGCTCGGATAGATGAGGCCCGCCCGCGGCCTGGTGTGCGCCCTCTTGCTGCTGGGCCTGGCAGTGGCCCAGGAGGTCCCTGAGGAGCCCTGGCAGGCTCTCAGAATCCTCCGGCAGAAAGAACGCCAGGGGGATCTCCAAGCAATTCGCAGGCTTGGGCGGACCTGGGAAACGGCCCTGCCCCGGTGGGACCAGCGCGACCACAGCACGCGCGAGGTGCTGGCTTGCCTGGCTGAGCATGGCGAACTCGAGTTCTTGCGACGGCTGGTGGCCAGCCTCCCGGACGGCCCCGGGCGCGCCCAGATCGCCCGGCGGGTGGCCGGAAGCTGGGGGAGTCTCCCGCCGGCCTCTGCGCGATGGCTGAACCTGCCCCGGGGAGCGCTGGCCCTGCCCGCCGCCGGGGCCACCTGCCTGGCCTCAGATGATCGATTCGTGTACGCGGGCGCATCCTGGGGCCTGGCTGTCTACGCTCACGACCTGACGCCGCGCGCCCGGGTCGCGCTGGGCCGAGGGGTGCTGGACCTGGAGGCTCTGGGCGGTTTTGTGTGGGCGGCCACCGGCGAAGGCTTGCTCCGGATCGACCCCGATACCGGCCAGGTCCGCCGGATTGCGCTCGAGCCGGGCTCGATGCAGGACCTGTTTCGCCAGGGAGAGCTCCTCTGGGTCCTGACCGATCAGCACCTGCAGCGGC
>QWHO01000001.1 GCA_021404945.1 bacterium CPR1
TCTCAGAACGTCGACTCCCCCCTCTTGCCTGTCCAGGGAGCGGTCATCGTCAGCCGAGGAGGCGCAGTGGTGGCTCTGGACCCGTCCAGCGGACAGGAGCGTTGGCGCTTCGAGGGTCAGAGTCCTCGACTGCAGAGCGGGCGCCTCTGGGTGCTGCAGCAGGAGATCCCGGTGGCGCTCGACCCCGCCACCGGCGGCGAGCTCGAGCGTTTCCAACAGAAGGTTCTCGCCTTTGAGCCCGAGGGCTCCAGTGGCTGGTACTGCACCCCCACCGAGGTCGGCTACGGAGAGGTCCGACTCCCTCTCAAAGGAGCCCGGTTGCTGGCTCCGGGAGTGGTGCAGGTGGGTCAGGAGACGCTCTGGCTCAACGCCCGCGGCGAGGTTCTGGTCCGTCGCAAGCTGCAGGATCCGATGGTCTTTCAGGGCCGTGTGGCCGACCGCTCCGACGCGCTGCGCCTGTTCAGTCGCCAGGGCAAGTTGCTCTGGCAGCGCAAGGCCACCTGGCCGCGCCTCTCTCTGGCCGGGCCCGGGTTGATCCAGGTGGACGACCTGCTGCTCGAGCTCGATTCGGGCCGGGTGGTGCGACGCGGGCTCAGCCTCGAGGCCCGGATGCTGGGCAAGAGCCTGTACGACTTCCCCATTCCCGGGCTCAAAGTGGATCAGACCACCTACCCGGGTCTGTTCCAGGGCTACGAGGGCGAGACGCTGGCCCTGCGCACGACCCAGCGCGTGGTGGTGGGAGCTCGCGCGACCCTGGTGGGTCTGGGCCAGGGCCCGGGAACGGTGCGCTTCAGCGGAGCCCCCCAGCTCTCGGTCACGGCCGAGTCGCCCCAGGTTCCGCCCGAGGTGCGCTTCACCGTTTCGGGACGCTACCTGCGCGGGGTCAAGCTGGAAGTGCTCCAGGGCGGGCGGGTGGTGGCCAGCAAGAGCATTCCCTGGCGGGTGGGCTACAGCTCCGACTCGCATGGGGTCAGGTTGAAGGTGCCGGGACCCGGAATCTACCAGGTGGTGGCCCGCGGAGCCGGCCGCGAGGCCAGCACCGAGGTCAGCCTGACCGACCTGGCCTTGCTGGGCAAGCTCACTCCCGAGCGGCTCTATCTGCAGGTCCAGAGCCTGGCCCGGCGCAGGCCCGCTGCGGGTGTTGCCATCGCCGTCTCCGGATTGGGCCAGGGAGTGACCGACGCCCTGGGCCAGCTCAGCTTCCCCCTGCCGGCCGGCCAGAGCCGCCAGGCTTATCAGGTCGAGGCCCGCCTGGGGGTCCAGCGGCTGCGACTGACCACTCCCGAGGTCGGCCCCGAGCGCCAGCTGCGCATCTATCTTCAGACCGACCGCCCGCTTTATCGCCCCGGTCACAAGCTGTACTTTCGGGGGGTGGCCATGAAGCTCAGCTCCGATGGCCAGCAGGTGGCCGCAGGAGAGGCGGTGGCAGTGGTGATCCGCGATCCGGCCGACAACAAACTGCTGGACACGACCCTCACCACCGACGAGTTCGGGGTCCTTCAGGGCCAGCTCACCCTGGCGACCGAGGTGCCGCTGGGCCGCTGCACGCTTACGGCTGGGCAGGATAGCCTGCCCTTCGAGGTGCAGGAGTTCCGCAAGCCTCCCTTCCAGGTCGCCTTGAGGGCCACCAAGCCGCTCTATGTCGGCCCGGAGGCGCTGGCCTTCGAGCTGGACGCGAGCTACTTCTTCGGAGGCCCTGTCAAGGGGGCGAAAGTCTCCTGGACCTTGAGCCAGGTCGAGCTGTACGGCGAGCCGGATCCAGCCGAGGGGGAAGAGGACCCGCTGGCCACTGACTACCGCAGCTATCGCGCTTTCGTCAGCGAGGGCGAGGCGGTGACCGACGAGCTGGGTCGGGCCATGCTCCGTCTCAGCCCGCCGCAGCGCAAGCGCGACGTGCGTTACTTCCTGTCCGTAAGAGTGGTCGGAGCCGAGGGGCGCGAGGTGGAGCAGACGGCCAGCACGCTGGGCTCGATGGGCCGTTACGGGGTGTATGTCCGACCCTTGCAGTGGGTGGGAACGGTGGGACAGCCGGTGGGCCTCAAAGTTCGCACCCTGGATCGGCTGGGGAAACCTCATGCTGCCAGCGGCCAGGTGGAGGTCTGGAGGGGCCGCAAGCTTCTCGAGCGGCTCTCCTTCCAGACCGGGCCCGACGGGCAGACGACCGTGAGCTTCCGCCCCCGGGCGGCGGGTTCCCTCCGTTTCCGGGCCGTCAGCCAGAAGGCCGAGGGGGAGAGCTGGATCTGGATCAGCGGAGCCTCCGAGCAAGCTTATCCCGCCCTGCAACTGGTCCCCTCGCGCACCAGCGCGCGTCCGGGCGAGAGCCTGCGCTGCCTGATCCTGGCTGACCGTCCGGGCACCGTCTGGCTGACGGTGGAAGGAAGCCGCCTGCTCGATCAGCGGGTGGTGGTGATGTCGGGGAAGTCGGCCGTGGTAGATCTGAAGATCACTCGTGACTATGCCCCCTCGGTCACCATCCGGGCCACCCTGCCCCAGACCCAATCCTCGCTGGAGGACAGCGTGGCCTTGCGGGTGCCGCTGGACCAGAATCACCTCGAGGTCAGCCTGCGCAAGGAGCGCGAGGACTTCCGCCCGGCCCAGACGGCCGAGCTGACCGTGGTGACCCGAGAGCACGGTCAGCCGCGCCGCTCCAGCGTGGCCCTGGCGGTGGTGGACGAGGCCCTGCTGGCTCTCAAAGCCGAATATGCGGGCGACATCCATCGCTTCTTCTACGCTCAGCGCCCCAACCTGGTGCAGAGTTTCGAGGCCATTCCCCGCAAGCCGTGGGTGGCGGGCTTTCAGACCATCGAGGCCCGGGCTCCGGTGCGCGAGAGCTTCCAGGACACCGCCTGCTGGCAGGCGGCGGTGCTGACCGGCGAGGATGGCACCGCCCGGGTGTCCGTCCCCCTGCCCGACAACCTGACCACCTGGCGGGCCACCGCCCGGGCCGTCAGTCCCCCCGCTTCGGTGGGCCAGACCAGTGCCCAGTTGCTGGTGCGCCTTCCCGTCATGGTGCAGGCCTTCACGCCCCGCTTCTGGGTGCAGGGTGACCAGAGCGACGTCAAGCTGGTGGCCCACAATCGCACCCAGGAGAGCCAGACTCTGGCGCTTTCGCTGGAGACGAAAGGAGCCGAGCCCGTCCAACCCGCCGGCGCCGAGAGCGTGGTGGCGGCCGGAGGGCAGAGCGAGCTGCGCACCCGTCTGGCCGTGCAGTCGAGCGAGGAAGTGGAGCTCTTATCGCGCGTGAAGGCCGGGGTTGAGGGCGATGCCGAGCGGCTGCGGGTGCCAGTGAAACCGTTCGGTCTGCCCCGCGAGCAGTATTTCGCCGGCCTGCTCGACGGGCCGCGCGAGCTGGACTATCGCATCCCTCCCGGGGCCCGGCGGGTGCGCCTGGAGGTGCGGCTGGACGGCTCGCCCGCCGGGGTGGTGGCGGACACACTGCGCTACCTGGCCGATTATCCTTACGGCTGCGTGGAGCAGACCATGAGCCGCTTCGTGCCCACCCTGGCCGCCTCTCAGGCGCTCCAGAGCCTGAGTCTGAAGAGCCCCATTCCGGAGACCGAGTTGCAGGCCATGGTCAACGCCAGTCTGGAGGCGCTCTACGGCTACCAGCACGAAGATGGCGGTTGGGGTTGGTGGAAGGAGGATCGCACCAATCCCTTCCTGACCGGCTACGTTCTCTCCGGGCTGGTGCGTGCTCGCCAGGCCAACTGGCCCATCCGCGAGGAGGTGCTGCAGACCGGCGTCGAGTGCGCCCGCCGGCTCCTGGAGGCGGCCAGCTCGCCCGAGGACCGCGCCTACCTGGCCTGGGCCCTGGCCCTGGCGGGGGATGCTCCCCTGGAGCAGCTCAAGGCCGTGGCGTCGGAGCCCGGCCTGTCGACCTACAGCCGCGCGCTGGTGGCCCTGGGTCTCCAGCAGTCGGGCCAGAAGCCCGATCTGACGGCTCTGCGCCAGCTGGCCGTGAGGGAGGGGTCGCTGGTTCACTGGAAGGCCGCCAGCCGCACCGCTTACGGCTGGACCGACGACGACCTGGAAGCCACCTGCCTGGTGCTGCAGGCTCTGCTCCAGGACAATGTGCAGGATCCGCTGCTCTCGCCGGGAGTGGCCTGGGTGCTTTTGTCGGACTACCTGCTCGCCACCGGCCAGACGGCCACCGCGACGAGCCTGGATGTGCGGCTGGACGGTCAGAGCGTGGCCCTGGCCGAGGGGCGGGCTCGGCTCGAGCCCGGACCTGGCCAGCATCGCCTGGAGCTCACCCCCGGCCCGGGCCTGCCCGTAGTGTCGGCCCGGCTGACCTACTTCGAGGCCTCCGAGCTGGATGTGCTGGCGGCCGAGCAGCATGGCCTGAAGGTGGAGCGCACCTACCGCCGTCCTGGCCAGCGTGCGCCCCTGGCGGGCCCGGTCCGCCCGCAGGACGAGCTGGAGGTGGAGCTGGTGCTGGATGCCCCTCAAGCGATGGAGTATGTGATGCTGGAGGATCCCCGTGCGGCCGGGATGGAGGTGCCCGAGGCCAGCTCCCTCTACCGACGCGAGGTGCGCGATGATCGCACGGTGTTCTTCCTGAGCTACCTGCCGGCCGGTCGGACCCGGCTGGTCTATCGCCAGCGAGCCGAGACGCCGGGTCGTTTTCAGGCTCTGCCGGCGCGGGCGAGCCTGATGTATCGCCCCGAGGTGTGGGGCAGCTCGCCCAGTCAGGTTTTGGAGATCCTGCGCCAGTGAGGTGGATCCTGGTCCTGCTGCTCGTTCGCCTGGCCTGGGCGGCTCCCGTGCCCGGGCAGCCGGCCCCCGACTTCGCGCTGGCCGACCTGCACGGCAACCGTGTCAGCCTGAGCCAGTTCCGGGGGCGGGTGGTGCTGGTCAACTTCTGGGCCTGCTGGTGCGACACCTGGAAGGAAGAGGTGCGCCGCCTCAAGCGCCTGGTGGCCGAGCACCCGGAGCTCGACCCGGTGATCCTCTTCGTCTCGGTGGATACCCGGGGGCGCAGCCAGGTCGAGCCGTTGCTCGCTCGCGAGGGGCTCTTCTTTCCCGTGCTGATGGACGCCACCTCGCGCGTCAGCCGCGCCTGGGGGGTCACCACCGTGCCCACCCTGTTCGTGGTGGACCCGGAGGGGGTGGTGCGCTACCTGCACCAGGGCTATCCGGGCAACCCGCTGCTAGCCAGCGAGCTGGCAGCCTGCCGCTCGGGAGAGCCGGTGCCGCTGACCGCCGAGGTGCTCGACGACTTCTTGCTGCCGGCCGAAGCCGAGATTCTGCGTCGCCTGAATGCCGAGCGGGCCCGGCGGGGCCTGGTGCCGTTGCTTCTGGACCCCACCATGACCGAGGTGGGACGAGAATACGTGCAGCGCATGCTGGAGACGAACCAGCGCGGCCATTTCGGTCCCGAGTCGCCGGATGCGCGCCTGCGCTCTCGCGGGCTTCGCTTCCACAAGTTGGGCGAGAACCTGAGCCAGGCCCCCAGCCCGGCCGAGGCCATGCTGGCGATGCTCCAGAGCCCTTCCCACAAGGACAACCTGCTTCACCCCGGCTATCGCCACGTCGGGGTGGCCGCCTTGCGGGCGGGCGGAGGCTACCTCTTCTGCCTGCTCTTCGGTCAGGAGCAGCGGTAGGCGCGCCTTTCCAGCAGCTGTGCTGGCTCGCCCTGGACATCCACCTTGATCAAGCAGGTGGGTGGCTGACTACTCCTTGACCTCGAACTTGATGGGTAGTACCTGGCCGCCCCGATCCACCTCGAAGCTGACGGTGGGGCTGTTGCGCATCTCCTGGTAGGCGGTGTACATGTCCTCGCCCGATTTGAGCGGGCGCCCGTTCACGTTGAGCAAGATATCGCCGTGGCGCAACCCGATGGCGGACATCAGGTTGCTGGATTTGCGAAACTCGAGCATGACCCCGTAGGACTCGCCCTTGCGGTTGATGGGGGTCAGCTTGAAGCCCTCCGAGGCGGTGGCGGGATTGTTGAGCAACTCCTGCATCTCGGCCATGGTCTCGGGGGGCTTCACCTGGCTGGGGGCCGGGGCCACCGGGGTGTTGAGGGACGCCGGCGCGGAGGCCGCGGGGCTCGGTCCTCCGCTCGAGCCCGAGTCAAGCAGGGAAAGTACGACCGTCTCCTGGCCGCGTTTGAGGGTCGCACTGTGCTGGGTCACCTCGGCCAGGGTCAGATCGCCGATCTGCTCCCCCACGCTCAGCAGACGGGTCTCTCCCCCGTCGCTCAGCACTGCCAGCGAAACCCCGCCAGCCCCGAGGATGGTGCCCTTGAGTTGGACGTTGACCGGGCTGGCCGCCGCCGCCTCGGGAGCACTCGGGTCGGTAGGATCGCCGGGCTCGATGACCGGCTCGGGCGGCCTGGTATCGAGCACGCTCACCAGCTCGCCGGGGATGGCGGCCGCCGGCTGGGCGGTTGTTGCCGGGGCGGGCGAGGGAGCTTTGGAGGGCGAGGCCGACACGGCCGGGATGGGCAGCTGCAGTCGTTGTTCCAGCGCGGCTGCGGTCAGATCAGCGGCCAGAAAAGCGATCAGGACCACCCAGACCCAGCTCAGGGCTCTACCGATAGTCGCCTTCATAGCTCGCGGATGGCGATGGCGCGCAGCAGCGGCCACTGCCCCCTGGTATCGATGGCGTAGCGGCGGATCAGCTGAGTCCAGGTCTCTCCCTGGGCGTGGTGGGTCAGGAAGGTCTCCAGGTCGATCTGGGACATCCGGGTCAGGGCCAGGGCGATGGCGCTCTCGGTCAGGTCGAGCTGGGAGCTTTTCAGCAGGGCCTTCTCACCGGGAGTGGCCCGGTAGGTCCGCCACATGAGCGGCTCCAGGGCGGCCCTCTCGCTGACGGTCAGACGGTCCAGGTCGTATTTCAGGGGCAGGGTTTCCGGGAACCAGGCCCGCTTGCGGCCTGCCAGAATCCCATTGTAGCTGGTTCCCGACATGACCGGGTAGATGGCCGCCAAGGGGCCTTCGGTCAGCACGTCCGGGCGCAGGCTGAAGACCAGCGCGACCTCCGGCCAGCCGATCTTGACTCCCCGGCGGGTTTCCAGCACCGTCTGCATGGGGAAGGGCTTGAGAAACTGGATGGCTCCGGCCATGACCCAGTCACCAGTCTGCAGTCCGTGACCGGCGGGCAGCAAGAGGTCTTCATCGGGCACACCCAGAGGGTCGTTGAGCACGTGACGAATATTCTCGATGTCGCGCCCGTTGAGCCGGAACTCCTCCACCAGCTCAGGTCCGGGAAGGGTGGGCGAGAAAGCCGGTAACCGGATCTTCTCGGCCAGGCCCGGTCGCACGTCGGGCATGAAGCGCAGGACCGGCGGGGGAGGGAAGTTGCGCCCGAAGGTGAGGATGTTGACAACCGGCTCGGGCAGCTGATGGGGATCCATGTGCAGGTGGGCAGCCACTTCCGGCCAGAGGTGGTCCTTGCGCACCTCCAGGATGCGATTTAGCGAGCCTCCCTCGCTCATGAAGGCCAGCGCCGTCAGGGTGTCGGCGTAGTCGTAGCCCTTGAGCAGGATCTCCTGGGGCACGCGCTCGGGAATGTCATAAGCAGCAGCCAACCACTGACAGGCCAGCGGCAGGTCGGCGGCCGCCACCTGAGAGCGGTAGATCAGATGTTCCTCCGGCTCGGAGGCCCCGGCTCTCAGCGAGACCAGCACCAGCAGGACCAGAGTCGCAAAGCGTTTCAGCAAAGACATCCTCCCGGGCGCAAAGCGCGGGGGGGCATTCGGTTCCGAGCGTCCGGCTTCCTGGTTTTGCGCCCCCGATCCCGGGCACAGCCTGGCCGCTCCTTCAATCAAGCAGTGCGCCCAGGTTTGCGGCGTGATGAGCTTGACGGCTACCGCGCGAAGGAGAAGCCAGCTCGTCGCGGAAACCGGGCCGGGTGCGCAGACCCCGGCCTCGCCCTCACTGGTTGAGCCAGAAAGCCTTCACTCTGGTGGAGGTCCTGATCGCCCTGGGCCTGGCGGCCCTGGTGCTGGGAGTGTTGCTGCGCTCGGTGGCCCTCGAGCTTGCAGGCGTCTCTCGCCTGACTCCTCGCTTTCAGAACCTGTTGCTGGCGTCCTACGAGCTGGAGGCCGCCCTGGGCGAGCGCACCCCCGGCGAGGAGACACGCGATTTCTATCCCTATCCGCGCGAGCCGGGCGAGGCTGACCCCTGGAAGGTGCAGATCAGCTCCGAGGTGACCACCGCCGACCCTCGCCTGGAAGCGGTTCTCCTGCTGCTCACGCCCACCAGCCACGTGCCTGTGACGGTTTCTGCTTATCGCCTGCGGGCCCGCCGGCAGGATGAGCCCCCGGGCCCAGGCCCTTCGCCGTCCCCACGCCCGGGAGCCAGTCCCAGGCCCGGAGGCAGTCCGCGGCCGGGCGGAACGGGAACCACCAGTGGAGGCAGCGGATTCTCGGGCGGAGCCAGCGGAGGCGGCCTGTCGGGCGGAGCCAGCGGTGGAGCTCCCTCGTCGGGGGGGGGCTTCTGATGCCTGGCCGTCCCGACACTCGCGCCATCACCCTGATCGAGATCCTGGTGGTCGTCGGCCTGGTGGCTCTGCTCTACCTGCTGGTGGGCTACAGCACCGTGCAGCTCAGTCGGGCCAGCCGCTTCGGCACCTCCGCCTGCCTGGCCCGGCAAGAGCGTCTGCGCACCATCGAGCTGCTGCGCTGGCAGATTCGCTGTCTCTTCGTGCCCAACGAAGGCTCCTGTCTTAAGGGCGGGCGCCTGCCCGGAGAAGCCGAGGAGGCCTTGAGCCTGATTACGAGCGCGGGCCAGGATAACAGGGGAATGGTCGAGGCCACCTACCGGGTGCTGGAGGATGAGCAGGGCCAGAGCTACCTCGCCTATCGCGAGTTCCGCACCCGCGATCTGCGAGGCTTGCGTCCCTGGACCGAGCAGGAGGAAGCCCCTTTCAAACCCCTGGACAAGAGCGTGAAAGAGATGCGGCTCGATTACTCGCCCGACGGGCGCATCTTCCAGCGCGAGTGGGATGCCCCCGAGCCGCCCAAAGCGGTGCGGGTGCTGTTGACCTACCACGACGAATCCACCTTCACCACCACCGTGATTCCGGGGCTGGGGAGCGGCCGATGGTGATCGTCATGGTGCTCATCATCTTGATGGTGGCCATCACCCTGTCCACCATCCTGGGGGATGCCTGGATCTCCACTTCCGCGCTTTATCGCCACGCCGAGTTGCGCGAGCGCAACTACCTGGCCGCCCGCTCGGTGGTGGAGATGGCCATGGAGCTCTTGCGCTCAGACGACAACGACTACGACGGCTTCGGGGACTTCTGGGCCCTGGGCAAGCAGACGCTGCCTTTCGACGGGCGTGAGCTCACCCTGGAGATCACTGACGAAGACCGGCGTTTTCCCCTCAACGGGCTGGCCTCGGCCTCAGAGGAGGACAATCGCAAGCTGCGCTCGGCCCTGGTCCGGTTTCTCGAGCGGGCCGGCACTCCACCTCAGCTGGCCCTGGACTCGCTGCAAGACTGGATGGACCCGGACACCCTGCGCCGCCCCCAGGGAGCCGAGCAGGGCGATTATGGCCAGGCCCTGGTCAAAAACGCTCCTCTGGACTCCCTGGAGGAGCTGCATTATCTGCGGGGCTGGGACAACCCCCCCAATCTGCCGCCACCTCGCGGTTACGAGAAGGATCCGCTAGCCTCGCTCGGGGGTGGGGGGCAGATGGAGATCGAGGAGTTCCGGCGCAAGCTGGGTGTGCCCGCCACCTCGCCCTCGGTCTCCCCTTCGCTGGCTCCCCAGGCGAATACCAGCAAGTGGTCGGACTGGATGAGCGTCTGGTCGGGTGGTCGAATCAACGCCAACACCGCTCCGGGAGAGGTTCTGCTGGCTCTCGACGAGGGCATGAACGAGGCCATCGTGCAGGAAATCTTGAGCCAGAGAGAGCAAAGCCCGCTCAAGTCCGAGCAGGATTTGCGCAACATCGCGGGCATGAACGCCGATCTGGCTTTTCGCCTGGGCAGCCTGGTGGGTTTCAAAAGCTCGTTCTTCCGCATTCGCGTGGCCGTCGACCAGATGCCGGGCCGCATGCAGCTCGATGTCGTCGTGCAGCGCGAGGGAGGTTCGCTCAAAGTGGTCGAATGGACACGTCTGTAGCCATGCTCCGCAAAACCGGTCTGGATGTAGGAACCACCGGGACCCGCCAGGTCTCGGTGGGCTTGCTTTGGGGCGCTGCTCGGGAGGTGGAGGGGGATCCGCCGGCCCGGACCAACGCCTCGGTCCCGTCCGACCTGTGCACCTTCCGACGGCTCTCGGTGCCCCCCGCCGGCCGCGAAGTTCGCCGGCGCGTGCTGCGCGAGGAGCTCTCTTTCTCGCTGCCGTTCCCGCTCGAGGAGGCGGCCTGGGACTGGACCGAGCAAGGAGGCCAGGCGTGGGTCGTGGTGGCTCCACTCGACCGGCTCGAGCGGTTGCGCCGCGACGTGGGCGATCAGGCCAGTCTGGACGCCGAGCCACTGACCTATCTGAGGGCCGCCCTGGCAGCCGGGGTACAGAGCGCCCTGGTCGTCGACCTGGGCGCCTCGCGCACCACCTTTTGCGGCATTCAAGACGGTCAACTGGAATGGGTGCGCGTCTTGATGCGGGGCGGCATCAGCCTGACTGCCCTGCTGGCCAGCAAGCGCAACCTGACCCACACCGAGGCCGAGAAGCAGAAGCGCGAGCGCGGGCTGGAGCTGGCCGAGTGCCGCCAGATGGTGGACGAGTTGCTCGAGGAGGCCTTCCTCCCAGCGCCCTTGCCCTACGAGCGCGTTCTGTTGTGCGGGGGCGGGGCGGCCCTGCCGGGCCTCAATTCCCTGCTCAAAGCCAGGCTCGGGGTGGAGCCGCAGCTCTTCCCGCTGCCTGATGCCCTCTCGCCTTACGAGCACGTTGCCGCTTATGGCGCCGCCCTGGCGGTTCGTCCCAACCAGCCCCGGGTGCGCCTGCAAGAGCCCCGTGTCAGCGCTCGCTCCTCCCCGGTCACGCTGGGACGGGCCTGGATTGCCGCCTGCGTGCTGCTGGCGCTGCTGGTGGCCGACCTGGAGACCCGCCATCGACTGCTGCTCGCTCAGCGGACTCAGGCCCGCCAGGCTTTTGCTGTCACCATGCGGGGATTGGGGACCAATCTCAACGAGCATCCCGAGCAGCAGATCAGCCAGCTTCAGGCCCGGCTCACCACCGCGCGCAAGGACCGGCAACTCTCTCCCGAGGCGCTGGCCGAGGTGGTGGCCTCGCTCAAGGAGCCGCTCGGTTCGGAGGCTCTGCTGCGCCGTATTCAGCTCGACTCGGGCAAGTTCCAGATCGAAGGCCAGGCCGACTCCATCCAGGCTGCCGACGAGGTGCGCCAGAATCTCTCAAAACTGTTCGAGGCGGTGGAGATGCCGCGCACCGAGAACCTCTCCAGCGGCAAGGTGCGCTTCATGCTCGAGGGGAAGGTGCGCGAGTGAGACAACGCCTGCCCCTCATCCTCACGGCTTGCATCATTTTGCTGGGCCTGATCTACGGCGTCGTCCGGGGCCAGGCCAACACCCGCCTGGCGCTGGAGATCGAGACCCTGGAATTGGCTCGACAGCGGGCCGACACGCTGGTATCGGGGATCGATCCGGCGCTTCTCAAGACGCGCCCGGCCCCCACCCCGGACCTGCCTGGCTGGTTGGCCGCCAACCCGCTCAAGAAGTTCCAGGAGAAAGTCGAGAACAATCAACCTACCAAGACCGGGATCACCATTCGCCTCCGGCGCATGAGCCCGCTCGAGGTTTCCGAGCTCTTGTCCCAGTTCACTCAGGTGGCCCTGCGCATTCCTCACTTGATCTTGTCCGATCCGGACGGTGACGGCAGCTGGACCGTCAATCTGGTTCTCGAGGTGGGCGCTCGCCCGTGAGCGTCTTCTGGAAGACCCTGGTGGGGCTGGGTCTTTTCGTGCTCTTCCTGGTGTGGCGCTTCCCCTACGAGGCGGCTGTCAAGCGCTCGCTCTATCAGATCAGCCAGGCCACCGGGGCCCAGATCGCCTGGGACGGAGAGGAGGCCGGTCCGCTGGGGGTGGAGCTTCGCAACGTTCGGGTGCGCATGCCCGGGAACAGCCGGGTGGAGTTGACCCGGGCCACCCTGCGTCCCACTTTCGGCGGCCTTTCGGCCACTGTGCACCAGAGCGAGGGCAGCGCCAGCCTCACCCTCGACCGCTCGCGCTTGCTCTCGATCAGCGCCAGGTCGCTCAAGGTTTCCACGGGCAGCGCCGACCTGGGCGACGCTCTGGTGACGGTGAAGAATTTTACCTACTCCCTGGCCACGTTGGAAGGCAAAGGGGATATCGGGATGGTGCTGCCCAGGCTGAACGTGCCGCTGCCCATTCCGCTCGGCGGAGTCGAGCTGGGGGCCCCGGTGCAGATTCGTCCCGCCAGGCCCGGCCCGGGCAGCGAGATTCTAGCCGAGGTGCGCCTCTCAGGAGAAAATTTGGCCGGCGCAGGTAGCGTGGAGATTCGCTCGGCGCCCGATCAGCCCTCCCCTTTACTGGCCGGGGTACTTGACATGCAGGCGGGAAATATTAAAGGATCGGTCGGCCTGGGAGGTACCTGGGCCAAGCCGACATGGACCCTAAAACCCGCATCAAAATAGCCTTCATCCTGGGCATGGTGGGCTTCTTGCTCTACCTGACAGGCGGAGCTTATGCCCAGCCGCCGCAACCGCCCAAACCGAAAGGGCCGTTGATCTCTCCCGAGATGGCCGACCAGCTCCGCAGCGGTCGGCTGCTGATGAACTACGAGAGCCTGGACATCAAGGACATGGCCAAGATCATGTCCGTGCTTTCGGGCCGCAATATCGTGGTGGACGAGCGGGTTCAGGGCAAAGTGACGGTGCTTTCCTCGCGGGAGGTGACCCCCGACGAGGCGTGGGACATCTTCAAGACCTCCCTGATCCGCTACGGTTTCACGGTTCGCGACCGGGGTAACTACGTGCAGGTTCTTCCCCTGGCCGAGGGCCGGCGCGAAGCCCCCCTGATCACCAATCCGGGCTCCACGGTCACCAGCAGGCAGGAACCGGTGCTGGCTCTCCTGATCCTCAAGCAAGCCAACCCGGATACCCTGCAGAACGTTGTGCGCCCACTCCTGACCGAGACCGGCTTCATGTCGGCCTACGTGCCAGGTAAGGCCCTGGTGATCGCTGATCGGGCCGACGTGGTCTCCCGCGTCGCCCAGTTGGCCAGACACATGGACACGGTCTCCCCGAAAGCCCATCAGTCCATCCTGTTCCCCCGCTACGCCGAGGCAGAGAAGTTGGTGCCCGTGCTGCAGCAACTCTATGTTAAGTCGGGCACGGACACGGTCATCCAGGCTTTCCCACCGGCCAACGCCGTCCTGATCCAGGGCCCGGCCGAGCAGATCCAGCAGATCAAGAAGCTGATGACCCGCCTGGACATTCCCACGGCGGCCCCCGACGTGATCGAGAAACCACGTTTTTTCGTCTACTCGTTGCAGAACGCCAAGGCTGAGGACGTGGCCAAGATCCTCTCGGAGATGCTCCAGGAGCGGAAGGCGCAGAGCGATCTGGAGAACAAGCAGGGCAGCAACGTGCCGGGTGCCGCGCCCACCCCCTCGGCGGTGCCCAGCCCGGGGGCACCCGGACAGCCGGACGTCAATCAGCCCTACCCGAGCTACTCGGTCAATGCCACCGGCAAGGACGAGCCGGTGCGCTCGCGCACCTTCGTGAGCGCCAAAGTGGCCGCTGACGCCGAGACCAACTCGCTGGTGCTCTTCGTCTCGCCTTCCGAATACGACGACCTGGTGCCCGTCATCAGTCGTCTGGACCTTGCTCGTAAGCAGGTTCTGGTGACCTGCGTGGTGGCCGAAGTCTCGCTTGGCCGCATTCTGACCCAGAAGTCCAACTTCCAGGTGATCACTCCCGGCGGCGTCCTGTCAGCCTTCCAGGGCGGGGTTACCGAGGAGGGCCTGCTCAGCTTCCTGGCCTCGGGCAACTTCCTGGTGGGCGCGGTTGCCTCGGGGACTCGCACCGTCAACATCGGTGGTCGCGACGTCGAGGTGCCGGAGGCCTTCGGCCTGCTCTCGGCTCTGCGCGAGAACTCTGACTTCAACTTGATCTCGGCCCCGCGCGTGCTGACCGAAGATCACAAGGAAGCCGAGATCAACGTGGGGCAGGTGGTGCCTTTCGCCACCGGGGCGCGCTTTGATACCTTCGGCCAGCCGCTGGTCACCTACGACTACCGTGAAGTGGGTATCCAGCTCAAGGTCACCCCCAACATCTCCCAGTCCACCCGGGTGCGGCTGGAGATCAAGCAGAAAATTCAGGAAGTCACCGACTTCCTGCAGCAGAATCTGGGCGGCTTCGGCTACGTGGTGCCCATCATCTCCAACCGCAACGTGAATACCACGCTCACGCTGGGAGATGGCGAGACGGTCATGATCGGCGGGCTGATCTCCAAGAAGACCGTGGAAACGATGAAGAAGGTGCCCCTGCTGGGCGACATCCCGCTCATCGGGGCCATGTCCCGCGACATGCGCAAGGAAGAGGACAAGACCACCCTCTTTATCTCCATCACGCCTCACATCGTGGACTCGGCCAGGGGTCTGGACGACGTGGACAAGCCTTACCAGAAGTTTCTGCGCGGCAACCAGGAGCCGGGCGAGCAGCAAACCGAGCCCCAGCCCACCATCAAGCCCGACCCCTACGACCCCTATGTGACCCCTGAAGCCCAGCCGGGCGCCAGCCGGGGCACGGGAATCTCGCTGGGTGACTTCCGCTTCGACTCGCCCCTGCAACTCGGGGGCGTGGGTCTGCCAGTGGTCTCGGTTCTCAACTCGCGTGGCGCCGACACGACCGTCACCCTGGTGGGCTACCTGATCACCCCCGACGGCCGCCAGGTGCGCCTGGAAGAGCAGAAGCTCGAGCTGCCCTCGGGCCAGGAGGCGGACATTTCCCTGCCGGCCGTGCGCTTCCCCGAGAGAGCCGGGGTCTACGAGTTCGACGTGCGTGCCTACGTGGGCGATGAGCTGGTAGCGCGCCTGCCGGTTCCGCGCCAGCTTCGGCTGGAGCAAAAATCGCCTTGATCAAGAGCGAGATCCCGCTCGACTTCTGGCAGCGCCATCGCATCCTTCCCATCGAGGACGGGCTTGATCGGGTCACCGTCGGCATCCATCAGGGCACGCCCCGCGACCTGCTCGAGGACATCCGCCTGGCTCTGCGCAAAGACGTGCGGGCCGTAGTGATGAGCCTGGACGAGATCGAGGACGGCTTGCGCCGGATGCTCGTTGAGGACACGCGCTCTCGTTCGGGCGGGGAGGACGGCACGCCTAACATCGAGGTGCCCACCTCCCAAGATCTCCTCACCGAGGCTGCTGGCGCGCCCGTGGTGCGGCTGATCAACGCCATCTTCCTGGAGGCCATGCAGAACGGCGCCTCCGACATTCACGTCGAGCCCTACGAGGAAGAGTCGCTGGTGCGCATGCGCGTGGACGGCGTGCTGCACGAGATCCATCGCGTTCCCCGCTCGCGCCATGCCCAGATGGCAGCCCGGCTCAAAGTGATGGCTCGTCTCGACTTGGCCGAAACCAGACGGCCCCAGGACGGCCGTCTCCACGTGCACTCAGGCGAGCGCCACATCGACGTGCGCGTCTCCTGCGTGCCCACCCTGCACGGCGAGCGGGTGGTGTTGCGACTGCTTGAAAAGGACGTTCGGCTCTTCTCGATGGATCAGCTCGGCTTCACGCCGGCCGAGCAGAAGACGATCAGCGATATTTTGAGCCACCCGTACGGCCTGGTGCTGGTCACCGGGCCCACCGGCTCGGGCAAGACCACCACCCTGTACGCATTCCTGCAGACGCTGCGCTCGCCCCACTGCAACATCATCACCATCGAGGACCCGGTCGAGTACCAGGTGGCCGGCGTGGGCCAGATCCAGGTCAACGAGAAGATCGGGGTGACTTTCGCCGCCGGTCTGCGCTCGGTGCTACGCCAGGACCCCGACATCCTGATGGTGGGCGAGATTCGCGACCCGGAGACGGCTGAGATCGCCATCCACGCCGCTCTCACCGGCCACATGGTGCTGTCCACCCTGCACACCAACGACGCCCCCACGGCCGCTTCCCGGCTGCTCGACCTGGGCGTTCCGCCGTATCTTCTGTCCAGCTCGCTGCTCGGAGTCATGGCCCAGCGTCTGGTGCGGCGCCTCTGCCCGCATTGCAAGAAGCCCTACAAGCCCGAGCCCACCGAGCTTCGCCAGCTGGGCTTCGCCAGCATGCCCGACAATCCGCAGTTCCACCGGCCAGGGGGGTGCGCCGCCTGTCTCAATACCGGCTACAAAGGTCGCATGGGCGTGTTCGAGCTGATGGTGGTCGACTCCGACCTGGCCAGCCGCATCGCTCGCTCGGAGGATGCTCGGGCCCTGCGCCGGGCCGCCCAGGAGCGAGGCATGCGCTCGCTGGTGGAGGATGCCGGGCTGAAAGTCTCGCGCGGGCTGACCTCGAGCGAGGAAGCCCTGCGCGTCTCGCGGATGTAGCCAGGATGCCACTCTATCACTACCAGGCCACCGACCCCACCGGTCGCGCCCTGCGCGGCCTGGTAGACGCCGGCTCGCGGGCGGGGGCCTACGAGAAGCTGCGCGGTCGCGGGCTCTTTCCCACCCAGGTGCAAGAAGACGTGGGGGCGGCCCGGGCCCGTTCCACCGGGGCGAAGGCCGACGACGCGCTGGCCTACGGCATTCTGCAACTGGCGGCCTTGCTGCGCTCGAGCATCCCCATGGATGAGGCCCTGGATTCGCTTTCCCACAACGCCGAGAGCGTCAAGCTCGGGCGTGCCTTCGCACGCGTGCGGGTACGCCTGCGCGAGGGTGAGACGCTGGCCGGATCGATGGCCGAAGAGGGCATCTTCCCCTCCATGCTGGTGCGCATGGTGCAGGCGGGCGAAGAGGCCGGCAAACCGGCCGAGATCCTCGAGCGCTACGCCGAGTTTCTGGCCCGCGATCTCGAGCACCAGCGGGCCCTGGTGAGCGCGCTCACCTACCCGGTCATGCTGGTGGTGCTGTCGAGCCTGCTGTTCTTCGGATTGCTTGCCTTCCTCACCCCCGTGCTCAATGAGATGTACGGGGCCATCGAAGCACCCCTGCCGCCCATCACCCGGCTGGTGGTGGCCGTGGGAGGCGTGTTGCGCTCCTACGGACCCCTGGTGGTCGTCGGGGTGGGCCTGCTGGTCTACCTGGTGCGAAGGCTGACCCCCCCGGTGACCCTGGACCACTTGCGCCTGCGCTTGCCCCTGCTGGGCCCGCTGGAGCGCTGCGGGCTGATGTCGCGCTGGGCCCGCACGCTGGGCATGCTGCACGGGGCTGGTGTTCCCCTCCTGCGAGCCCTGTCCATGAGCCGCGAGGTGGTGGGCAACCTGGCCATGGATCTGGAGTTGCGCCACGCCGAGACGGCTGTCGAACGAGGCGAGAGCATCGCTGACGCGATCTCGCGGAGCTACCTGGTGCCGCCGCTCTTGCAACAGTTTCTCAAGACGGGCGTGCGCTCAGGCGAGCTCGAGCCCATGCTCAAGTCGGCCGCCAGCTTTTATGACCGCGAGCTCGAGCGGCGTCGGGCCCTGATGGTGCGCTACCTCGAGCCGGGCCTGATCCTGGTGATGGGCCTGCTGGTGGGCGGGCTGGTGCTGTCGGTGCTCATGCCCCTGGCCGACCTGGCCAGCCGGGTGATGTAACCGGGCGGAATGAAGGCTCTTTATACCCGGGCGCTCATGGTGCGCACGAAGGCCTGCCAATTTGGTGGTGCCGCGCTGTCGGTAAAGGGCATGAGCTTCTTGTCGAGGCGGGCCAGCGAGCTGGTGGGAAGCTGCACTGAGAGACCGCAGGCCTCGTCATAACGCTGCGCGGTGTGGCGCGCGATGACCGCTTCGTCGACCTGCTCGCGCACTTTTACGGCCGCCTCCAGGATGGCGGCCGCGCGCGGTGAGGCGGCCGCCTGGGGGAATTTGACGTCGCTCTGCGACGAGAAGGGCCCCAGGCCGCTTTTCCGGGTGATCGACTTGCCCAGGTAGACCCGCTGCAGATTGCGACAAAAGTGGCCCAGGTCGCCCATCCCCAGTTTCTCGCCGGTGGAGCGGTGGGGCCAATCCTTGGGATAGAGCTGGGTGGCCTTCACGGCTGCGGTCAGGGCCTCGGCGTTGGTGCCGATCTCGGCCTGCAGGAGAGCTCCCAGCTCGTCCAGGGCCTGCACGACCGCGGGTAGTTTCTGGGTATCCACCAGGGCCAGCGTCTCGGGTTGGGAATGCCCTCCCAGGACCTGGACCGACTCGACCATGGTTTTGCCCCATTTGGCCGGCGTAAAGGTTTTTCCCGCCATGCTGGCGGTGGTGCACAAGAGCAAATTCCCCATCACCCCGGCATTGATGGTTTCCTGGCTGACCAGCACGAAGCGAGCCCTGTCTCCGATACCGGCCACCGCCTCGAGGTTGCCTTCCAGGCACGACTCGAGCAACAGCACGTCGATGGGACGGCCAGCCTTCTGCACCGTCTCGTCCATCACCGTTCGATAATCCTTGTAGGGCAACCCGGCCGCCTGGCGATAGCCCAGACCGTGCCCCATCATGTGCACGACCGTGACGTCTTGCCTGGGATACTTCTTCATTCCGTTGGCCAGAAAGTCGCTGATGGAAGGCAGGTCGCGCCTGGCCTCGAGGGGTTTTTCGGAAACCAGCCTGGAGTCGAGCGCTTTGGAGGTGTTGGCTGTCACCTCGTAGGTGCGGATTCCGCTCCAGGCGGGCTCGGCCATCTTTCTGCCCAGCATGGCCGAGTACACGTGCCCGGCGCCGCGCATGAAGAGGGAGGTGCCAAATCGGTGGATCACGCCCGCTCCGGCGGCGGCCAGTCCCAGCCCCAGCAGCGGACTCCCGCCGATCGCCAGGCCCGCGCCCAGGGCCACGGATGCTCCGGCGGCCACCAGCGCTCCCAATTTGATCACGCCTGTAGCCATTTTGCGACCGAATGGCATGGCCTTGCGCTCGAGCATCATCTCGCCGGTGAGCTGGTTGCCCCCGATGGCCCGGGCGTCTTCGATGCTGTTGAGGCTATCCACCGCCATCGGCTCGATGACGGCCTCGGTGGCGTCCATCCAGGTGACCAGGTGGACTCGGGTGGGAGGAGTGCGGTTGGGGATGTTCACTGTCTGCAGAGATTCGCACTCGAGGCTGAAAGAACCTGGAAAGGGCGCGCCCCGCAGGGGCGCGCCCTCCCTGACTGCTGGCTCTGATGAAATGCTGCTGGCTTGCACTTGCCTGGTGGCCATCCCGAAGGATCGGCAAAACCTTCAGCAGGCGTCGCTCAACCCGTCAGTTGTTGGAAATGCCGCTCTTGCGGTAGGCCTCCACGGCCAGACGCTCGGCCTGCTCATGGAAGCGGCGGTCGGAGAAGTAGGCCGCCTGGTAGTAGCGGTCCTCTTTTCCCTTGCGCGAAGGCATGGACAGGAAAGGCTGGCCTTTGGGGTCCACAAAGATCCGGCACCAGACCGACAGCGGCCCGACGGTCAACAGCACGGCCGCCAGGCCCTTGCTCCCTTCCACCGGCTCGAAGGGAACGACCCGGGACACACAGATGGGAACGTCGATGGTTTCTTGCATGGAATTGACTCCTTTGAAATGGTGCGGGTCCGGACCCAATTCCAGCCTACGCTTGCAGTGTGAACGAAAGATGAGCAGCTGGTTGCGAGGCTGTTTCGAAAGTGTTACGAAATCTTTAACACGAGAACGCAGGAAGGCAAGCCAGGTAGCCAAAATTCTAAGGGGGTATGCCGGATCTCGAGCGACCCATATTGGCTCTGATGGGACACGTGCTGGATCAAGAAGATCCGGAGAAGCGCTCGCTTGAGACTGCCCAGCGCTGGTTCGAGAAGAAGGTCGGCCAGCCGGGCGGGAGCGATCGCGACGTGGCTCTGGCCCTGATCTGGCTGGCCGCCTGCCGGGTGCAGCTCTACAACATGAAGGGTGCCAGCCACACACTCGGGCATCTGCGAGCCCGCTTCCGTGGGCGGTTCCCCGACCTCGAACATGTGGCCAGCTTCATGGAGGTTCGCATGCAGGCCGAGCTGCGCGACCTTCGGGGCGGCCCCAACATGCTCGACCGCATTCCCAAGCTCAATTTGCCCGACCAGCGCCTCGTGCACCGCCTGGAAGCGGTGCGGTTGTTGTTACGAGGAGACTTTCTCTGCCTCATGGGCCAGATCAAGGTGGCCCACGATCTTTATCTGAAGTCGTTTGAAGCCTTGCGGGCCGGGCCAGCCCAGACCGAAGACCTGGTGATCACGGCAGAGCTCTACAACAGCCAGGGAATGGCCTTTTTCCGCGAAGGCAAAGGGGAAGAAGCCCTGAAAGCTTACGGCAATGCCGAGACGGTCTGCAAGCACATCGGCTTCAAGCTAGCTGAAGCGCGCTGCTACCGGGGCCGGGGCGAGCTGCACATGCACAAAAAGCAGCTTCAGGAGTCGACCCAGGAGCTGCGCCAGGCGCTGGAGATCTATCAGCAGTGCGGGGCTCCTCACGGCATCCTGAGCACCGGTTTGCTGCTCGGCCAGGTCCACTATCGCTTGACCGACTATCGCCAGGCGTTGCTTTACTACGAGGAAGCCAAGGTGCAGTGCGGTACCGGCAGCTTCGGTCGCGAGGAAAGCGAAGTCTGCGCCCGCATTGGCGAGATCTTGCTGGCCGAAGGACAGTATGAGAAAGCCGCCGAGTTTTTCGAGCAAGGCTTGCAACTGGCCACGAACAACCAGGACCCGCGCGGCCGCGCCTATGGCCTGATGCACGTGGGCCGCATCCAGCGCCTGCTGGGTAACTACATGCGCTCGGAAGCCTGCCTGGAAGACGCCGGACAACTCTTCCACAACGCCAACGACAAGGTGGGCCTGTGTCAGACCTTGCTGCAGCAGGTGCAGTGCTTTATCGAGCAAGGCAAGACCACCCAGTCCCGCTCCTGTCTCGAGCAGCTCAAGGAAACGGCCCAGCGACTCGGTCGGCCCTTCGAGATCGGGCTGGCCGAGATGTTCGAGGGGGTGGTGCTGCGTCACGAAGGCCAGGCCGACGCGGCCCGCCGCCAGCTGGAGAAGTCTCTGGTCATGTTGGGGCAGGAGCCTGGCTTCTACACGGTCTGGTGCACCATGGAGCTGGCCCAGGCCTTTGAGGACGCCGGCAATCGGAGCTCGGCGGTGAATCGTTTCAAAGAGGCGATCCAGTTCGGGCGCCAGCTGCGCCTGCCCGACCTGGAGAAGCGCGCCCTGGACATGCTGGCTCGAGTGGACCGCTCGGAGTGGGCCAAAGCGCTGCACGGAGCCGGTGGGGGCTCGGCCCCCGTCAAACGGCGCAACGCCGGCCGGGTGTTCTTGTCGGTGCTCATGGTGGAGCTGCGCAACCTCACTCAGTTCGGCTCGTCTCACGAGCCCGATGAGACGGCCGCCCTGGCCAACCGCTTCTTCGAGGCGATGGCCACGGCCATCGTCGAGCACAAGGGCATCCTCAGCAAGGTGATGGGTGAGCGCATGCTGGCCGTCTTCGGGCTGGACAGCCCCTGCGATCCATCCCAGGCTCTGGCCTGCGCCAACGATTGCTTGAACGAGTTTACCAAGCTGACCCGGGAGGATCCCTCGGCCGAGCTGGGCGTGGGTATGGCCATCGCCTCCGGGGAAGCCCTCGAGGGAATGCTCGGTCCCCGCGACCGGCTCGAGTACACGGTGGTGGGTCGCCCTGTCTCTCTTGTTCAGCGGTTGATCGGCCAGACCGACAACTTCGAGATTCTGGTCTGCAGCGACACCTTCCGCGCCATCGGTCACCAGGTCAGCCATCCCGTGGCCCGCGATCTCGCCGCCCGCGCCAACGAGCAGAAGCTGGTAGCCTATCAGGTTGCCAGCGCCCGTCCTCCGGCCCGAAAGAGCTGAGTCTTTCAGCCGGTGACTTTTCGATTCTCGCTGAAGAAGTTGGCGGCGCACGCTCAAACTCGTGGGTTTTGCCTTTTGCTTCCAGGAGCTCTGCCCGCACCAGGGCCGGATGAGTTTTGCTCTCGCTGGGGGCGAGAGACACTCCTTGCAAGTCAGGCTCTGATCGACTAGACTCCCCAGGTCCCCCAAAAAGGAATCTTGACCGCCATGGTCAATATTGACATTGGTGGTCAAGATTTCGTACAATGCCTTCGAGCTTGAGAAGTGGAGGGAACCACGGCCTTGATGAAGCTATCGACCAGAAGCAGCTACGGGCTCAGGGCGGCCATCGCCCTGGCTCACCGCTTCGATCAGCCGGCTCAGACCGTGGCTGTTCTGGCTGAAGAGAACGCCATCCCCCGCCGCTACCTCGAGCAGATCCTGAACCGGCTGCGACGCAAGGGGTTAGTCGAGGCCAATCGGGGTCCCAAAGGCGGCTATCGGTTGGCGCAGCCACCGGCCCGCATCACGGTGGGAGACATCGTGCGCGCGGTCGAGGGCGATCTCGAGCCGGTGCTGTGCAGTCAGCCAGAGCATCGCTCGAGCGACTGTCGCACCGTCTCGCAGTGCCTCAGCCGAAGGCTCTGCCATCAACTTGAGAATACGCTGCTGACCGTGCTCGACGGCACCACGCTGGAAGACCTGGCGGGGTCGCATCCGGTACTGGTCAGCTTACGACTGGAGAGGTGACCAATGTCGGACGCGCCGTTGCTGCAGCTTGAAGACCTGCATGTGCAAGTGGAGGGGAAGGAGATTCTTCGTGGAGTCAACCTGACTGTGCGGAAAGGTGAGATTCACGCCCTGATGGGCCCCAACGGATCGGGCAAATCCACCCTGTCCAACACCATCATGGGCCATCCCAACTATGAGGTCACAAAGGGTCGCATTTTGTTTGAAGGTGAGGAGCTGGTCGAGCTTGAGCCCGACGAGCGGGCCAAGCTGGGCATCTTCCTGGCCTTCCAGTACCCCACTTCGATTCCCGGCGTGACCCTGGCCAACTTTTTGCAGGCCTCTTTGAAGGCCATCCGGGGCGCCGAAAACGTGAAACCGCTCGAGTTCCGTAAGGAGCTGCTGGGCCGTATGAAAGAATTAGGCATCAATCAAGAGTTTGCCAAGCGTTACGTCAACGAGGGCTTTTCGGGGGGCGAGAAAAAGCGCTGTGAGATCTTGCAGATGGCGCTGCTCAACCCCAAGCTGTCCCTGCTCGACGAGACCGACTCCGGGCTGGACATCGACGCTCTTCGCATCGTGGCCGACGGTGTCAACCAGTTGATCAACCCGGAGATGGGCGTGCTGGTGATCACCCATTACCAGCGGCTGCTCAACCATATCAAGCCGCACTTCGTGCACGTCCTGGTCAACGGCAAGCTGGTCCAGAGTGGTGGTCCCGAGCTGGCTTTGACCCTGGAAGAGCGCGGCTATGACGAGCTGCTGCAAGCCCACGCCGTGCCGGCCGGCGCATAAGGAGGAGAAGCTATGAGTTCCGACGCCGCCACCCTCCAGGAGATTGGCAACGACTACAAGTACGGTTTCCACGACGCTGAGGATTACGTCTTCAAGTCGGGCAAGGGCCTCACCCGCGAGCTGGTCTTAGAGATGTCTCGCATGAAGGGAGAGCCCCAGTGGATGCTGGATATCCGCCTGCACGCCCTGGAGGTGTTCCACTCCAAGCCGCTGCCCGAATGGGGCGGAGAGCTCAGGGAGATTGACTTCGAGAACATCCACTATTACGTGCGCCCCTCCGAGAAGAGCGAGAAGAACTGGGACGACGTCCCCGAGTACATCAAGAATACCTTCGACAAGCTGGGCATCCCCGAGGCCGAGCGCAAGTTCCTGGCCGGAGTGAGCGCCCAGTACGAGTCCGAGGTCGTCTATCACTCGATCCGCGAGGATCTCGAGAAAGAAGGCGTCATCTTCCTGGACATGGACTCGGCTCTGCGCGAGTTTCCCGACATCGTCAGGAAGTACTTCGGCACGGTCATCCCCACCGAGGACAACAAGTTCGCTGCCCTCAACACGGCCGTGTGGAGTGGCGGCTCCTTCATCCTGGTGCCCAGAGGCGTTCGGGTGGAGATCCCGCTGCAGGCCTACTTCCGCATCAATGCCCAGAATATGGGCCAGTTCGAGCGTACGCTCATCATCACCGAGCCGGGCTCCTACGTGCACTACATCGAAGGTTGCACGGCCCCGATCTACTCGAGCGATTCGCTGCACTCGGCGGTGGTCGAGCTGATCGCCATGGAGGGCTCAACCATCCGCTACACGACCATCCAGAACTGGTCCAGCAACGTCTACAACCTGGTCACCAAGCGGGCCCAGGCCTTCAAGAACGCCACCGTCGAGTGGGTGGACGGCAACCTCGGATCCAAGCTGACCATGAAATACCCGGCCGTCTATCTGATGGAGGAGGGCGCGCGCGGCGAGGTGTTGTCCATCGCCTACGCCGGCAAAGGCCAGCATCAGGACGCTGGCGCCAAGATGGTGCACGTGGCGCCCAACACGGCTTCCACCGTGCTCAGCAAATCCATCTCCAAGGACGGTGGGCGCACTTCCTACCGCGGGCTGGTCAAGGTTTACCCCGGCGCCCACGACATCAAGTGCAATGTGCGCTGCGACGCGCTCTTGCTCGATGAGGACTCGCGCTCGGACACCTATCCCTCCATGGAGATCGATAACAAAGACGTGCAGATCGGCCACGAGGCGACGGTCAGCAAGGTGGGCGACGAGCAACTCTTCTACCTGATGAGCCGCGGCCTGTCTGAGAACGACGCCATCGCCATGATCGTGAACGGATTCTTCGAGCCGTTCATCAAGGAGCTGCCGCTGGAATATGCGGTCGAGCTCAACCGGCTGATCCAGTTGGAAATGGAGGGCTCGATCGGCTGATGGCTACCGCTGTTCTTGAATCCATCGCGCTCAAGCTGTCTGACGACGCCTCGCCCGAGCGCAAGAAAGCCTACCAGGAAGCCCTTGAGCTGCCTTTCCCCAGCTCCAAGGATGAGGCCTGGCGGCGGACTCCTCCCGACAAGTTCCACCCCGGCCAACTGGCCTGGTCGGAGGTGATCACCAGCTCCAGCTTGCTGGGCAAGGCGGCCCTGCCCGAGGGCGTGTTGCAAGGCGACCTGAAAACCGCTCCGGTGCAGGCTGAATTGGGCCAGCTGGCCCCCCGCAACGTCTTCAGCAAGCTCAATGAGGCCTTCTGGTCGAACGGAGCCTTTGTGCAGCTGGGCAAAGAGCAAGTCTTGCAGAGCCCGCTCCATTTCGAGCACCAGGTTCCCAGGGGCGGGGCAGCTTTTCCACGCAGTCTGCTCCGGGCCGGGCGCTTCTCTCGAGGCATCGTGGTGGAGAGCTACACTTCCTCGGATCAGGACACGCTGGCCATCCCGGTCACCGAGCTCTTCCTGGAGGCGGGGGCCAGGTTGGACTACGTGGTCTACCACAACTGGGGCCCCAATACACGCTACCTGCCCATCCTGCGCGCGCGCCTGGACAAAGACTCCCACCTGCGGGCTCTGTTCGTCAGCGTGGGTGGCCAGATGGGCAAGAACTTCATGGAGGGCGACCTGGATGGAGAGGGCTGCAAGTCCGAGATGCTTGGCTTGATCTTCGGTCAGGGGCGCCAGCACCTGGACACGGATGCGCTTCACTACCACAACGTGGCCCACACCACCTCGGACGTGCTGTTCCACGTCGCTCTCACCGGGCGCGCTCGCTCGGTCTTTGCAGGCAACATCGCCGTGGCTCACGGGGCCCAGAAGACCGACGCTTACCAGCGAAACCGCAACCTGCTGCTCTCCGACAGGGCCCGCGCCGACGCGATGCCCAAGCTGGAGATCAGCGCCAACGACGTGCGCTGCACCCACGGAGCCACCTTCGCCACCTACGATCCCAACCAGCAATTCTACCTGCGCTCGCGTGGTCTCACCAAAACGCAGGCTGAGCACCTGCTGGTCACGGGCTTCTACCAGGAAGTCTATGGCCGGCTTGAGCACGAGGAGCTGTTGGGCTGGCTCAATGAGCAGATGGAGAAGGTGTTGGCGCAGGCACTGGGCTGATGGCCAGCTATCCGGCCGGCCCGGCCGATCTTCAGGATGGGCAGTTGAGGGTGGTGGACACTCCTTACGAGCAGTTGGTCCTCTGTCGGGTGGAGGGCCGCTACTACGCGGTGGAAAATCGCTGCTCGCACGACGACGGACCTCTTTCCGGGGGAAGCCTGGAGGGCTGCGAGATCGAGTGCCCCCGTCACGGCGCGCGCTTTGACGTGCGCACCGGCAAGCCGCTCTGCATGCCGGCCGTGGTGGGCATCTCCACCTATGAGGTGGAGGAGGTCCAGGGGCAGCTCGTGGTGGAGGTCGATTGACGTGAGCGTCAAGGTGGAGCTGTCCCGGCGGTCCGACTTCCCGCTGTTAGAAAACCAGCCCGAGCTGGTCTATCTCGACAGCGCCGCCACCTCGCTCAAGCCCCGCTCGGTGCTGGAAGCCGAGCGCTCCTACTACGAGGAGTGCTGCGCCAACATCCATCGGGGCCTGTACCGCATGTCCGAAGAAGCCACCCGACGCTACGAGGAGGCCCGGCATTCGGTGGCCCGCCTCATCGGCGCCAGTGACCCCGACTGCTGCATCTGGACCTCGGGGACCACCGACGCCATCAACCTGGTGGCCTACACCTGGGGCGAGCAGAATATTCTGCCCGGCGATCCCATCGTGCTGACTGGGCTCGAGCACCACTCGAACCTGGTGCCCTGGCAGAACCTGGCCACCCGCCAGCAGGCCCGGTTGCGCTGGATCGAGCCCCGCCCGGACGGAACGCTGGAGCTGGACAACCTGGACGAGTTGCTCGAGGGAGCCCGCCTGGTGGCCTTCACCTGGGTTTCCAACGTGTTCGGCAGCATCAGCCCGGTGCAGGAAATCTGTCGTCGGGCCCGGGCGGCCGGCGCCACCGTGCTGTTGGACGCGGCCCAGGGCGTGCCTCATCTGCCCTGCGCGGTGGAAGAGATGGGCTGCGACTTCATGGCTTTCTCCGGCCACAAGATGCTGGGTCCCACCGGCACCGGCATGCTGTGGAGCCGGCGCGAGCTGCTCGAAGCCATGCCGCCGTTTCGGTTCGGGGGCGACATGATCCGCGAGGTATGGCGCGATCGCTGCACCTTCAACGAGCTTCCCTTCAAGTTCGAGGCCGGGACTCCCAATATCGCGGGTGTGCTGGGCATGGGGGCGGCGGCCGACTACCTGCTCGACGTGGGCATGGCCAACGTGCGGGCCCACGAGCTCGACCTCTTGACCTACGCCCGCGAGTGCCTGGGCTCCCTGGAAGGCTTCGAGCTGCTGGGCCCCCCCCTGGATCAGCACAGCGGGGCCCTGAGTTTTGTCTATCGGGGCATCCATCCACACGATCTGGCCACCCTGCTCGACCGCGAGAACATCTGCATCCGGGCCGGCCACCACTGTTGCCAGCCCTTGATGCGCCGAATCGGCATGAGTGGCACTGCCCGGGCCAGCCTGTCGCTCTACAACATTCGCGCCGACATCGACCGGCTGGCTGTGGCTCTCGAGAAAGCCTCTCAGGTGTTCAAGGGGGTGCTCTTTTGATCTCAGATGATCTGTATCGTGAGATCATCCTCGAGCACTACGCCCATCCCCGTTGCAAGGGCAAGCTCGAGGCCCCCACCTTTCGCCAGGACGGCGTCAACCCGACCTGTGGAGACGCCGTGACGGTGGAGCTCGACGTCAAGGACAATCGGGTCGTGAGGGCCGCCTTCGAGGGAGTGGGTTGCTCCATCAGCCTGGCTTCGGCCTCCATGCTCACCTCGCTCATCGAGGGCAAGACCCTCGACGAGGTGCGCGAGCTGGCCGCCACTTTCAAGAAGCGGATGCTGAACCGCAACGATGCCGAGCCTTGCCCCGAGCAGCTGGGCGAGCTGGAAGCTTTGGACGGCGTGCGCCAGTACCCGGTGCGCGTCAAGTGCGCCTTACTGGCCTGGAATACCTTGCTGGGGGCTCTGGAGGAAGCGCTATGAGTGAGCAGGAGACCTCGACCACGTCAGGTCCGATGGAAGATGGTCCGACCGTGGAGGGATTGCCCCCTGCGGCTGAGATTCGGGAGGCCCTCAAGGAGGTGATCGATCCCGAGATTGGCATCAACATCGTCGATCTTGGCCTGATCTACCAGATCTTGCCCAAGAGCGACAAGACGGTCGACGTCAACATGACGCTCACCAGCCCTGGCTGCCCGATGGGTCCGGAGATCACCAGCGCCGTCTGGATGACGGTCAAGCGCATGACCGGCGTTGAGGAGTGCGACGTCAAGCTCATCTGGAAACCCCGCTGGGATCCGAGCGAGCACGCCAGCGAGGAAGCCAAAGCTTATCTTGGCATCTGGTAACGGAGGGCCTCCTCCCGCGGGCGCAGAACACGAGAGATGTGGCACTGCAGCCAGGGGTGGTGGTGGGGGACCGCTATCGCATCCTCCGACCCCTGCACTCGAGAAAGAACGGTTCGACCTACCTGGCCGAGGACTGTCGGTTGGGCGGGTCGCACTGCGTTTTGCGCGAATGCGCCGTGCCCGAGCTTCCCTCCAGCGAGCTCATGGAGATCCTGGCCTGGTTCGAGGAGGAGAAGAGGCTCCTGACCCGGGTGCAGCACCCCAGCCTGGCTCGTCTGCGCGACTTCCACTACCTCAACGGGCTCGCTTACATCGTGACCGACTTCGTGGAGGGCGTGACGCTGGAGCAAGAGCTGGCCGAGTGTATGGCCGCCAGTTCTCAGCCCGTGCCGGCCGAGGAGCTGATCTACCAGATTCTGGACGTGCTCGAGGTGCTCGACGAGATGCACGGGCTCGAGCCTCCGATTTTGCACGGTGACATCAAGCCGGCCAACCTGATCCGCGATGCCACCACCGGCTCGGTGAGGCTGGTGGGCTACGGGCTGGCCCGGCCCGGGCCCCGCCCTCCCATGACGGCCCAGGCCGCAGGGGGCTATTCTCCCCTGGAGTTGACTCAGGGCCGAGCCGACGCCCGCTCAGACCTCTATTCCCTGGGGGCCACCTTGAGTCAGTTGCTATCGGGCGAGCCGCCCGTCCCGCTCGGAATTCCGCCCTTGCTCGACCTTTACCCCGAGGCTGAGGAAGAGCTGGCGTCGCTGATTGACCGGGCCTGCGCCTTCCTGCCCGAGAAGCGCTTTCAGAGCGCTCGCGAAATGGGCGAGGCCCTGCAGTCCTGGCTGGAGCGCAAGGGAACTTTCCTGCCGACAGCCCTGTCCGTGGTCGAGCTGAGCGAACCGGTCGCCGAAGAGTTAGCCAGCGAGTCGGTGCTCGAGCCCGGGCCGCTCGAGCCCGGGCCGATCGAGCCCGTTCCCTGGGGTGGTTTGCCCCCGCTGGCTCCGGCCGAACCGAGAACGGTGGCGCCGGCTCGGCCGTTCACTCCCTCGCCACCGGCCGAGGGCCGGTCCCCGGCCGCGGGTCCCCCCCGCTGGGTGGCCCGTCCTCGGCCTCCGGTCTTCCCCAAACGCACCGAGGGGGTGCGCCACCAGGTGGTTCCGCCCCGGCTTTCGGGCGCCTCCTTCCCGCGCACACGTTCCGTGCCGGCCGTGCCCGTCTCGAGCTCGGACGAGATCCCCGTTCCCATCGCTCTGAAGCAGACCCCTTCGCCGCCTGCCGCTCCCGAAGGGCCGGATGAGGAGGTGCTGGGCGGCGTGCCTCTGCCCAGCACCGAGGACGAGGAGAGTCCGCCGCCTCCTCCGCCCCGGGCCGCTCAGCCTGAGAAGGCCACGAAACCAGCCCAGGGTGGGGCCTCGGAGTCGTCGGGGCGCCGTCCTGCGCCCTCGAGCCCCGAGAAGTCGTCGTCCGGGAAGCCGGCCGCGGTCCCCGAGAAGCCGTCGCCAGGGAAGCTGCCTGCACCGTCGGCAGAGAAGCGGCCTTCGTCCGAGAAACAGCCTGCGTCGTCGAGGGAGTCGCGGACGCCAGCTCCCACTCCGACTCCGATCCACAAGGCTGTCTCGTCCGCGCCCGAGGTCGAAGAGCCGGCGCCCAGGCCGATGCGGCGCTTGATATTGTTGCTCATTCTGCTGCTGCTGGTGCTGGTGGCCGGTTACCAGGCCGGTCGCTACACCACCCGGCATGACGAGGCGCCCATTGCCACTCCGGGAGCGCCCTCTCCTTAGGACGCCTTCAAGGCGCGGGACTGGAGAGAGCCAGACGGGCCAGCAGCTGGTTGGAGACCTGGCTGAGCGGCCCCGAATAGCCCGGGTTCCACCAGCGCCAGGGGCCTTCCAGCCAGAGGGCTTCGGCGCAGCCTTCCGCCAGCACCGTCTCGGGAACAAGCTCGGGGGCCAGCTGGCGGGTCAGCTGCTCGAGCGTGTGCAGGCTCTTGCGCCACAGGAGGAGCCGTCCCGGCATCCGCTCGGGGGCCACGCAGTCGAGCAGGGGGGCGGACGGGTTGAGCCAGCCCGGCTCGGGGGGATGGCCCAACAGGCGGGCCACCCCCTCGTGCATCAGGTCGGGTCGCCCCAACTGCCGGCCCAGGGCCAGCTCGACCAGGCCGCGCCGCCAGCTCTCGGGCAGCTCGAAGGCCAGACTCCAGTCCAGTAAGACCAGCCGGCCATCGGTGCCCAGGCGCAGGTTGCCCGGATGGGGGTCCAGGTGCACCAGGCGGGAAGAGGAAGCGAACACGACCCCCGCTACCAGCCGCGACCAGACTTCGTGGGCCAGGGAGAAGCGGCTCCGGGTGGCCCGGGTCAGCTCGATGGTGTCCAGGCGCTCCATGGTGAAGAAATCGCGGTCGAAGGCCGGCAGGAGGGCGGGCACCCGGATGAGTCCCTCGCGTCCGGCGCGTTGCAGGTGGCTGCGCTCGCGCAGCAGATCGACCTCGGCCGTGAGCAGCCGCACCACCTGCTCGAGGACCTCGCGCTGGGCCAGCGAGAGCCGCTCGGCCACCCGAGGGATCACGCTCAGCTCTTCGTGCAACCGCTCGGCCACGCCCGGCTTGAGGACCTTGGCCACGCCTTCGGGCAGGGCCACCACGACGGCCACGCTTCCCTCGGCCAGCGGGGCGCCGGGACGAAGCTCAGCCGGCAACCGCACCGGTGTGGAGGGTGGCAGGCTCTCCAGGCGCTCGAGCTGGTAGCGCACCGTGGGGGGAAGGCGCGCGTCGCGCGAGACCGCCTGCCCCAGCTTGTGCAGGGTGGGACAGGCCCGCAGCAGCACGAAGACCTGGGCTTCGGAGCTCAGGTCCAGGAAGGGCTCCAGCATCTGCCAGAGCTCTTTCTGCCTGGCTGGCGAGAGGCTGCCCAGAAAGCCCTCCAGGGCCTCGCGGAGCCTGGGGACGTGGGCCCTCAGGCCGGGCAGGAGACCGGCCAGGTCGAGATGCTCAAGCCATTGGTGCCAGTGCATGCCCGGAGTCTAGCCCGTCTGGCTTGCAGCCTCGTTGCATACTGGAGAGAACCTGGTGCATCGTCCCTTTTGAGCCTCGCCCTGACACTCTCAGGCAAGAAAGGGCCGGCCCGAAGGCCGGCCCTGGAGCGCTGAGGGGCGCCGAAGTTTGACTGAATTAGCCGATGGGCCAGCGCATCGAGGCGATGCTCAGGCTGATCGAGCTCTGGACGAGCTTCTGGAAAGCTTCCTGGTTTGCGAGCATCTGCTCGGTCATCCCCCGGACCACTTTGGTGGCCTCGTCGCGGTAGGACTTGCGCACGTCGAGGTAGCTGCGGATCTGGGCGTCGGTCTGATCCTGCACCCACATCGCGCTGGCGATGGCCTGCCTGGTGGACTCGTTGATGGCGTCCTGGAAGCTCTTCATCTCTTTGGTCACGTTGGTCATTTATCTACATTCCTTTCGAGTTCGGTTGCTCTGGTCTCAGACTAGGGGGTCGCTGTTGCAAATGTGCTACATGAACAGCGAAGAAGGATCGATGCGCTCGAGCTCGGCGGTCAACTCCTGGATCTCGGCGCTCATCAGGTCACGGCGCGAGACCATCCCCACCACGCGGTCGCCCTGCACCAGCGGCAGATGGCGGCAGCGGGCCTGCAGCATCCGGTCCAGGCCCCACTGGTAGGGGTCGTCGGCGTTGCCGACCACCAGCTTGCCGGTCATGACCGATTCCACGGCTGTGGTTTTGGGGTCGAGCCCACGGGCCACCACGCGCACGAGCAGGTCGCGCTCGGTGAAGATGCCCTGCAGCCGGCCGTTTGATTCCACCAGCACCGCTCCTTTGTTGGCTCGGGCCATCTGCTCGGCGGCCTGGGCAACGCTGGCGCTGCGCTCGATGGTCACCGTTTCACGCTGCTGAGCGATGTCGCCCAGTCTCATCATCTTGGTCGTCATATACGAACCTCCCACATCAAGTGGTTGGATTCTGGACCCGGTCAGTTGCGAGCGCGTTGCAACCTGTTGAGTTTTCTCGCTCCGCCCAACCTTGGAAGCTTCACCGCAGGTTTTCGTAGCACGGTCCATGCGACAATGGTTGCGGCCCAAGCACTCTCAAACTTGCTGGGACGTGGTTCCGGGAAGGTGCATGAAGTTCAGCTTCCTTTCAGGCTCTTGAGCCAGCATGAGAGGGCTATGATCATCTCCGCCTGCTCGTTTCTTCCTCAACGGCCCACCGTCGCCAGCCTGCAGGCCCCCTTTCAGAGCAACGCCGCTCCTGATCAGGTCGAGCTGGGCCCGGCTCCTCCGGTGCCCGTGCCCCGTCGTGCCGAGGGCCAGTCCGAGCCGGCTCGCTCCCTGGGCCTGCGCGTGGCCGGCGGGGTGGGCCTGGCGCTGGTGCTGGGCGGGGTGCTCTCTGGCTGCGGGGGTCCCACCAACCCGCCGCCTCCGCCCCCGGGCGAGAGCACCAGCGTGACCTCGCTCGCTTCGCGCGTCAGCCAGCTGGTCAAGGACGGCAAGCAGGCCGAAGCCCGCCAGATGCTCTCCTCGGGCTATTACCAGCAGGTGCTGACCCGGCTGGCCGCCTCGGACGTTCCCAGCATCGCCGAATGGGCCCAGAAGGGCCTGGCCGAGTACAAGCTGGACGGCGATCCGGCCCGCATGAGCCAGGCCATGGAGTCGGCCCTGGAGCAAATCGCCGAGGGCGAGAATCTGCCTGGTGCCGCCCGTCGCCATCAGGAAGTGGCCCGCAGCGCGCTGAAAGTGGGCGAGGCAATCGAGGCCACACCCCTGGGTCCGGCAGGAATCTTCGACCAGATCAAGGCCGAGGGCTACAAGGCGGCCCTGGAGCAGGTGCTGACTCTCCCCTCAAGAGTGGATGAGAACGCCTCCGGACTGCCGCGCGAAGCCGTGCGCGCCTATCTCGACACCCTGACCGACCTGACCCGCACCGCCCTGGACACCGGCAAGGAGCTTTCCGAGCCCGGTCTGCAGGCGGTCGTCTACCAGGCCACACTGACCGAGATCAAGAACCGCGTGCAGACCGACGGGGAGTTCCTGGGCTCGGAAGTGCAGAAGCTGCTCGAGTTGATCAACGGTCTCCAGCGACTGAGATAGCTCGCTTTGCTGCGCGCCCCAAGAGTCACGGGTACCGAAAGGGAACGTATGTTTCGGGACTGTGAACCCGGCTGCAACGCACAAGTAACATTCAGGTAACCCTCCGGGTGGGTCCTTTTTCGTATCCTGTGGTCCGAGGGGGCTGGGAACGCGGTTGCAGAGCCGCTCCCGGACTTCACCACCGAAGGAGACCCGACCCGATGGACGCAGCCAGGCTCTCGACCTCTTCCCGAACCCCCGCGCAGAGGTCGACCATCGGGCTGGATCGGATGGACCTGTCCGCCCCTTCCACCCCGACCAAATCCTACATCCTGGTTGCGCCCGAAGAGGGCATCTTCAAGACCACCTCCAAGATCCAGCTCGTCGACCTGGGCATCAAGGTCAAAGAAGAGCTCGGCCTCATTGGCGGCGTGCTGGCCGACCTGACCGACAAGCAGGTGAAGGATCTCGAGAAGCAGGGCTACTGCGTCCATCTCGACCAGCAGGACCGCTACCTGCCCCCGATGCCCTGGGACCCCTCGCCCAAGGACGAAGAAGAGGAAGCGGCCGAGAAGAAGGAAGCCGAGCCCAAGAAAGAGCCTGAGTTCAAGTCGCGCCTGCCCCAGCTCGCCCCGCGCTTCGACACTCCGCTGACCCGCAAGTTCCAGGGCGAGGGCGTGGGCATCGCCATCCTGGATACAGGAATCTATCCTCACCCCGACTTCAACACGCCTTACAACCGCCTGGTGGCCTTCGCCGACATGGTGAACGGGCGCTCGACGCCCTATGACGACCACGGGCATGGCACCCACGTGGCCGGCGATGCTGCCGGCAGCGGCCTTTTGAGCGGCGGCATCTACCGCGGACCGGCCCCCAAGGCCCACCTGGTGGGCGTCAAGGTGCTGGGCGAGGACGGCTCGGGCAAGACCTCCGACATCATCAAGGGCATCCAGTTCTGCATCGAGAACAAGGACCGCCTCGGAATCCGGGTGATCAACCTCTCGCTGGGCCACACGGCTCGCAAGAAGTATCAAGACGACCCGGTCGACCAGGCGGTGCAGAAGGCTTACGAGGCCGGCCTGGTGGTGGTAGCCGCGGCCGGCAACGACGGCCCCGATCGCAAGACTGTCAAAGCCCCGGGCGACAGCCCCCACGCCATCACGGTGGGAGCGGTGGACGATCAGAACACCCCCGACCCCGGCGACGACTCGATCACCGAGTTCTCGAGCCGCGGACCCACCAGGTACGGGGCCAGCAAGCCCGACCTGGTCGCGCCCGGCGAGGCCATCATGGCCCCTCTTTCCCCGGGCACCAGCTCGGAGGCCCAGGCGGCGAGCTTCCAGGTGGTGCATGGCACGGTCAAGTGGCTCTCCAGCCTCCCGGCTGAAGAGCTGGCCCGTGTGCCCGATTCGCAGTTTGCTCTGATGGGCATCGGTCCCGAGACCATGGGCAAAATTCGTGAGGGCGGCGAGACCGCCAAGAACGAGTTCAACCGGCTGCTGCGGGTCACGTCCCGCATGCCCCTCTCGCCCGACAAAGCCTACGTGGGAATGCCCGGCACCTCGATGGCCACACCGATCGTGGCCGGCGTGGTGGCCGAGATGCTGGAAGCCAACCCCGACCTGACCCCCGACGAGGTGAAGGAGATTCTCAAGAGCTCCGCCGACCCGCTGCCTGGCCGCGTGAGCAAGAACCACCAGGGAGCCGGCATGGTGGATCCGCACGAGGCCATTTTGATGGCTCTCGATCGTGGCAAGCCGGTGGCGGCCAATCAGGATGTTCTCAAGGCCCTGCAGGAAGCGATGCGCGATGCCGCCGAGGCTCCCGCTCCGGCCGCCAAGAAGGAGGAGAAGAAGGCCGAAGAGCCAGCGCCTGCTCCTGAGAAGAAACCGGAAGAGCAGCCCGAGGTGCCGAACCCCAGCTAAACTTCGTCGCATTGACCGTGCCACGTAACGTACAGCCTGACTCCAGAGCTGCTACGACGAGCCCTCGTCAGTTGCTGGTGGAGGCTCGGCCGGCTCGGGCTCGTGACTGGCGGCCAGAGCGCCCGATTCCAGTGACTCCCGGGCCCGGGTGAGCGAGCTCTCGATCTGCTCGAGCAGTACATCCACCAGGGTTAGCTCGCCCGCGCGCAAGAGCTCCACCACTTCCAGCCCCAGACCCAGAGCGTCGCCTCCGGCTGAGAGGCCGTCGCTGAAGGCCTGCACCTGCTCGGCAGATTCGTTCTCCACCGGCCCAACCTGCCAGAAAGCCAGCTGGCTGGAGAGCCAGGCCTCGGCCCCGTCCAGCCGGGCCTGGCGTTCGGCCGGCTCGAGCCGGGGCAGATCCTCCTTCAATTGAGCCAGAAAGGCTACGAAGGGCGGCCGGGTGATGCCCTGCAGACGCCCCAGCGCCCGCTCCAGGGCTCGGGCGCGGTGCTCGGAATACTCGAATTCCTCGGGCCGATCAGGTCGCGGACCCTCGACGGTGGGGTTGAGCAGGGTGACGGCGCCCTCATCCTGACTGATCTCGCCCTGGAAGCGGTCCTCGCGCTCGGCCGGAGCCTCCTCTTCCTCGCGCCACTCCAGGCGCAGGTCCAGCTCGCTCTCGCTCAAGCGACCTGGGACTGCTTGCCGTGGCCCGCCAGAGCCAGTTGCACGCGCTTGAGGTTCTCCTCCAATTGAGGATTCTGGCTCTTCCACTCGGAGTAGGACTGCTTGAAGCCAGGCGCCTGCTCGCGGGCATAAGCCTCGAACGAGACCAGTGTGTGGTAACGCTCGAGATAGTCCGAAACGCGCTGACGAGCCTGGCGCTTTTCCTCGGGAGTGTCGGCATGCCCGACCTCCTGGCGCGCCTTGCCGACGGCCTTCTTGAGGTCGTGGATGTCTCCGTACTTCTCCACCACCCTGTCCACCTTGCCCTGATCTTGCACCAGGTTGCGAGCGTCCTTGAAACTGCTCAAGATCTCGCGGTAGCTGGCCGGGTTGTGCTTGCCCTGCTCCTTGATGTCGGCCCGCACCGTGTCGTCCTTGAGCAGGTCCCCTTCCTCCCCGCTGGCCCCTCTCTTCATCAGGCTGGCCAGCACCATGGCCGTGGTGGTGCGTCCCTGTCCGGCGTGGCAGTTGAAGATCAGCGCCGCCTCGGGATCGGCCTTCTTGAGCGCCCCCACCAGCTCGTCGATGTCCTGGTCCTCGGGCTTTTTCATGTCGGTGACCGGGATGCGCTGGTAGTCGACCTTGTAGCCCTCGGACTTGAGCTGGTCATAGACCTCGCTCACGGTTTGCACGCTCTCGATCTTGACCTGTTTTTCCACCACCCGGGGCGGGGGCCCCGCCTCCTCGTCGTGGAGGGTGATCATCCCGCCGTTGCGGCGGGCCTCGGCCAGCACGTCCGCTTTGAGATCGCGCTCCATCTTCTCCACCTCGCCCGCCGAGCGGCCCGGCGAGGCCTGATTGTAGAAGGGCGCCTTGACGTGGCGCAGGTTGAAGGGCTGGCCGTTGATGTAGACCACCGGCTCCTCGCGCATGTTGGTCCAGATAGCCTTCTTCTCGCCGTCCGGGCCGGCTCCGGCCTGATCGAGCACCCGTCGCATGCCATCCACGGTAGGTTGAGCGGTGCCGTGGATTCCCTCGCCCAGCTCGCGGTAGTTGGGAGCCCCCTCGATGAAAGGTTGGGGGTTGGTCGTGCGAGCGTCCTGCAGCCTCTTGCTGTGCAGGCCGGGATACTGGTCGGCCTTGAGAAAATTCTTCTCACCCAGCACCTTGCCGTCGCGCCCCGCCACTCGGGCCACGGGCGGGTTGGGGCTGGCCTCGGGACCGCCCTGCAAAAGCCCCACCAGTTTCTGCAGCTGGGTCTGCCAGAGGCCTGGCGTGAGCGGCGTGGCGCTGGCCTGCCCGGCCGAGCGGGGTTGGTAGATGTGGTAATTCTGGGTGCTACCGGGGGTGATTTCCATGCTGGCTATTGTAGCATGCTCGGGGCGAGGTCTGCAGGCCGGTCGTGACAGAAGAGGCAGGTTCTTCTATCATGGGGCCATGAGGAACATTCGTCTGCCCGAGCTTTTGCTGGTTCTGGTCGTGGTAGCCGTGGGCGCGTGGTGGATGAAGCCGGTCGCCCCGCAAGCGGAGAAGCCTGTAAAGCTAGGCCTGGAGGGCAAGTCCCTGGTGCTGCTGGTCGTGCGCGACGAGGATCGCCCTCTCCTGGATTGCGCCTTGAGTCTGGAGAAGAACACGGGAGTCCAGGTGCGCGCGATGTACAGCGCCAGCTTCGAGCCCTCCTGGCTCAACCCCGAGCGGGGTCAGCTCGACGCCGATCAGATGCTGGACTTCGTGGACAAGCAGGCCGAGCAAGCCACTCTGCTGTTAGTGGGCCAGGACTGCTACACTCCAAGCCAGCCCGATTGGCGCTACTGTTACGGGGTCCGAGGCAAGAAGGGAGCGGTGCTCTCGCTGGCGCGCCTGGATACGCCTTCCCGACGAGACAAGATGCTGGCCCGCTACGCCGCCGAGCTGCTGCTGGGCAGGCGACGGAGCCAGGATCCGACCAGTCTGTTTTTCAGTCCAATCCTGGGACCCGCCGATCTAGATCGAATGGAGCTGAAGATCCCCTGAGCAGGGGCCGGAGCTCAGCCTGATCGCCGGTCTGCGGTCGTCGACCACTCTGTCAGCCGCGCCACACCCTCGCGCACCTCCTGGGGCGGGCCGGCCCAGGAGAGGCGCAGCCAGCCTTCGGCTCCGAAGGCCACCCCGGGCACCGTGACGACCCGCTTCGCTTCGAGCAACTCCAGCGCGGCCGGCAACGAGGGACGGCCCACCCGAACCAGGCAGTAGAAGGCTCCCTCGGGCTCCACGAACTCCAGGGCGCTGGCTCGCAGTGCCTCCAACAGGTTACCCAGGCGCTGGCGGTAGATCCGTCGCTGGTCGCCTGCGTGCCCGTGGGTCAGGATCTCCAGGGCCACCCGCTGGGCGTAGGTGCTGGCGGCGGTGGTGATGAGCTGGTGGGCCCGTAGCACCAGGGGCATGAGCTCGGCGGGAGCGCCCAGCCAACCGATGCGAAGCCCGGTCAGGGAGGCGCACTTGGAGAGACCACCCACCAGCAGGGCGCGGGCGTGGACCGGCCGGGGAGGGGGCTCGGGGGTGTAGTAGAGCTCGCGGTAGACCTCGTCGAAGACCAGCCAGCGGTCGTCCAGGCCGGCGCACAGTTTCTCCAGCTCTGCGGCGGGCCAGATGCGCGCGCTGGGGTTATTGGGGCTGGCCAGAACCACCAGCCGCGTCTGGGGGCGTAGCGCTCCCAACACGCGGTCGGCCCGGGGGGCGAAGTGTCGCTCGGGATCCAGGCCCACCGTGCGCACGGCCAGGCCCAGCATCTGGGCGATCTTGGCGTAGGCCGGATAGCCCGGCTCGATCACCAACACCTCGTCGCGCTCGGGGTCGAGGGCGGTCACCATGGCAAGGTGGAGGGCCTGCTGCGAGCCGTTGGTCAGGCAGACCTCGTCGGCCGGGCGTTCCAGGTAAGTGCCCACGGCGGCGCGCACCTCCGGAAAGCCCAGATTGGGCGAATAGCGGCAGCCGTTCTCGGCCATCCAGCGAAGACCGGCGTCCAGGGCGGCCGGGTCGGGAGGCAGCACCGGCTCGCCCAGACCAAGGTCGAGGTCGCCCGGGCGCTTGCGAGCGTTCAGCTCACGGATCAGGGAGGGCTCGAGGGTGGTCAGGCGCGGGTTCACGACCGCAGCAGTCGCTCCAACAGCGGCCAGCCGCGCTCGAGCGCCTCCACGCTGACGTGCTCGCGGGCCTGGTGGGCCTGGGACGGGTCGCCCGGCCCGAAGTTCGCGGCCGGGATACCCTTTTCGGTCAGGCGGGCCACGTCCGTCCAGGCCTGCTTGGGCTCCACCTCCAGGCCGCAGGCGGCGATCCAGCTCTCCAGCAGCGGGTGCGAGGCCACCTGGCCGGAGGGGGAGGCGTCCAGCACCTCCACCCGGCCCAGGTCACCCACCAGCGCGCGCAGCTCTTCTTCGGCCAGCCTGGCCGTCTTGCCGGGAGCAAAGCGATAGTTCACGTTCAGCTCGAAATGGTCGGGCACCACGTTGCGCGAGTTGATGGTTGCAGCCGTGGTGGGCGTGACCACCTCGCGGAAGATCAGTCCCCCCACCTCGACCTCGCGCACCCCCACCGAACGCAGTTTCTCAAGCAAGGGCAGGGCCTTGTAGAGGGCGTTCTCGCCCTGCCAGGGACGGGCCGAGTGGGCTCGTTTTCCGGCCACGCTGACGCGGGCGTGCAACGATCCCACGCATCCTTTCTGCACCTGGTTGTCAGTGGGCTCGAGCACGATGGCCAGATCGAGGGGGGGCACGCGGTCGAGGATGAGCTCGAGACCATTCTCCTCGCCCGGGCCCTCCTCGCGGTCGTAGAACACCGCCACCAGGTCGCAAGACCATTCTGCGCGCCGCTCCCAGGCCGCCATCATGAAAGCCAGCCCGGCCTTCATGTCGCTGGCGCCGCAGCCGTAGACCCGTCCTTGGATGATTCCGAGGGGCTGGTCGGCGGCGGGCAGCACCGTGTCCAGATGGCCGAACAGCCCGACCCGCGGACGGCCCCGAGACTCGCCCTGCAAGATCAGGTTGCAGCGCCAGACCGGCTCCACCCCGGCCCAGTCCTGCAAGAAGCGGCACAACGCTCCCTCCTCGCGGGTCACGCTGGGGATGGAGACGAGCTCCAGGGTGCGTTGGGCCAGCTCAGACATCCACGCCGAAGTCGCGCAGGGCGGAATTCAGGCTGGTCTTTCGGTCGGTGGACTCCTTGCGATAGCCGATCAGTAAGGCGCAGGAGACGCCGAAGGTGCCGGCCGGGAACTGCTTGGGCAGGGAACCGGGGATCAGCACCGCCCGCTCAGGCACGCGGCCTTTCGTGATGACGGGCTCGGGGCCGGTCACGTCCACGATGGGGGTGGAGGCAGTCAGCACCACGTTGGCCCCCAGCACCGCCTCGCGGCCCACCACCACGCCCTCCACCACGATCGAGCGAGAGCCGATGAAAGCGCCGTCCTCGACGATGACCGGGGAGGCCGAAGGGGGCTCGAGCACGCCCCCGATGCCCACGCCGCCGGAAAGGTGCACCCCGGCGCCGATCTGGGCACAGCTGCCCACGGTGGCCCAGGTATCCACCATCGAGCCGGCTCCCACCCGAGCCCCCAGGTTGACGTAGCCGGGCATCAGGATGCATCCGGACTCGAGGAAGGAGCCGTAACGGGCGGTGCCGGGCGGCACCACGCGTACTCCGGCGGCAGCCCAGTTGGATTTGAGCGGGATCTTGTCGTAGAACTCGAACGGGCCGACCTCCATGACCCGCATTTCGGCCAGCGCGAAGTAGAGCAGGATGGCCTCTTTGGCCCAGGCGTTCACCCTCCAGCCCCCCTCGTGGGGCTCGGCCACGCGCAGGCGGCCCTGGTCCAGGGCCTCCATGGTGTCGAGCACCGCCTGGCGGGTGGCGCTGTCCTTGAGTCGTTCGCGGTCTTGAAAGGCTTGCGAGATCAGCTGCTGCATAAGGTCTGGTGCCTTCTACGTTCGGGCGCCGAGACCCCTGTCGGGAGTCATCGCCGGGTGGACCCCGAGTCCCCGCATGCGCACACACCTCCGGGGCGCAATTCTCTGGACCGAGCAGATGTTCGTGTTGCGCCGTCGACCTGGGTGCGCATGCGCACACAACTCCGGGGCGCAATTTCCCGGGCCGAGCAGATGTTCGCGTTGCGCCGTTGACCTGGGGGCGCATGCGCACACAACTCCGGGGCGCAATTCTCCGGGCCGAGCAGATGTTCGCATTGTGCCGTTGAGCTTCATCTTGCCACGGTCTGGGATGACGATGATCATGGGCCCCGGCCGCCCGAATTGCTTGCTGAGGTTCGTCATCGCTTGCGCGATTGGCCCGCGACAGGCTACCATGGGGGCATGGATGTCCTGTCGAGTCACCCCGCCGCTTCGGGCCGACAGCTGCGCATGGAGTCGGTCCACCTGGCCCGCACGGTGAGCATCGAGAAGTGCTCGCGGGCTTTTGTCGATCGCGTGCTGGAGGCGGGCAAGTCGGATCTCTGCCTGAGCCTGGGCCAGGGGCGAGTTTACCTGTTCAGCTTTGGCTCGGCCGTATTCGTGGACGTGGATGCGGCCCAGATCGCGATCTTCGTGAAAGAGCTCTTGCCCCTTTCCGAGGGTCCCAGCGAGCAAGCCAGTGACGACTTTCTGGTGGAGCTGCAGCCCGAGGGCAAGGAGCGGGTGGCCTTCGACCGCATGGTGTTACAGCAGGTCACCCCCGCCAAGCTCAAGCTGGCTGCCCTGGTGCTGGCCCAGTCGACCACCCTGGAGCACTTCGAGAAGTCGGTCGAGAAGCTGCTCGACCAGGCCTCCGTGGTGGCCGACTCGATGGCCAGCGGCAGCTGGCACCGTCTCAGAAGCGGCGAGATGCTGCGTTACATCGGGGTGGGACTCTCGACCCGGCGCGACATCGTCAGCCGGCTCTCGATCCTGGATTCACCCGATATCGTCTGGGAAGACCCCGGGCTGGACCTGCTCTTCAACGAGTTGCGGGCCAACTTCGAGCTGCAGTCGCGCTTTCGCACTCTGGAGTATAAACTGAAATTGATCCACGAGTCGGCCGAGGTGCTGGTCGACCTGGCCAATACGCGCCGCTTCACCGTGCTGGAGTTGACCATCATCGCCCTGATCGCGCTCGAGATCGTGATGGCCCTGCTCGGAGGGCACTGACCTCCTGACTCCGAACAGCAGGCCCCATGTGGAAAGAATTTCGTGATTTTCTCAACCGCGGGAACGTGGTGGACATGGCCGTGGGCGTGATCATCGGGGCGGCCTTCGGCAGAATTGTGGACTCGCTGGTCAAGGATGTCCTGATGCCCCCGATCGGCCTGGTGCTGGGAGGGGTGGACTTTACCAACCTGTTCCTCACACTGGGAGACGCCAGCTATCCAACCCTGGCCGAAGCCCAGAAGGCTGGTGCGGCCACCATCAACTACGGGGTCTTTCTGAACACGCTGATCCAGTTCTTGATCGTCGCTCTGGCCGTGTTCATGATGGTGAAGTCGGTAGAGAAGATGCGCCGTCAGAAACCGGTCGAGCCACCGCCGCCGGATACCCGCGACTGCCCCTTCTGCCTCTCGACCATCTCCAAGAACGCGACGCGCTGCCCTCAGTGCACCTCCGAGTTGGAGAAGGCAGCCTGAAGGCCAGGGCAGGCCCTCACCGGTCGACGGCAACTCCATGATCATCCCGCACAGCCGTCCCACCTTGGGGTCGGAGGAAGCCGAGGCCGTAAAGCGCGTCGTTTTGAGTGGCATGGTGGCCGAGGGCCCGGAGGTCGCGGCCTTTGAGCACGAATTCTCCTCCGCGCTGGGCTGCGGCAGTGCCGTAGCAGTCGCCCACGGCACGGGGGCGCTGCACCTGGCCCTGCTCGGCCTGGGCGCAGGTCCAGGCCGAAAGGTCATCCTCCCCGCTTATTGTTGCGTCTCGGTGCTGAATGCCGTTCTTTATACGGGCGCCAGCCCCGTCCTGGCCGACTCGGTGCCAGACGCTCCCGACGTCGACCTCGAGCAGGTCAGGCGCTTGATCACGCCGGGAACGGCAGCGGTCGTGGTTCCCCATCTCTTCGGGCGGAGGGCCGCTCTCGAGCCTCTGCCCGTTCCTCTCGTCGAGGACGGAACGCAATCGCTGGGCGTTGACGGTCTGGGTCGGCACGGTCAGGCCACCATCTTTTCCTTCTACGCCACCAAGATGCTGGCGGGAGCAGAAGGTGGGGCCGTGCTGAGCCACGATGAGCATCTTCTGGCGATGGTCCGCGACCGGCGCAGTTATGACGGGCGTACCGACTGGGCCGAGCGATTCAATTACAAGATGACCGACCTCTCCGGGGCCATGCTCCGTGTGCAGCTTGGCAAGCTCGAGCGGTTCATTGAGCGCCGCCGGGAGCTGGCGGCATTCTACCGCGAGCGCCTGGGCGGCACAGGCCTGCGCCTGAGCGCCGAGCAGCCTGGCGAAGTCTTCTTCCGCTTCGTGGTCGAGGTCGATGAGGCCGCCGTTCGCGCGACGCAACTGCGCGAGTTGGGAGTGGACGCGCGCCTACCCGTGTTCCGCCCCGTGCATCATTACCTGGGACTTTGTCGCGACGACTACCCGCACGCCGAGTCTCGCTGGCGAACGTCGCTCTCGCTTCCGCTTTACCCCTCGCTCACGCACGAGGAGGCGGAGCGGGTCGTGCAGGCCGCCACCATTCTTGGTCAGGTCATGAAAGCAGGCTCGGTCAGGCCAGCGCGTTGAAGGAGGTCTGAGCCGGCGGCTGCTGCACCGCCGCGAAGCGCCGGTCGACCACGCCGTTATCGGCCCACTGGTTGCCATTGCGCCCGGGCACGTTGGCCACCGGCTGGTTGACGGTGCCGGCCTGCTGGGCCGTCAGCGCGGGGCCGGTGGCCCCTTTCTCGCGGCCGTTTTTGTCCATCAAAATCTCGCCGTCCTGGCGGCGCTGGCCCTGGGCATCGGGGCGGTGCAGGCGATCAGTGGCCAGTCCCACGTTGGCTCGCCCGTTGAGCAGGTTGGTGGACTGGGTGTTGAAAGCGTTGACCAGGTCCTGGCCCTGGCGCGGAGGCGGTCCCTCGCTCGACTTCTCGATCAGGGCGGCCACGCCGTCCGGAGTCATCTGGGGCATGTCTTTCATCAGCTGCATGCTCTGGCCGAACAGGGCGAAGCGGTTGTCGGCGTCTGCCCCCTCCTGGCCAGGGACCCGCTGCTTGATGGTGCCGGCTAGATTGACCACATCGTTGACGCTCGAGCCCGGGCGGCTGATCAAAAAGTCGGCGCCCTGCGAGAAGGCGTTGGCGATCTTCATGCCCGACTGGTCGTCTTTCTTGCCGCCGAGCTGGGCCACGGCGTCCGACATCCGGCCCACGTCCTGCACGCCGATGTCGTGGCGGGTGGTCATCAGCCGGGCTCCGGTCTTGAACATGTCCAGCGTGGCGGCGGCATTCATCCCGCCGCCTTCCTGGCCACCGCCGGCCGAGTTCTGGTTGACGCCCCTGGACATCCGGCTCATCAGGGCGCCCAGGTCCTGAGGAGACACGTCCGTGCGGGTCTTCAGAAGCTCGAGCGAGGTGTTGTAGGCCTCCTTGACCAGGGCCGGCTGCTTGAGCGTCTGGGCGAAGCTGCCGGCCATGCTGGAGAGGGCGGCCGGTTTGATGTCGGTGCGCTGCAGCATCAGCTCGCGCGAACGCTCGTCGCGGATGGTGCCGTTGATATTCATATTGCCCTTCTGGTCCCTGGTGACGAGGTCCTCGAATTTGAGGTCGGGGCGCTCGGTGAGCATCGTCACCACGCTGTCCAGGCCCTGCGGATCCTTGCGCAGCGGAGCGAGCATGCCGGCCGTCAGGTTGGGCTGCTTGGCTCCCAGCGTCTTCATGCGGTCGGCATCGCTGCCGAAGACCTGCTTGAGCTCCTCATCGGTCATCTGGCCGATGGGCTTGTCCATGAGCGCCCCTTTGCTGGCGGGAGCATTGGTGGGAGCAGCCTGGCCGGTGGTCTGGTTGCCCACGATTCCACGGTAGGCGTCATGGCGCTCGTCAGCCGCCCGACGGGCCTGCACCCCTGACCAGGGGTCGCCCTGAGTGGGCCCGTTGGCCTCCACGGTGGCCTGCTGCACCCTGAGTTGCTGCTCGGGGCTGATAGCGACGAAGTTCTGGGCCTGAGGCACTCCCACTGCGTTGGTCATGGCAAGATCCTTCCCTGAGGGCTTTGATCGTATTTTCACGGCCGGGCTCGGGTCGGTTAAGGGGGGGTCTGTTACAGAAGGGTTGCCGGCATGTAAACACTTTGGATGCGCGCCGAAGAGGGGCAGGGTAGACGCTCCGAGCCCGGCGCGTGATAAGCAAGGGCAGTGGACGTACTCGGCGATACCCGTCTGGCTCCGCTCCTCCCGACGCTGAAGTCGGCAGTGCCCGCGCGTACCGGGCCCGTGACGGCAGAGCCCCAGGGGCCGCAGGATACCTTCACCGCTGGGGCCGCGCCCGCCACCGCCACGACGCAGCAGTATCCGTGGGAGAATGAGCAGCCGGCCGCTTCTACTCTGAGCCCCGAGCTGGCCCTGCGGCTGCCCGACCCCGAGGAGGCCCTGCCCAGCCTGGCTGAGGCCCGCAAGCGCGACAAAGAGTATGGCCTCACCCTGCGCGACCTCAAGGCGCGCCGCAAAGAGCTCAAGGACGGACCTCTGGCCGAGGCGGCCGAAGTCCACCAGCAGCTGGTGCAGACCCAGGCGGCCCGCGAGAACATCCAGGCCGTGGCTCGCCAGATGCGCTGGGAAAAGGGCGGCGGGGGAGATCTGTCGGCGCTGGAGCAGACCTACTATCAGAACAGCGACGTGCCCGTCAGCGAGATGCAGGAGGTGGCCCGCATCACCCGCAGCCTCGAGCAGCCCGATTCGCCCTACAAGCTGAAGGGCAACCAGGTGGAGGCCCTGACCCGCGAGGAGATCTGGCACAAGAAGATGGAGCTGCTCGACGGGGCGGTGAAGAACCCGGTGCGCAACGGCCAACCGGTCGAGGTGGAGGCCCAGTACTACGAGATGGCCAGCCCGGAGATGCTCGAGAAGCTCTCTCGCGCTTCTCGCGGAGGCGCCAATGTTCGCGTGCTGCTCGATGCAGGCACGCTCTCCAAGCAGGGCGATGAGCTTGACGCTACGAGCCTGACGGCTCGGTTGAACGCCACTCGCCGCCTGGAGGTGGGCTCGCAGGGGCAGGCGGCGGTGCAGCTCTTCGCCAACAAAGAGGTGCTGGGCGCCCGGGCCGAGATCATGCACCGCAAGTTGTTGCGGGTGGGGGACGAGACCGTTTTCGGGGGAATGAACTCCAACGCCAGCTCCAGCGAGAACGTGGACTTCGCCACCACCATCCAGGGACCGGCCGCGACCAGGCTCAGCCAGGGCTTCCAGCGCGATGTGGACCTCTCGGCTGGCCGGGGCGTGGAGGAGATTTACGGCACTCAGCTCGAGGAGCTGCGCACCTCCGAGTTGCCCGTCAAGGTGCAACGGCGCGGGCTGCTCGACCTGCTCGAGGCCCAGACGGGGGTTCCGCCCCGGGGAGGCATGACCCAGTCCGAGCGAGTCGACCGGGCCATCGAGTCGGCTGGCTATCAGGGCGTAACCGTGGGCCAGCTGGCCGAGATCCCCGATGCTGATGGGGACGGCAAGGTGAGCCCGGCGGACGAACGGGCTTTCCTGCTCGAGGGGCGAGGGGGGGCCACCCTGACCCAGAAGGGCCGCACCCTGCTCGCCGACGGGCTCGAGCAGGCGGTGGGACGCATGAACGGCCCGGGCAACATGAAGAAACTGCAAACTTCGCGCCCCCCTTCAGAGGCTGCCACCGGTGCCGACACCGTAGCCGTGGGCGATACCTCGGCCGAGCGTCAGGCGCTGATCCTCCACTCCATCGACTCGGCCGACAAGTTCGTGAAGGTGTCGGCCTTCGTGCTCAACGCCGACATGGCGCGGCTGCTGGCCGACAAGCGCGATCGCATGCAGGCCGAGGGCAAACCGTTCGAGGTGCAGGTGGTGCTCGACCCGGGAATGTACCAGTACGGGGGCACTCCCAACGAGAAGTCCTTCAAAATGCTCGAAGATCGGGGCGTGCCGGTGCGCTGGGCCGTGCTCGACCGCACCGACGGTGACCACGACCGCAAGGTGCACGCCAAGATGATCCTGACCGACAAGATGATGCTCACCGGCAGCACCAACTTCTCGCACAAGGGCCTGCGCGACAACTGGGAGATGTCCGACCTGACCTTCTTTGGCGACGGCCCCGATTCGGCCGCCAAGCTCGAGGAGGTGAACGGCGACTTCGACCGGCTTTACAATCGCGAGTCGCTGGCCCTGGACACGCGCGCCCTGGCCGAGCAGAAGTACGGTGACCGCCGCGGGGCCGAGGGCGAGTTGCTACGCGACAGCTATCGCAATCGGGTCACCCGCAGCTTCCTGCGCGGCATCCAGGCCTACGAGGAGGACGTGGGCGCGCGCGTGCAGGATGAGGTGAAGCAGAACCCGCAACTACGCTACCGGATCGAAGAGCAGGTCCGCAACGGGTTCCCCCGTGGCTACGCCACCATGGAGGCGCTGGGGGACGAGCGCATGGCCGAGTTGCGCGAGTCGAGCCCGGCTTACCAGCGCCTGCTCCGCATCCAGACGGAAGGGGCGGGAGTCCGCTAGCCTCGAACCAGGCAGCCCATGCGCACTCTGTTGCTCCTGCTCTGCCTGGCCCTGCCCGGACTGGCGCAGCTTCCCGACCTGGAGAAAGCCCGCCAGGCCCTGCTGGTGGTCAGCCCTGCCTGGGATTCGGTGCAGGCCACACTCACTCGCTGGGAGCGCACCGAATCAGGCGCCTGGCGTCAGGCGGGCTCACCCATGCCCGTGGTGGTGGGCGACAAGGGCCTGGCCTGGGGACGAGGCCTTCACCCTGCCGAAGCCAATCGCGCTCGCATCAAGCGCGAGGGAGACGGCTGCGCTCCTGCCGGCATCTTCGCCCTCAAGCGCATGTTCGGCTCGCGCCAGCAGTTCGGGCCGGGCACCCTGCCCTACCAGGAGATGCGCTCGGACACGGCCGGGGTGGATGACCCCGAGTCGCGTTACTACAACCAGATCGTCCAGCCCGGGCCGGGCATCGTGAAAGACTGGAAGAGCGCCGAGCGCATGCTCATCCCTGACTACAAGATCGGCATCGTGGTCGAGCACAACACCGATCCCCCCGTGAAAGGAGCGGGCTCGTGCATCTTCATGCACATCTGGATGGGTCCCACCACGGGCACGGCCGGCTGCACCGCCACCACGCTGACTTTCATGCGGGAGCTGGCCGAGTGGCTGCGCAAGGATGCCCGGCCGGTGCTGATCCAGTTGCCTCAGAGCGAGTATGAGCGCTATCGGGAAAGCTGGAAACTGCCCGACAGGGAAAATTGAGGTGCAAAGCAAACAGCCCGTTCATGCAGCTTCCCGCCGATTTTCCCGAGGCCTACAAAGCCCCGTTCGTCGAAATTCTGAATCTGGGTATCACCCGGACTCCCGAGGAGTTGCGGCTCGGTGTCAAGGTGCACCTTTCGCGCATCGCCAAGACGGCCCGCACCACCGAGTTCGATGAGGACGTGGCCGTGGGCATCGGCCAGGGCCTGCTCGGCCTGCTGGAGCTCCCCCTCAAGGAAGAGCCCCAGCGCAGCTGGGTGTTGGCGGCCGTGTCCTACTACGTGAACATGGACGATGAGGAGCCCGACTTCACTCCGGGCGGCTTCCACGACGACGCGGCCGTCTTTAACGCGGTGGCCCGGGCGATGGGCAGACCCGAGCTCGTGGTGCAGATCTGACAGGCTAACCCCAGGTCTGGTCGTAGAGACCCTTCAGATCGGGGAACTCGCGCAAAGACACGCTGTCGAGCTTGCGCAGCAACGGCCCTAGCTTGATCAACTCGGGGGGGATCTGGCCCTGTTTGACCCGCTCATAGAAGGCCCCGAATTCTTGCGCGGTGACGCGGTCGGGCCGGAAAGGGCTGGTCAGAAGCTGCTCGGGTTGCAGCACCAGGTCGAGCAGCTTCTGATAACCGGCCGAGCTGACCCCGGTGAAGTCTTCGCCGGAAGACTCCAGGCGCTCGAGCCTGTCCCAGGCCTCCATGGCCACCTGCGACTTCAGCCAGCCGGAGCGCACACCCACGTAGAATGCGCGAAAGACCCGATCGCGCCAGGCCTCGGGCGAGTCGACCTGGGTGGCCCGTTGGCGAGAGCAGTGGTAGGCAGACAAAAGCCCGGCATACATGGCCTGTTGTTTCCTGGTCTCCAGCACATGGCGCACACTGGTGAGAAACTCGTTCAGGCGAAACGGCTTGTAGAGGTAGTCTTCGGCTTCTACCCGGATGGCCCGGCCGGGGGTGTCCTCGGAGGCGTAGCCGGTCATCACGATGCTGCGCAGGTGAGGCTGGCTCTTGCGCAGCTCGACCAGGCACTCGATGCCGTCCATCTCAGCCATGCGCACGTCGGCCACCACCAGGTCGAACTGAAGTTTCTCGGCCAGCTGCAGGGCCCGCCCGGGCGAGGGGGCGGCGTGCACGGAGTAGAGGTCATCTTGCTCGAGAACGTCAGCGAGAACCTCGCGCATGTCGGCATCGTCTTCCAGAACGCAAACAACCCAGGGCATGGCTCGGCTTTGGTTCGCTTCAGACCCCGCCAGTCCCTCGCTTGGGCAGACGAATCCCTCCCACCCGCACCGCGTCGGGCCCTTCCTTGATTCCCGCGCCTGGATCGCGCTCGCGAGCCATGTGGCGAATCAAGTCCTCCTCTCTGGCTTCCTGCTTCATGCGCTCGAGCAGGGGCTTGAGCTGGTCCCAGCCGGCCGCCTGTCCGCGCAGGGCGGTCAGGTCGTCTCGCAGCCGGTCGCTCATGATGGGACGGGCCAGGAGCCGATCGAGAACGAGCTGAAGCCCTTCCCCCCGCGCGATGCGGTGCAGCCTCAGCACGTGCTCGACCTGCTCGCTGGTGGACTCGAAGTCTCGCCAGAATGCGCGTACCAGGGGCAGCGATTGCGCCTCGTGCACCCCCGCCGCGCCCAGGGCGCTGAGCAGCACGGTGCGCGCCTGATCTTCGTTTGAAGTGTGGTGGCGAAGAGCCTGCTGCCAGACCGCGTGGCGTTGGGTAGGATTCAAGCTCGGCCACAGCTGGCTGGCCAGTCTGGCGGTCGGAGCGTCCAACTCGGCCAGCTGGCGTTCCTGGGCCACGCTGTCGGCGGCGGAGGTGGCTCCCAGCGCAAACAGCCAGGTATCTGCCGGCTGCGGATGGCTTACTGCCTGTTTCATGGCCGGCACGCTGGTCAGGCCCCAGCGCTCCAGCATCTGCCCGGACGCGGTGGTCTGCAAGGCGGGTCGGATGGCTTCAAACAGAGCCTGATCCTCTGCCAGGCTGGTCGAGTAGTGATATCCCACGTAGCGACTCAGGAATTGTTCCTGAGTCGCGCCCAGAGCCATGGACCAGGCAACCTTTTTCTTCTCCGGAGTGGTTACGGCCGCGTGCACCGCCTGCGCGACCGGCAGACGAGACAACTGCTTTTGCTGCACTGCAAAGGCCAACTCGGGGGTCACTTTGCGAGCCAGGTCGTCGGGACCCTTGCTCCAGCAGTCGAGCCCCTTTTCGAGCGTGGGCCAGTCGAGGGGCAGCTCCCACCCCTCCAGTGCCTCCACCACCCAGCGATCCCTGGGATGCTCGCGCATGGCTTCGAAGATCGGCTCGGCCATGGCGTTCTTCTCGGCCAGGCTGGTGGATTTCACAGGGGTGCTCAGCAGCCACACGAATTGGAGCGGGCTGGAATCGGCCGGCTGCCAGAGGGCATCCCTCCAGATAGTGTCCTTAAGGTTCTCGCTTGCGGTGGCATCGCACAACTGGCCGCCCAGTCGCCCCAGCCAGCCCACTTGCTCGTCTGAAGCGAACGCTTCCAGTTGTTGTCGTTTCACCGAGAAGGGCGCCAGCAAAGGGGTGCAGGAGCTGGCCAGTTTGCGCAGGTCGCGCTCGCCCTTGCTGACCATCTCGAGCAGTTGCTTGAGGGCATAGTCGTCCTGGGCCAGACCCCAGCGCTGGCCGGCCCGGGCAATCTCGGCCAGGCCTGGCTGGCGGGCCAGCTCCTGCAAAACCTTCTCTCCTACCGCGTCTCGCTGGTCGCCGTAGGGAGCAGCTTTCAGCTTCTGCAGCGAGCGCTCATAAAAGTTACCCGGGCTTGCGAGCGGGGCGGTGAAGGCACGCTGGACCGCTGAGATCATCGAGCCTTCCGGAAATACCACAGCACCAGAAAAAACAGGCCGATCACCACGGCCGAGCCCAGCACCTGCTTGATCACATAGTTCGTTTCCATGGCCTGCTCAGGCGTGTCATTCTTGCGCCGCGGGTCGGATGCGTGGCCGCATCTGCTCGAGCTTCTGGCGCTCGGGCAGCTTGGCCAGCTCGCCATAGTAATTCTCGTCGCCCAGCACGTCGCGCACGCCGTCGCAGATGGCGTAGCCTTCGGCGTAGCCTTCGGCCTTCAGCTCCTCGATTCGGCTGGCGATCTTGGGGTCAGCCGCCTGGCGCTCCATCCAGCGGGCGCTCTCTTCCTCCACCAGCTCGATCTGCTGGATGATCTTCTTGATGGCGCCGTTGCGCGCTTCCTCGACCTGGGCCGGCTTGTCTTCGGTCTTGACGCGATTCTTCCAGGCGCTGGCCAGGTCGATCGAGTTGAGCTCGAAGGTCTCATTCTCCCAAAGGTGCATGAAGCCGCGCACCGACTCCTCGCGGTTGCGGATCGAGTCGGGGTCCTTCTCGTCGAAGGTGACCAGGCCCGAGGTCTCCCAGTTGTCCTGCATGCCCTTCTTGGAAAAGTTGGTGCTGCCGAACATCTCGTGCTTGTCGGTGATGAGTTGCTTGGCGTGGATTTTGCGGTCGTGCCAGCCACTGCGCTGCAAGAGCGCCCAGCGGGGCACGATGCCCTTGTCCTCCAGGAACTTGACGCCCCACGAGTTGGGGGTATCGCCGCGAGGATACACTCCCGGGTCGGCGATGACCTTGACGTCCAGCGTCTTGCCCTGAGCTTTCAGCTCTTCTGCGCGGGCTGCGATGGCAGCGGCCACCCCGCGCGTCACCACGAAGCCTGGCAGATAGATGAACTTCTCAGCCTGGCTGATGGCGTGCAGCATCATCGCCTCGCGCTCGGCGGGCAGGTCGGCGATGGCCACCACCGTGTCGCCCTTCGGGTCGCCTTTGGGTGGCTTGATGTCGGCCGCGCGCTTCTGGTTGCCGGCATTGTTGATGGCGTCCATGGTCATCTCAAACAACTTGCCGCACATCTGCTTGCCGTGGGACGACAGGGGGAGCTTCTCACCCTCAAGCAGGCCCTGCATGCGGGTGAGGAACTCTTCTTCAGGGATGTCGAAGAACTTGGTCAGGTCGACGCCGGCTTTGTCGCAGCGGTCGTTCAGCTCGGGCCAGCTCTTGACGGGAGCCATCTCCTTGCCGGCCGGCTCCACGCCCTGCAGGCAGTCGAGCATGGCCGTCAGGCCGCGGGTGCCCATCATCATGGGGGCCTCGGCCCACTCCTTGTAATGGTTCTCCCCGAAGATTTCCTGGCTGCTCACGCCCACCGAGTTCTGGCAGTCGCGCTTGACATTCTCGGTCAGCCGGCGAGCGGCCGGGCCCTCCACGATGTAGCCTGCATCCACGTTCTCGCCCGAGCCCAGGTTGGCGTTCATGCCCGAGAAGAGCACCTTGTCACCCACCCGCAGGATCTTGCGGTGCATCAGGTTGCCCGAGTCTTCGAGCAGCTTGGAGGCAGGGAACATGGATACCCCTACGTTCAGGTGCTCTTGCTGGCAGAGCTGGGTGAGCTGCAGAATGGAGCGGAACTTGTGAGGCACGTCGTCCACGTCGAACTGGCCCTTGTCGTCGGGGTAGGTGAGGCGCAGAGCCGGGTCGAGGTTGACCCGCAAGGGGCCGCCGGCCTCGGCGATCTCGCGCATCTTGCCCAGCACATCGGCCGAGGTCAGCTCGTAGTACTGTGCGTCCACCTCGACCGGCTTGCCCTTCCTGGCGGCCTCCAGGCCCTCTTCGAGCAGGTTCATGACAGCCGGCCAGAGCTTCTCCTGGTGGACCTGTTGCACTTTGTTGCCGGGCACGATCATAGGGCTGTCGCCCGATTCGAGGCCCTTCACGGTGTCGATGACCGCTTTGGCGGCATCCCCCTTGAGGTCGTTCCAGGCCGCGTAGGCGGCCACGGTGCCGATGGGACCGAAGGAGGCGCCCGCGATACTGGCTACCAGGGCTCTCCCCTGGGCCTCGCGCAGGGCGTCGGTGACGCTATACTGGGTGTGCAGGAAGACGCGGAAGGGCAGCATCTTGGCGTCGAGCTCGGCCATCTTCTGCTCGCCGCCCGAGCCTTTCTTGGCATCCCACCACTGGTCGTTCAGTTCGCCTTTGATCTTGTTGGCGGCGGTGCCGAACTTCTTGATGGCTGCGTACGCCTCTTCGCTGATCTCGCCTTCCTTGTACCATTTGCGCAGCAGCTTGACCGTGTCTCCCGAGCCCTCCACGTCGGAGAGCTCCTTGGCCCGTTTACCCAGGGTCTCGATGGTCTGGGCGTTGACGCGCTTGGGATCAAGGGCGAGATCGCCGATCTGGAACTGCTGAACCTTCATGCTGTTGGGTCTCCCTCTTCTGCCAGCGCCCTCAGCGCATGGCATGAATTTTCCGAGTCAAGCCCAGGCTATCAAGCCGCCCTGAAAGGACTCAGAAACAAATCGGCAAAGAGCTGGGACCCCTGATAGAGGAGGTTGGGAGGCCGCTCGAGGTCAAGTCGCAAGCCCGGAAAGCGCTCGAGCAATGCTTGCAGGGCCAGCAACGCCAGGATGGAGCAATGAGGCCCCGAGCCGAAGCAGAGCAATTTGGCAACAGTCGGGGCTGGTCTTACCTCCTGAGCTTGCGGGCCAGCATCTTCACGGTCACCATGCGGTAGATCGGCTCTCCCCCGGCCTTGCCTCCCTGGAGCACCTGGTCGAGCTCCTCGGCGGTGGGCTTGAGCGAGCGCAGCGCTCGCGCCAGCCAGGTTGCGATGGTTGTGCTCACGAAGTAGTGCGGCGAGCGCAGGAAGAGGTATACCGTGCGGGTCACGCCGACCAGGGGCAGGCCTATGACGGCCGCGACCAGCAGCTTGCTCCCCGTCGTGGTGGCCAGGTAGGAGGCCAGCCAGAGCAGGAGCAGGCTTCCCAGCAGGGTGGCCCAGGCGCAGCGCCTGGTTGGCTCGTCTATCCGGGGCCTGCGGTTCATCCGCACCAGCGGTGTGAGCAGCTCGAAAACCTTGCGGATGGTGCCAAGTCGGTCTTCCTCGGGTGGGCGCAGGCGCACCTGGTTGTCCAGAGAGGCCAGGGTTTGCACACTGCGCTCGGCGTCACGGCGGTTGTTGTAAAGCTTGCCGCGCAACTCCTCGGTGACCTGGATGGGGACCCCGCAGGCGCCGCACTGGCGCCAGATCTCCTTGCGACGAGGCTCGCCCAGGAAGTGGAACGGCTGCACGGACTTACAGATCGGGCACTGATCGCCCGACCATCCAAGGCTGCGAAATTTCCCCCCCGCCAGCATTGCACCGGGCAGTTTCGCAAGAGGCCTTCTGGCTCCCTGCCGATCGGCTGTTCACGCGATGTTTACAGTTTGCTCACGGGGGTAACGATTTTGTAACGATTTTCTCGGTCAGGAAGGACCAGGGTGGGATAGCTTGAGAGTATGGCTGCCCCTCCCGAACCCACCCGCTCGGTCGAGTCCGTTTCCGGCAAACGCACCGAATCCTCCGCCCCCGCTCCTTCCACGCCCCCATCGGGGGCCTCGGCCCGGGCCACCGGAGGGAGGATGGAGAGCCGTTCGAGCCCGACCCCGGCGAAGGACGACTTCGAGACGTCCAGCCCGGCGGAGGAGGGCGACGAGATCCCCTGGCTCTCGGCTCTGACCGGCGGGCTCGAGGAGGCGTCCAAGAAGAAGCCTCCCTACGATGAAGTCTGGAAGAGCCACCGCGAGCCCTTCAACGATCCCGCTACCGTGAAGACGCGGGCCGAGCTCGAGGGTCGGCTCACCGGCAAGAGCGATCAGACAAAGGGGTTGCTCGACCTGCTCGACCGCGACCGGCTCTCCGACCCTCGCCACCTGAGCTACATCGACAAGATCCGCTCGCGGCTCGGCCCCGAGAAGGCCGAGCAGGCCCTGGGCCGGCTGCGCGACTTCTATCAAAAGCAGGGCAACGCCGAGCCCAACCAGCAGTTGATGAAGGATATCCTGCACGATCTGGCCATCCCCTCCGACATCAACCAGAAGGATAAGGGAACCTGCACCATGACCTCGGTGCAGATGAAGTGGGCCATCGAGGACCCCGAATCTTACGTGCGGTGCCTGACGGAGCTGCACGCGAAGGGGGCGACCAGAATGCCCGATGGAAGCACCCTGGAGCGCAACGACTCCCACAAAAAGGCCACCGACGACCAGCGCAGCCTCACGGTCAAGTGCCTCTCCGACTCGCTGATGGGCTCATGCACCTCGCTTCTGAGCGGGCACTGGGGCGGGTTCGACGCCACCAATCCCAACGAGGACGGCCGCACTTCAGGGGAGGTGCTGCAGGCCCTCAATCGGGTCTTCCCCAACCAGGGCTACACCAACGACACGACCGTGGGCAGCAATCGCAGCACCCTGGTCCAGTACATCGAGGACGACCTGGCTCGCGGGCGCACGGTCACCGCCAGCGTGCCCGGCCACAAGGTCCTGGTGGTCGGGCTGGACAAGAGCGGTGCTGACCCGCAGGTCATCCTCAACACCTGGGGCGAGCAAAAGAAGATGTCTGTCAGCGACTTTCAGAAGTACATCCGGGCCGTCGAGACGGTGGATGACTCCGGCTGGGACAGTCGCAAGACACCGGCCGGCCAGCTGACCCAGCACGGCGACCGCTGAAAATCTACATCCGATCGCGTCCCTTGACCACCATGGTTGTCACTCCCGGGGTGCTGACCCCCTGCAACTGGACGTCGTAGATCAGCCGGGCGAAGTCATCTACCGTGAGGTTGTTGGCCACCACCCCGCCGAGCAGCGCGCAGTGATCCACGATGGTCACATCCGCCGCGGGAGCGTAGACTGTGTAAAAGGCGGCCGATTTCCTGTCTTTGATGGTGACCGGCCCGTTCATGACCTTGATGTCCATCATGGAGGGCTGGGCAGAAGGGTTGACCACGCTGCCGTCGGCGATCTCGAGCTTGTTCTCGACCCACACCTTGATGCCCAGGGAGGCCCCGACGGGAGCTTCGATGGAAGCGTTGGCGTCATTGATGACGATGTCGCCGAAAGTATAGGTCCCACCATCCTCCAGGGTCACCACAAAGTTGCCCAGGATTTCGATCTTCTCATAAGTTCCCGAGGGCAAGACGCCCGGGGTAATGAACGGGGGAGCGGACAGGTCCCCGGCATCGTCGATGACCACCGAGGGCATGCCGGTCCCGGTCGGGTCAGCGGGCATCTTGAGCTTGGTCGCATCCGGGTCGCTGGGAAGCCCGACCAGCGGCAGGTCCAGGAGCGCCCCCATGCTGGTCGTGCCGGCGATGGTGCCGCCGTTGATCAAGCTGATGGCGCCTGGAGGAGCGGCCGGAGCCGAGTAGCCGGTCCCGTCCACGCTTGAGCCATCTACCAGGATGGCGTCCACATCCACCAGGTTGCTTCCCAGGTGGGCCACATTCGGGATGGTGCCGATCGAGACGAGCCCCAGGGCCGAGTCATACGATTGCACTTGCGAGCTCTGCTTGATGGCGATCTTGTTGGCGGCGAATCCGGCGTAGATCCATGGACTGCCCCCGCTGCCGACCATTACGCCCACTCGCCGCGTGACACCCGAGGGGAGGATGCCGGTTCCAAGCACGTAGACGTGGTTGGCCGGCACCTCGACCGGCGAAGCGGGCGGCGACAGGGCCCCCCGAAAGATCTCGACGGTGTAGCGCAGGTCGGTGCCCGAGCCCACGTTGAAGGTGCCCGGGAGAGAGGCCAGCCCCGGGTTGCTCTTCAACTCGGCCAGTGCGTGGTGGACGCCGGCCTCGGCGGCGTAGACGGCCCGCTCGCTGTTGACCGTCGAGCCGGTCAAAGACAGGTTGCCCAGCCCCAAAGTGGTGATTCCAACAGCAACCGCGGCCATAATGGCCATGACCAGCAGCACCACCACGATGGCAATCCCTTGTTTGCGCCTCATGCGTCTCCTCAGTTCTGGAGGAAGACCTTGCTGCGCAAGGTCACCTCGGTGTGCTTGTTACTGCCAACGCTCTCGCGGGATTTCACCCGCGCCTCCATGACCTGGGCCGTGCTCACAAAGACGAGCTCCTGAATGCCCCTGGCCAGAATGCGGTTGTCGTCGCCGCTCAGGGGAAAGGCCGCAAAGCCCGGGGCGGCCGGGGGCGCGGTGGTGGGAGCCATGGCCAGCTCGGCCCGGTGCAGCTGCCCGTTGGTGTTGTCGAGATAGAAGCAGACCCACTTCTGCCACTGGATCTCTCCTCCCACGAACTGAATCGGCCCCGCGTTGCCCGGGTAGGCCTGGCCCGAGGGGAAGATGATGCGATGGGCCTGGGGCAGGGTGGCATCGATGGCGACCGAGGTGGCCCGCGAGTCCCCCAGCTCCTCGAGCACCGAGCGGATCCCGACCAGGGCCTCCTGCTGCGAGGAGCGATAGGCGCGAGCTTGCTGACCCCCTGGGCGTGACGCAGGCCTTTCTTACCGAGCTGCGCCTGGGCGAAGGCGGGGCCACTTACGACCTGCTTTCCGAGCGGCTGCGCGGCCGGTTGAGCCAGGAGATCTACGAGCGTCACCTGAAAGCCTGGCTGGCCAGTGAGTCCGTGCGCTGGGAGCTGCGCTATCGCGAGCCTCGGGCGGGAGTCACCCGCGAGCTGACGGCCGAGGTTCTACTGCCTCCTCCTGGCCCTCGCGCCAAGACCTGGACCTGGGTGCTGGTCAAAGAGGAGTCGGGCTGGAAGCTTGATCGGCTTGAAGGAGCGCCTTTCGCCCGCTGATCGCTCAGGGCGTGCGCGCGCGCGGCTCGGCATCCCCCATCCCGAGCCGGGCCCGGTGGAAATACTCCAGAAGCTCGGTGGTGGGCTCGAGATCATACTCGCGTCGCAGGATCTCCTCGCAGCGCTGGAACTGCTTGACGGCAAGCTCGGGCTGACCCAGCCCCAGGTGAGCCCGCATGACCAGAAGGTGGGCGTCCTGGCGGTGGCTGGCCAGGGACAGTGCCTGGCGGGCGGCCTCCAGGGCCTCCTGGTAGCGCTGCGAGCTGGCCAGCAGGCGGGCCAGGCGCACCAGAGCTTCGGTGGTCTTGCGCTCGAGCTGCGAGCGTTCCTCCACGGCCCAGTTCATGTAGCACCCTTCCAGGTAGCTGCCCTGGTAGAGCTGAGCCAGGCGGCGGTAAGCGGCCACCGCCTCGGCCGGGCGCGAGGCGGCCTCCAGGCGGGTGGCCTCTTCGTAAGCTTTGCTCAGCTCCAGCACGTCGTGCCAGTGGGGCACCTCCGGGTTGAGGGCCAGCCCGCGCCGGTCGCGCAGCAAGATTTCGGGGCCGGCGCCCTCGTCGTTGCCGCGCAGCGCCCGGCGAGCCACCGAGGTGGACCAGTAGAGGTTTTTCTTGCCCTTTTCCATGTCGTCGGGCCAGAATTCGTCCAGCACCTGGTCCTCGGAGAAGAACGTCCCCCACCGGCAGGCCAGGAAGGCAAACAGGTAGCGGGTCTTTTGCGTCTTCCACTCGCGCTCGTCGAGCACCCGGTCACCGCGCACCACTTCGAAGGGGCCCAGGGCGGTCACCCGCAGCAGCGCTTCCGGCGAGGCGGCGTGCTGCAGGTTCAGCACCCGGTCGCGCAGCTGGGGATCCTGGGTCAGAGCCTGCAGCAGCTCGGGCGCCACGCTCAGGCCTGGCTCCAGGGCCCCCAGCAGGCTCTGGCGGGCCTCGGCGGTGAGCTGTTGGCGGCTCACCGCCCGGGCCAGGGCCCCCGGAAAGGCGTTCAACAGGCGCCGCACCAGCTCGACGGGGGGGCTCAGCTCAAGCATCTCCACCCCCAGCCAGGGCGCCAGCTCGCCGGTCTGGCGAGGGTTGAGCAGGTAGCTCAGGACCTCTGCCAGACGGGGCTCGGCTCGACCGCTGCGGGCCAGCAGCAGGCGGGCCTGAGCCTCCTCGAATGTCATCCCGAGGCGGGCGCAGCTCTCGCGTGCTTCCTCCAGCAGCTCGGGAGCTCCGCCGTGGCGCAGCTCGTACAAGAGGAACCCCCCCTCGAGAGCGGCCTGGGCTCGGGCCACCGGACCCAGGGCGGCCGCCTCCCGACAGGCCTCGGCGGCGCGCTGGGGAGCCTGGGCAGGCTCCAGCCGGGCCAGG
>QWHO01000742.1 GCA_021404945.1 bacterium CPR1
CCGGGTCTTCGACGAGTCCTCCCCCGCTTCACCGCATCTCTCCAGCCTGGTTTACGCCCGGGCCAAGGTCGAGGCCGAAGGGTTGTGCCGTGCCTTCTGTCGGGACGGACTGGAGGTCGTGATCGTGAACCCCTGCGAGGTCTACGGGCCCAGGGATGACCGCCTGGTGACGGCCGCAAATCTGATCGATTTTGCCCGAAGCTCCCCGGTACTGGTCTGCGACGGCGGGACGTCGGTCGTCTTCGTCGAGGACGTGGCCGAGGGGATCCTGGCCGCCCTGCAGCGCGGCACAGCAGGAGAGCGCTACATTCTGGGCGGGGAGAACCTCACGGTGCGCCAGTTGGCGGAGCTTACCCTGGAGTTGCTGGGCCGTCAGCAGAAGATCGTCAAGATGCCGAACAAGCTGCTGCGACCCATTGCCTGGCTGGGCCGCACCCTGCGCCTACCGCTGCCATTCGAGCCGGAGGTAATCCCCTACGCCACGCTCTACTGGTTCATGGACAACTCCAAGGCGTGCCGGGAGTTGAACCTGTCCTTTCGATCGGCCCGGGACACCCTGGCTCCCACCTTGCGCTGGCTGCAAGAGAGCGGCCACATTCGCTAATCCCCCCGGGTGCCCAGCACCTGGGCGGGGTTGAGCCGGAAGATCTGGCGCAGGGGCAGGATGATCCCGGCCAGGCTGAGCAGCAGGCTGATGCCGGCCACCTGGAGCAGCGTCTTCGGTTGCAGAGCAAAGCTCAACTGGATCAGGTCACTCTGGTAGCTGTTCACCAGCCAGGCTCCCAGCGCCAGACCGGCGGGGATGCCCACGGCCAGGCCGGCCAGCCACAGGAGCAGGGTCTCCACCACCAGCATCCTGGCCAGGATCTCATAGCGCACCCCCAGCACCAGCATGGTCACCAGCTCGTGGGTTCGCTCGGACAGATTCATCGTGGTGGTGCCCATGACCAGGGCCACCGCCAGGATGCCGGAGAAAGCAAACATCAGCCCTTCGTAGCTGGTCAACATGCGCAGGAGGTCGTCGATGTCGCCGACCATGTCGGCAAGATTGATCACCTGGGCGACCTGACCGTGCTCGAGAAGTCGCCGGGCCAGGGTTCTGGCCGTGCCGGGCTGGCAGCGAACGAGCAACGTATTGACCCCGTCCGGGGGCATCGGCTCGGTCCGGGCCAGCTGCTGCTGGAGTCGGGGCAGGGCCAGCTTGAACGGGTTGCTGAGGGGCTCGAGCAGCACCGGCCCGACGCTGTAAGTGACCGGGCGAGCATCGCGAGGCGTGGTCATCCTCAGAGTGACCCGATCGCCGGGACGAACTCCAAGCTGGCGGGCCAGAATCGGTCCCATGGTCAACTGGTCCTCGAGCTGGACCGGCCGGCCCTGACGGTCCAGAAGACGCAGCAACTGCGCCTGCTCGGGCACACCCCAGACGCTCCGTTCCACGAAGGCGGAATCCGAATCCACCCGGGAATGGCAGCGCAGGTAGTGCTCCACCCGCTCCACTCCCTTCCAACGGGAGATCGCGGGCAGGTCGGCCGGGCTGTAGATTCCACTCAAATTGACCTGGAGATCGTAGCGATGCACCTGGCTGAGGTAGTACTGCAAGGTGGAGGCCTGCCCGTCCAGAAAGGCGAGAGTCATCACGATCTGGGCCACTCCCGAGGCGATCCCCAGGACGCCGGCCAGAGTGCGCAGCGGGTGGCGCAAGAGGTTGCGTAGAGGCAGGCGAACGAGGTAGGGAAGACCGGCAAACCAGGCTCGCCCCGCTCGGACGGGCTCAAACTCGGCACGCAGGGCCTCCACCACCGGCAGGTTGACGACCCGGCGTGTGGCCAGCCAGCCTGCCACGAGGCTGGAGCCCA
>QWHO01000230.1 GCA_021404945.1 bacterium CPR1
CTGGCCGTTTCCCGGTCGACTCTTCGCCGCAATCGTGGTGACTAATTACCTGCACCGTCCCCTGTTCCCCGTGCTGGCCGCTTCGCTTGCTCCTCGCGGCGTGCTGATTTATGAGACCTTTGCCTGCGGTCAGGAAGTCTACGGCCGGCCCACCAATCCCGATTTCTTGCTGCGGCCAGACGAGTTGTTGCACGCCTTCCCCGAGCTCAGCGTCATCGCCTTCGAGCAGGGCCTCACCGGCGGCCCCGCCGTGGTGCAGCGCCTGTGTGCCTGGCGGGGAGCAGCCGGACAGTCCCCCCTGCAGCCAGGCTGAGTCCCTGAACGCCGCACGAGCGACCCCCCGGCCTTCCCCACCACCCAGCGTAGGGATCCCCGCCGCCCGCCGTGGGGCTCCGTCCCCCGCCTGCCCCACCAACTGCCCGCGTGCCGGCCTACGCCTGAGGCGCGACCCGCACGATCTCGCAGGTGGCCGCATCGAAGGTCACCTGCACCGCGCGATTGGCCTGACGAGCCTGCTCGAGCGCCCCCTGCATGGGACCGGGGGCCAGCCAGTAGACGGCGGCCTGGGTCCAGAAGGTGACCTCCACCCGCTCGCCCGCCGCCTCCACCGAGCGCACCTCATCCAGGAAGTTGACCGTGACCCGACTCACGGCTTCAACGGGTCCCTGGCCGGCCACAAGTGCTCCAGCCCCTTGCGTTCTCGGGCTGGCGGCCAAACGTGCTCTGTTTCCGGGGCGGGGGGCGCCGACTCTATTGTGCCGGGCCAAACGTGCTCCTTGCCCGATTCCGGCGGGACCATCCACTTCGGCGCCTCCAGAGTGAGGGGCGAGACGCGCTCCTTGCGCCCCACGAAGCTATCCTGCGAAGCAGGCTGGTGGGTCGGCATGGGATCCTCGCCTGGTTTCGGCGGGACCATCCACGGGGGTGGAGGGGGAGCCTCCCCCCCGTAGGCCCTGAAGGCTCCCGGATACCCGGCATTCAGCACCAGGCTGTTCATTCCGAATCCCATCATCCCCCCGATCATTCCCCCGAACCCCATCGCCATCATCGGCATCACCGGTAGCCTGCCAGGCTCACTCGCCATGAGCAGGCGGGTCAACTCCCCCATGATGTCTGGCGGAGGCTCGGGCAACCCCTGTGGGAACAGGTCCGACTGGCCTTCGGCCAGGTTGCCGCCCCGCACCGGCCCCTGGCGCTCGGGGGCCAGCATGGTCAGCGCGTTGGAGTAGTTCTTGAGAATGTTCTGAGCCGGGCCCAGGTTCTGCTCGAAGCTGAGCGGGATTCCGCTCCGCTCGCGGGGAGTGTACTGGGAGGCCCGGGTCAGGTCGAGGCGCACCGAGTCCCCTCGATTGACTGCCTGGACCCAATCGGCCACGCTCATCGGCTCGCGGCTCAAGGCCGGGTCGAGCACCCGGGCGTCCACCGCCCCAGAATCGGGATCTTGCACGAAAACCATGGGGGCCACGTGATACCACCATCTGGCTTGCTGAACGTCGTTCTTGGCGCCCAGTGAGCCGAACACGAAGACCTTGCTGTGGTTGATGCCCTGCTGGCGCAGGCTCTCGCACATCAGGTGGGCGCGGGCATAGCATCCGTCCTGGATGTATTCGAACGGGATCCGGGAGGAGTCATAGAAGGCAGCGGTGAGCTTGGAAAGCTCGGCCGGGCTGGGCAGGCGTCCGTTGAGCTCGCTCAGGTCGTCCACATGCTGCAGGGTCACACTGGCGGGGCCGCCCAGATCCAGCGCCAGGGTATCCTGGAAGGCCTGCTGGTCGATGCGGACCTGGTTGCCGGACTGCGGGTCGAACTGGGTCAGCACGGCGGGGTTGGAGCCGGCCGGCGTGGCGGTCCGGGCTTCGGAGGACAGGTTCGGTTGCCCGAGTTGACCGTCCAGGTCGACCAGCAGTTGCGGACTCGACTCGACCGCAAGCGGGGCGGGAGCTGCTCCAGCAGTGGCCTGGACCAGAGGCAGCGCCGTGGGCTCGAGCCGGGAACTTCGAGACCCTAGCTTGACCTGGTCCTGCGGCAGCGCGGCGGCTGAGGCGCCAGCCGCGACCGGGCCGCTGAGCCGGAAATCGCGAACGACCGGGAGGCTCGACAGAGCACCGACAGTCTGCATCGGTGGGATTTTCTCCACCCCGCGCGCGCCGCCCTGCAACAAAAAGGGAGCCCCGGTTGGGCTCCCTCAGGGGACGCGAACGAACCGATCAGGGGAGCTTGAGCACCGTCACGTCGCGAATGCCCGCCACCGCCGCCAGTTTGCCGTCGCTCGACACGGTCACGGCGTTGACCGTGCCCAGAGGCAGCTTGATCGAGCCCAGGTCCTTCCAGGCCTCGGTATCCTTGAGCAAGGTGGACAGGCTGGCGCTGGCCACGATGGCCCGCTTGCCATTGCCCGAGAAGGCCACCGTACCGTTCTCCGGGTGGCTGGCCCGGGCCGAGCCGTCCCGGGCCCGCAGCAGGACCACGCCGTAGCCCTGGTAATAGGCCGCCAGATCCTCCTCGGTGGGGAAGCAGATGGCCCTCACCGACTGATTGTTCTCCGCGTGAGCCGATATCTGGGTGCCGGCGTCGGCGTCCCAGACCTTCAAGCCCTTGGAGGTGCCGCTGGCCAGCTTCTTGCCGTCCTCGGAGAAGGCCACCGTGAAAACGTTGCCGTCAGGCTCGGCCCACTCCTTGAAAAGGGCCCAGTTCTCGGTGTTGTAGATGCGAATCTTGTAGTCCGATCCCACTGCCAGCCGCTTGGAGTCGGGACGAAAGGCCACCGAGTAGCCGCCCGGCTTGAGCACCTGCAGCAGGCGCTTCTGGTCGGGGTTCCAGACGCGGACAGTGCCGTCCGAGGCGGCCGAGGCCAGCATCTTGTTGTCGGGCGAGTAGGCCAGAGCCCAGACGCCCTTCTCGTGGCCGGTCAGGTTGGCGCGCTCCACGCCGCTGTCGGCGTCGATGAGGCGCAGAGATTTGTCGTTCGAGCCCATGGCCAGGGTCAGCCCGTCGGGGGCAAATTGCAGGGCCAGGACGTCCGAAGCCAGAATTACTGCCCCTTTTTTGAGGCTGGGGCCCTGGGCGCATCCTGCGGCGAGAATCAAAAGACAGAGGAGTACGAATGTCTTACGCATGGGCCGGAGGATTCTGAGAGAGGCCAACTCTTCCTCCTCATGGGTGGGTATCCCCGAAAGACAGGCAGACCGCGCTCGCAAGAAAATGTTCAGTTTTCTTTAAGAATGCCTTGCCATAATGGCTTCAGGCCAAACTTCGTCCTCACATGCCAGAAAGCTGGCACATGCGACGAAGCCCGCAGGCACGGTCCACGCGTGGACGGGTTTTGGCCCGCGCATGCAGGCACTTTCGCCTGGGTTCGGGGCGAGGCTGCAACTTGCCCTGGCCCGGGGTGTGTTTACAATTTAGTTCAGTTTTTTTTAGGGCGGTCTGGGTAGGATGGTCGCAGAGCAATCATGACCATCAACGTGCACACATACTACCGCAACCGGCTGGCCCTGGAAGAAGCTATCGAGCGGGCCCGGGTGCGCCAGGAGATGTCCCAGCGCTACACCGCTCCGGCCCGGTCGGCTCCAGCCCCGCGTCCGCCGCTGGTGATTCCCGTGATGGTCGTGTATGGAATTCTCGTTGGCCTGATTTACGCAGCCTGGGCCTGGTTCTGCCTGGGCGGCGACTCGCCGGTGCTGCTCGTGTCGATGGGGCTGACCTGGGGCCTGACGTGGGGCCTGGTTTTCCACCTCAACCGGCAGCGCCTGGCCGAATTCCTCCAGAGCCTGGTCACCCCGCCCCCTGCCTTGCCGGCCGTGGCCGACCTCCTGGGTGGCGAGGAGGAGCTGGACCTGAGCTGGATGAGCAGCCCCAACGCCGCCTGGACCCCGCCTGCCAGCCCGGCCCCGCTGGCCCCTCAGAGCACCTTCGCCAAGCGCGCTCCGGCCACGCTGCTGGACCAGAAGACCCCCACTTCGATGGGCTCGATGCTCAATCAGCTCACCGAGACGCTGGGCGAGACCAGCGAGCCCAAGACCCTGCCGCTCAAAGCCAGGGTGTGGGGCACCCCCCTGGAGATGGCTCGCAAGGAGTAGTCAGTTCCGGGGGATGATATTCGCTCGGGCCCCTGCTCCTGACCTTGCTGGCGCTTCCTCGCCGTCTGAGCTCACTCGGCCAGAGCAGGTGACTGCAGCGAAGCCACCAGGCGTCCGATCAGCACGGTCAAGTACACCTGCCCAACCAGTGCCTCCAGCACCGCCAGCGAGTGGGTCAGCGGCTGGCACGGGGTGGCGTCGCCGTAGCCTACCGTGGTCAGGGTGACGAAACTGAAGTAGATCAGGTTGCTCTCCAGGCGCCCTCCCTGAAAGTTCGGCCCGAAGCGGAACGAGCCGGGAATGGCCAGCTCCACCATCTTATAGAGCTCGGCCCACATGACCCCGATGAAGAGATAGATGGTGATGGCGCCCACGATCCGATGGAAGCTCACCCGTCCGGGGCTGAAGACGCGCTGCCAGTACACCAGCGTGAGCAGCACCACGTAGAGCACGGTGAACACCGATTCCAGCAGGGAGTGGTGGCCGCCCTTCGTAATACTGGTCAGAACCGCTCCCACGGCCAGCAACAGGTTGGTCCAACGGAGCACCGGGTGGTGGGTGATGATGAACACGCCCAGCACCAGGAAGACCCAGAAGACGTACTCGGGCAGGCGCGAGTGCAGATAGCCCATGTCGGCCAGGGGGCTGATCACGAACAGCCCGACGACGACCACCGCCAGCAGCGCCGGGGTGGCCCGCTCGCTCTGCAAGTATTCGATCAGCCGCGCCACCGGCCCCAGGTTCTGCCCTCGGCCGACCGGCGCCTGCCTCCTGGAAGTTCGGCCGCACACCCCCAGGGGGTGTCGGAGGAGCTACGCTCTCGGGGGGCCCTACCCCCGCCTCCGCCACCACAAGATGTTGTGGGCGGCCGGACTTCCAGCACAACATGTTGGGCGTCGCGCAGCCACCCCGGATTCTGCTCGTCAAGCGGCGTCAATCGTCGGGCGGCACCCGGGGCGCCGGGGGAGGGGGATACCACGCCGGCCCTCTCGGGGGCCGATAGGCAGGGGGTGGAGGCAGCGGCTCGAGGTGAAAAGCCAGGTTGTGGCTCGTCCCCGGGTGCAGGCTCAGCTTCTTGCGGGCCGTCAGGTAACCGGGCGCTGTCAGCTTCAGCTCACAGGCTCCCGGCGGGAGTCCCGCCAGGCTGAGCGGCGTCCGTCCCCGCTCGACCCCATTGAGATAGACCCTGGCCGCGGGACGGGCCGTGACCTTCAGGCTGGGAGCGGCGGGCTCCAGGGCCACCCGGACCTCGATCTCGGCGCCTGGCTCGAGCTGCAGGCTCTGGCGGTGGTCGCGGTGGCCGTTCTTTCGCACCAGCAGCTCGTGCTTCCCTGGACGGACCGTCTTCGAGCCCATCGGCTGGCCGTCGAGCAGCACCCGGGCACCGGGGGGAGCCAGCACCTTGAGGTGGGCCACCTGTTTGCTCTTCAAGACGACGGCCAGGGCCGGGTTGTTGCCCGCCATCAGGCTCACCTGGCGGGTCTGGGGCAGATGGTCGGCCCGCCGCAGCTCCAGCCGATAGCTGCCTGGAGCAAGCTCCAGGACCCCGTCGGTCATGGAGGCGCTCCTGCCGTTCACCAGCACCTGGGTATCGGCGGGATTGAGCACCAGCGGAAGACGTGCCAACGGCCGCAGGGTGATGGTGCGCGCGGGGTGGAGCTGCCCCACGGCCAGCTCCACCCACTCCGAGTGGGGCAGGTAGCCGGCCTTCTCCAGCCTCAGCCTTTGGCGCCCAAGGGCCAGCCCGTTGAGCCGCAAAGGCGTCTGCCCAACCGGCCGCCCATCCAGGCTGACCGCCGCCCCGTGCGGCTCAGAGTCCAGCGATAGCTGCTTATACCGCCCGGTCGCGGCGTAGCCGACCAGCAGCGAGACCGCCACGAAGAGAGCCAGCAGCGGAGCCACCAGGCTGCGACGACCCGGATGGGGGGGATCGGGTGCCGAGGCGGGCGCTGGAGTCTGAGCCTCAAACGAGCCCGTCGCCCCCGACCCGGCCCGCGGCGCAGCCTCATCGCTCTCCGCCGCCGCCGGGCCTGCCAGGCATTCCCTCAGGGTGCGCGCCACCTCTTCGGCGCTCGGCCGCAGGCCCGGGTCCTTGCTCACCAACCTCAAGACCAGGTCGTTCAGGCGGTCATCCAGATCTCCCACCCGCCGGGCCGGTGGCACCGGCTCGTCGCGCACGTGGTGCTGCATGATCTCGAACTCGGTACGACCCTCGAACAGCGGAGCCCCCGCAAGAGCCTCGTACAGGCAGGCCCCCAGCGCATAGAGATCGGCTGCGGCCGACAACTCGCCCGACACGATCTGCTCGGGAGCCAGGTAGCACATCGTCCCCACCAGCACCCCCTCGGTGGTCAGGTGGGTCTGTGAGTCCAGCGCGCGCACCAGTCCCAGGTCGCTCAGGCGGGCTTCCCCGTCCGAGCCGATCAGCACGTTCTCGGGTTTGATGTCCCGGTGCACCAGCCCCAGAGCGTGCAGCTCGGCCAGTCCCCGGCTCACCCCCTGGAACAGTCTTAGCAGCTCGGCCCGGGGACGCGGATGCTGCAGGAAGCGGCGCAGATCGCCACCCGGGACATACTCCAGCACCAGGTAGTCGCGCCCCCGGTGCACCCCTTCCCCCAGCAACCCGACCACGTTGGGATGCCTCAGCCGCGCCAGCTCGCGCGCCTCGCGCCGATAGCGCTCGCTGAGCGGCCCCCCCGAGCTCCCTCGGGCAGCAGCTTGACGGCCACCTCGCGCTCGAGCTCGCGGTCGTAAGCCCGGTAGACCACGCTCGTGCCTCCCCGACCGACCTCTTCGACCAGCTCGAAGCGGTCGGGCAGGGGGGATTCCTCGTCAAAACGCAGCTTCTTCCTGTCCATGAGCTCGAGTCAGTTTCTGGCCTGCCAGAAAGGTTCCCCCCCGGGTTTCGGGGAACCGCTCGGGTATGGATACCCTTTCCAACGCCACCGACCTCAAGCAGCTGTGGCAGGGTGCCCTGGACTACATGGCCAGCACCCTCCAGGCCGACCGCGGCGTGATCCTGCATGACGAGCTGTGGGACGGCGAGTATGCCGTCGCCGACGTACGCGGCGTCCACCCCGACGAGGTATGGAGCGGGGCGGCCCTGGATCTGGTGTTGGTGCGCTCGGTGTGCAAAAAGAAGTCTCCCGACGTGCGCACTCCCAGCAACCTCGAGCATACCGCCCTGTGCGTGCCTGTCCTCCACGAAGGACGGGTGCTCGGCCTGCTCTACGCCCATCGATCCAAGCCCCAGCAGGCCTTCGACATCGAGGCGCTCGAGCGCACCCACCTCTACGCCCAGAAGATGACCCCCGCCCTGCTGCGCCTGGCTCCTCCTCCCGAGGCGGCCGCTCAAGAGAGCTTCGAGACCCAGCCGGTGGAGGTGCCCAAGCTGGTCGGGGGGCGCTTCACCGTTCACCGGCAGATGATGTTGGGCCGCTTCTCCACCCTCTACGAGGCCGAGGACCGCTCCAACGGCACCCCCTTGCGCCTGCGTCGGCTCGATCCCGAGTCGGCCACCCGCGAGGCTCGCATGCAGACCCTGCGCGAAGGGCGCCTGCTCGCACGCCTGCAGCATCGCAACCTGCCCCGGGTGATGGAGGTCGTCGAGGACCGCACCGGCATCTACCTGGTGCTCGAAGAGTTCTCCGGCCGCACCCTGGCCGAGGTGGTCAAGACCGACGGTCCCCAGCCTCCCGAGCTGATCCAGCGCTACCTCGAGCAGTTCCTGTCGGTCCTGGAGTATCTGCACGGGCAAGACCCGCCTATCGTCCACCGCGATCTGCGCCCTGAGACGGTGCTGGTCACCTCCCACGGGGTGCTCAAGCTGGTCGAGTTCGGCCTGGCCCGCATGCGCGAGTCGTCCGCCGACAAGAGCGGCACCGCGTTTCGCTCGCAAGGCTCGCCCAACTTCGCCGCCCCCGAGCAGCTTCTGGGTGAGCCCAGCCATCCTGGCAACGACCTCTACGCCGTGGCCTCCATCCTCCACTTCCTGACCACCGGTCAGGCTCCGCCTCGAGCCGTGGACCGGCTGTTCGGAGCCGTGGACATGCCTCGCCTGGAGCAACTCGGCCCTCGCCTGGCCTCGGTGGTGGCCTGGCTGCACGAGCCCGAGATGAGCCGTCGCCCTTCCTCGGTGGCCCAGATCTACGAAGCTTTGAGCAAGCCCGTGGAGGGGCCGATGACCGAGAGCAGCGAGGGCCTGCCCGCCCCCGCCGCGCCCGGCAAGAAGGGCTTTTTTGGCATGGTGGCAAGCAAGCTGGGCGCCTGGCACATCCTGCTGAGCCACAAGAAGGAGGCCGCCGTGCGGGCCACGCCCGAGTCGGGCGAGTTCGTGAGCGAGGTGGAGCATCCCAGCGTCGACCTGGCCCAGGTTCAGCTCGACCCCGAGGTGGCCCGGGTGTTGCCCGAGACCGTTTCGCGCTCGATTCAGGGCGTCTGCATCGGTCGCCCCTCCCCCCAGGAAGTGGTGGTGGCGGTGAAGGATCCCACCCAGATCCATATCTACGACCACATCTCCCTGGCCAGCCAGGGCCAGTTCCGTCCCCAGTTGCTGCGCTCCGACCCGCTGCTCGTCGATCTGGCCCTGGAATACTGCTATCGCTATCCCGGCGCTCAGACCTGGCTCGAGTGGCTCGAGCGCAAGAAGCTGGAGACCGAATCGCTGGAGGTGGCCAATCCAATGGCCGATGTGGCCTTCGGTGCCGAGGACATCACCAGCCCCATCGTGGACGCGGTCGACCGGCTGATCAAAGAAGCCATCTCGGCGGGCGCCTCCGACATCCACCTGGAGACCTACGAGAAGGGGGCGGAGCTTCGCTATCGCGTGGACGGCGTGCTGCACCCCATCAACAGCTTCCCGGCGCGCGAGTCATCGGCCATGGTCAAGCGCATCAAGGTGATGGCCAACATGGACATCGCCCAGGAGCGCATCCCCCAGGGCGGCCGTATCTCGCTCAAGGTGGCCGGGCAAGAGCTCGATCTACGCGTCAGCGTGGTGCCCGTGCCCGCCGGCGAGAGCGTGGTCATGCGCCTTTTAAAGAAGGGCGCCTTCAACCTCACCCTGGCCGACCTGGGCTTCTCCCCCCACACCCGGGGCCGCTACGACCACATCCTCTCGCAGCCCTACGGGATGATCCTGGTGTGTGGGCCCACCGGCTCGGGCAAGAGCACCACGCTCTATGCCAGCCTCAAGCAGATCCAGCGCCCCGACCGCAAGCTGCTGACGGTGGAGGATCCCATCGAGTACCAGATGCCCGGCATCTGCCAGGTGCAGGTCAACACCGCCCCTCGCGAGGAGGAGAAGCGGGTCACCTTCGCCCGCGTGCTGCGCGAGTTCTTGCGCCAGGATCCGGACGTCATCCTGGTGGGCGAGATTCGCGACGTGGAGACGGCCCAGATCGCCGTCCAGGCCGCCCTGACCGGGCACTTGCTCTTGAGCACCATCCACACCAACGACTCGGTGGGAATCATCGCCCGCCTGCGGGACATGGGCATCGAGCCCTTCTTGATTGGCTCCACCCTGCTCGGCGGCGTGGCCCAGCGTCTGGCCCGGCGCATCTGCACCGAGTGCCGGGTGGAAGAGCGCCCCACTTCCGAAGTGGCCGAGTTGCTCGCCCGGGAGGGCTTCCGCCAGCCCCGCGTCTTCCGCGGCGCCGGCTGCCAGAAGTGCCACAACACCGGCCACCGAGGCCGTCTCGGTCTGTATGAGATGCTGGAGATCACCCCCGAGGTGCGGGCCCTGGTCAACCGCGCCGCCAACGAGGAGGACATCCGTCAGGTGGCCATGGCCCAGGGCTTCCGTCCCCTCTACCAGGACGGCCTTCTGAAGGTGGCCGAGGGCAAGGTGA
>QWHO01000231.1:0-8840 GCA_021404945.1 bacterium CPR1
TGGTCCCGGTAGGGACCCGGGTTGCCCCGGGCCCCCCGGTCAGATCCGGACGTGCGGAATTACCGCATCCGGCTCCTGCCTAAGGTGGAACGCCGAACCTCTCGGAGGGGTAAGGGTGAAGGATTCGCGGGGCGGGGAAGCCAGCGGTCGGTTAAGCGCTTGATACGGTCTGCACTCACGTGTGCTCTGTGGCTTCGCCGCTTTAGTGTCTTCCACCAGAGCCGCGACAGTTGCCAACGGAACGCGTCCAGCAGTGCGCAGTTTCGGGGCACCGCAAAGTATTGGTAATGCCCTCGTAACACTGAGCCCAACCACCTGCCTACCTGCGGGATGGGGTCGTTTATCGCTCGGCGTAGTTGCTCTTTAAGCTCCCTGAGTTTCCGTCGAAACCTCGTCTTGGCCGTCCGTCGTATCACGACGAACTTGCCGTTCCTGGTCTTGCCAGCGATGTGCGTGAAGCCCAAGAAATCGAAGGTTTCCGGCTTGCTTCGTCCGCATCTCTTCCGGCGCTCGACCGCGAATCGGCCAAACTCTATGAGTCTGGTCTTTTCGGGATGGAGTTCCAGGTCGAACTTGGCGAAACGCGTCCTCAGTTCGTTCAGAAAGCGAACTGCCTCCTCTTCATACTGAAATCCAACGATGAAGTCGTCTGCCCATCTCACCACGATAACATCGCCGCGAGCCGTCTTTCGACGCCACTGTTGTATCCAGAGGTCGAGCACGTAGTGGAGATAGAGATTTGCCAACAATGGGGACGCGCTCGCCCCCTGTGGGGCTCCTTCCTCCACCCGCGTGACTTGTCCATCCTCCAGCACACCTGCGTTCAGCCACTTCTTGACCAGACGGAGGACGCGCCGGTCTGCGATGCGGTGCTCGACAAAACGCATGAGCCAGTCGTGGCTTATGGCATCGAAGTAGCCGCGAATGTCTGCGTCGAGCACCCAGTTGACCTTCTTTATTGAGAGCCCTTCGGCCAAGGCGTCGAGTGCCTGGTGCTGGCGGCGGCCCGGTCGAAAGCCATATGAGAAGCCTCTAAAGTCTGTCTCATAGATGGCATTCATTACCTGCACCGTCGCCCGTTGTACCAGTTTGTCCTCCAGGGCGGTTACCCCGAGGGGCCGCTGCTTCCCATCCGCCTTAGGAATATACACTCTGCGGACAGGTTTGGCTTGATATGCCCCTCGTCTCAACCTTCGGCTGAGGTCCTGAAGATTCTCCTCTAGCTTTTCACCGTAGTGCTGCCATGTCTCCCCATCTACTCCAGCCGCCGCCCAACGTTGTAGATGTGGTGGAAGAGAGCGGTGAACCGCTTTCCCCTCTCCCTCGTTGCTGTTGCAGGGAGACGTGCAGCGTGGCCTCTCGCTCTTCGAGAGCGCCATCGCCTTCGAGCCCACTCTGGGCTTGGCGCGCGCCCACCGCGCGGCGGCATTGGCCAAGATGGAGCGTCTGGAGGAAGCCCGCCAGGCAGCTCCTGCGGGCCGTGGAGATCGACCCTTCCGACGAGGAGGTGCTCGGCTACGCCCGCGAGCTGGCCGTGCACCTCAAGCCCCTCGGTCGCCAGCTTACCCGGGCGCTGGGGGCGCGCAAGTCGCGCACGCGGCTGCCCAAGACCTCGCAGACGAAGTCCTGGACGAAAGTGCGGATGCAGACCACGGCTTCGGACGTGGACTACTGGGAAGACCAGGGCGACGACGCGACCACGGGCTGACGTGGCGGGCTTTGGCTAAGCACCTCCTGCGGGAAGTCCGACCACACAAAGCGCTCCCCCGCGCCCAGGCTCGCCTCCACGCGGTAGCAACCTGGCGCAACCTTCGATGCGAGCTCATGCGAGCTCAGTCAGGGCTTACCCGTGGCTACGTCTACGGGGCCAGACCCCGAGCGCTTGACCTCAAGCCTCTGGAGAGTCCACAGGCGCATCGGCCTGCCTCCGCCCCGCCTCCAGCTCGCGCTGCAGGAAGTAGTTCAAGAACGTCCTCACCACCGCCAGCGTGGCCAGCTTGGCCAGGGCCTCGAAGGAGAGCCACGGTGGTGCCCACGATGTCGGCCCCCAGCTGGAACTCGAGGGCCAGGGCCAGCCAGCTGCCAAAGCGCAGGCGCAGAGCCGAGAAACCCAGCTCGTGCGGCAGCCGGCTGGCCGCCAGCCGCAGTGTGCTGACCAGGCCCAGGGCCACGCACAGGGCCGAGATCGCCTCCAGCAAGAACTTGAGCAGGCCGACCGCCACGGTCAGGCCGTTCTCGAGGGGTTGCAGCCATTCCACGAATCTGGCTTCCCGGCAACCACCCGGTAACCCTCCGGCAACCAATTGGGCTGCCTGTTCATGGTTGACTGTTGGCTATGAACGTGACCGGAATGCCGACTGCCCGCAAGAAGTGGACCATCCTCTACTACATGGATGGCAAGAACAACCTCTCCAAGATGATCGAGCGCTCGGCCAGCTCGCTCGAGAAGGTGGGCTCCGACCCCAACGTCAACCTGGTGGCCGAGATCGGTCTGGCCGGCATGGACGAGGTCAAGCGAGGCGAGCTGGTCAAGGGCCAGGGCCTGGCCGAGCTTCACAGCATCGGCTCGCAGGACATGGGCAGCGCCAGTACAGTGCAAGACTTCGTGGAGTGGGGAATCAAGCGTTACCCGGCCGAGCGCTACGCGGTGGTGCTCTCCAACCACGGGGCCGGCTTTCAGGGCGTGCTCAACGACGACGAGTATGGCTCCGTGGTAAGAAACGAAGACCTGGCTCAGGCCCTGGAGGCGGCCCAGCGCACTACCGGCCAGAAGATCGAGGTGGTGGCCTTCGACGCCTGCCTGATGGCCCAGGCCGAGGTGGGCTACGCCCTGCGCAACTCGGCCAGCTACATGGTGGCCTCGGAAGAGGTAGAGGCCGGCTTCATGCTCCCGGTGCCGGGGATGAACGGCGGCATGCCTCTGCGCAAGATCGCCGAGGAGCTGCAGCAGGTCCAGGGCAACCTGACCGGCGAGGAGCTCTCGCGCCTGTTCGTTTACGAAGCGGGGCGGCAGGTGGGGAGATCCAACTTCACCCCCACCCAGTCGGCCATCGATCTCAAACGCATGGGCGACGTGCGCCAGGCCAGCGAAGAGCTGGCCGACCGTCTGCTGCAGGCCATGTCGGGCGACCCCTCGGTGAAGGGAAGACTGCGCGCGGTGATGACGGCCACCCAGAGCTATACCGAGTGCGCCGGCACGGTGGACCCCTTCAAGGATTACCGCGACCTGGGCGATTTCAGCCGCCGCCTGTGCAAGGCGTTCCCCGACCAGCCCGGGGTCACGGCCGCCGCCCAGCGCCTGCAGCGCGAGCTGGTGGGCGCAGTGATCGCCGAATCGCACAGCGTGACCGCCTCGGGCACCTCAATGTTCGGCTCCACGGGCCTGTCGGTCTACCTGCCCACCCACTTTCAGGACAACTTTGGTTACTCGCGCACCGACTTCGCGCGCGGGTCGCAGTGGTTGCGCATGCTGCGCGTGATGTCCGAGCCCGAGACCGGCTTCAGCCTGCCCAACGCCAACGCCGGGCCGCTCAAATTCATGCGCTCCATCGGACGCCTGGAGCTGCCCTTCGTGGCCGCCATGGGCGGTCTTGGCCCGGTGGGGCCGGTGGTGGCGCTGATGGCGGGGGTGGACTCGATCTATCGCCTCAAGGGCGGGGTGGAGAAGGTCTCCGAGGGCATCGAGGGCTTCGGGCGCAAGGGGACCACCGCCATGCTGGCCGAGGGAGCCCTGGAGACCACCACCGGTGCCCTGACCGGAGCCTCCGCGGTCAGCTACCTGCTGGGCAATCACAGCGCCGCCGCCGGGCTGGGGCTGCTCTCCCTGGGGCTGGACCTGTCGGCCGGGGCCGTGAAGCTGGGGAGCGCCCTGATCCGCAAGGCGGTGGACTCCAACCGCAGCGTCGAGGAGAAGGTGGAGGCGACCCGTGAGAAGGGCTTCGCGCCCTCGCTTGAGCCGGCGCTGGCCCCGCCCGCCGAACGGCTGATCCGGGCCGCCTGATTCGGATTATCCGACATTGCAGGTCGGTTTATCCGAATAATCGAACCCGCAGGGAATGATTGTCCGCCACTTTGCCCTCCCCGATCAGGCCGACCGCTCGGTCTTCCTGTGGGGTCCGCGCAAAACCGGCAAGAGCAGTTGGATTCGGCAGCATCTCCCTGAGGCCAGGGTCATCGATCTGCTGCAAACGGATGTTTACTACGATTACGTGCGTCGTCCGGCGCTGCTCCGAGAACGTTACGAGAGTTGCCCGCTGATGGTCATCGACGAGGTGCAGAAGGTGCCCGCCTTACTCGACGAGGTCCACTGGTTGATCGAGAATCGGGGAGCCCGCTTTCTCTTGACCGGGTCAAGCCCCCGCAAACTGCTCCGCGGCCAGGCCAACCTGCTGGGAGGGCGGGCCTGGCGACGGGAGATGCGACCGCTCTGCCTCGGCGAGTTGCTCGACGACCGGCCGAGCCTGGACCTGGAAGACCTGGTGGTTCGGGGTACCCTGCCCCCTCATTTCCTGGCGGCCCACCCGCTGGAGGACCTGGCCAGTTACGTGGGGGACTACCTCAAGGAGGAAATCGCAGCCGAAGGGCTGACCCGCAACCTGCCCGCTTTCTCCGACTTCCTCCGGGTGGCGGCCCTGAGCAGTGGGGAGCTGATCAACTACGAGAATATCGCTCGCGAGTGCTCTGTGTCAGCCAAAACAGCCCGGAGCTACTACCAGATTTTGAGCGATACGCTGCTCGGCGCCGCGCTGCCTCCCTGGAGGACCAGCCAGCGGCGGATGATCCAAACGGACAAGTTCTATCTCTTCGAAGTGGGCGTGACCAACTTTCTCTCGCGACGAACCCCCCGCATCGGCACTCCCGAGTTCGGCCGCTCCTTCGAGCAACTGATTTGGACCGAGTTGCTGGCCTATCGATCCTACCGACGCCGCGATCTCGAGCTCTTCTACTGGCGGACCTCGACCGGCCTGGAGGTTGATTTCGTGCTGGCGGACCGGATCGCCGCCATCGAGGTCAAGGCGTCCAGGCGGGTACACGAGACCGACCTCAAGGGGCTGACGGCCCTGGCCGATGACGGCCCGGTGAGGAAGCGCCAGGTGGTCTGCCTCGAGAGCGAGCCCCGCCAGCTCAGCGACCGTCACGGCAAGGTGGGGGTGCTCCCCTGGCGGAGCTTTGTCGACCGGCTCTGGGCCGACGACCTGCTTTAAACACCCTCGCATAGACTGCGCGATGAATTCTCAACAGGTCGAACGAGCTGATCAGTGAGGCGTGCTCTTCAGGACCCTTTCAGCCCCATCCCATAGGCTCTGGCTATGATTCGCCCCGTCATGCCCATGGTCAACCTGACCAGCTTTCCGGTGCGCGCATCCGTCAACAAGCAGGACGAGCCCGTGGCCGAAGAGCGTCCGGACGTGGCCTGGCTCCAGCGCCACGTGCCCGGGGCCGATCCCGGCGAGTTGCGGGGGCTCTACCAGATCGGTCGGCGAGTGTTTTCCGAGGACGTGCCCGAGCGTGACCAGATGCTGGCTGAAAGCTTGCAGCGCCTGCACGAGCGAATCGACAAGCCCGGCGGCTTCATGGCCGATGTCCCGCGCGCGGAGCGCATCCAGATTTACGAGCGCCTGGTGGAGGCCTGCCCGCCCAAACCCGAGTGGGTGCTCGACCATTCCGACGTCTTCCGCCCACTCGAGTTTCTGCACAAGACCATCACGCTCGAGGAAGAGACCCTGGCCGGCTACTCCCTCGGCCCCAACGACCATCGCAACTTTCTGCAGAAGCCTCCCCAGCACCGCGTCACGCTGGGCCAGGCGGTGGACGAGTACTGCCAGCAGCTCGAGCGCATCACCCACGCGCGCGGGCGCGAGTCTTCCGCCCAGGACTGGAGCGACGACCACTCGGCCTGGAGCGCGGTCAATATCGAGCACAACGCCCTGCAGAGCGACCCCGAGCAGGTGGCCACCTTCCGCGGGCTGATCAGCTTGTATCAGTCTCCCTGGAATGCCATGGGGGTGCTGCAAGACTCTCAGGGGGTTCCGGCCGAGCGCCGCCAGGAGTATTTCGACCAGCTCGAGCAGCGCACCGTGGCGCGACGCGAGCAGGAGGGTTGGCCCCAGAACCACCTCGAGGCCAACAAGGAAGGGGGCTGGCTGCACCACCAGAGCCGCTGGGTGCAGCTCTCGGTCACCGCCCGGCGCGAGGGGGAGAGCCTGCAGGCCACCGAGCAAGACCTGGAGGCAGCCGCCGCGAGCATGGACCGCAACCTGCGCAAGTGGTATCCGCTCGAAACCCTGCACGCGGCAGTCGCCATTCGGGGGCCGCAAGAGGGCACGAGCGAGGCTCTGGGCCGCTTCCAGAGCGCCTACCAGCTCTTGCAAGAGCAGCCCGGGATGAACCCCTCCACGGCTTTCGACATGGCCCGCAACATCAGCTATCAAAATCCCGGCTTCCTGAACGACCTGGCCGAGTGCAGCGCCTACCTGCGCCGGCTGGGCCTGCCCAGAGAGCACACCGCCGCCGCCCTCGAGCACGCCCTGCAGGCCGACCGGCAGGGGGAGAACCCGCTCCAATCCCTGCGCGGCTACCTCCGCGGCTTCGAGCTGACGGGCGAGCTGGACGGCCTGGACAAAGTGCGTCAGCAGATCGACCAGGGCGTGGCCAGCGGCCGCCTGCAGGGCAGCTCGGAGGAGCTGATGTCGCGCTTTCTCTGGCGGGTGGAGCAGCTCCAGCTGCTCACCTCCGACCGACGCGGATCCACCCAGCAGGCGCTCGATGAGCTGTTCGAGGGCCACACAGCCGGCCTGCAGGTGGGTCAGGTAGGCCAGAGCTTCGTGCTGGGCGGTACCCGGCTCAAGCTGAAGACCCGATGAGCCAGCCCGTCGGTGGGGTGACCGAGCCCGAGGTCCGCAAACCGGGGCTGCTCGATCCTCCGCCCCCCGCGCCCCCCGTCCCCGCCGAGCAGGTCCGCCCGCTCTTTCGCTACTGGCGTTTACGCCTGCTCAGCTCCACCTTCATCGGCTACGCCGTCTACTACATCGTGCGCACCAACCTGCCGGTAGCCATCAAAGACATGGGCCGCGAGCTCAACATCGACAAGGGCGGCCAGGGCATCATCTTGACCGTGCACGGCCTGGTCTACGGGGTATCCAAGCTCTTCAACGGCATGATCGCCGACCGCACCAACCCGCGCATCTTGATGTCCATCGGTATCCTCTGCTCAGGGGTAGCCTGCTTCACCTTCGGCCTGTGCCACACCCTGACGGCACTGGTGGTCGTGTGGGCTCTCAACGCCTGGTTCCAGGGCATGGGATTTCCGCCCGTGGCCCGCATCCTCAGCCACTGGTTCAGCCCCGGCGAGCGCGGCGTGAGCTGGGGCATCTTCAACACCTCCCACATGTTCGGAGCCGCCATCGCGGCCGGGCTTTCGGGCTGGCTCTTGCACCACTACGGCTGGCGCTCGGTCTTCTTCGTGCCGGCCGGGATCGCGGTGCTGTGCTGCTTCTTCCTGCTCGACCGGCTGCGCGACACGCCCGCCTCGCTGGGACTGCCCCCGGTCGAGGTCTACTCGGGCGAGACCGAGCTCGAGCACGCCGGCGAGCCCGAGCGCGAGCTGAGCTCGAGCGAGTTCAAGGCCTTCGTCTACAAGCATGTATGGGCCAATCCCACCATCTGGATCCTCTCGCTGGCCAACTTCAACGTCTACGTGGTGCGCTACGCCTTCCTGAACTGGGGACCGACCTATCTTCAGGAGGCGCGCCACTTCAGCAAGATCGCCAGCGGCGGCATGGTGGGCGCCTTCGAGGCGGCCGGCCTGGTGGGCTCGCTGGCGGCCGGAGTCCTCACCGACCGGTTCTTTCCCCACCGCCGCTCGGCGGTGTGCGTGGCCTACATGCTGGGGGCCACGCTGGGTTGCTGGCTGTGCGCCCACACCGGCTACACCAAGCTCAGCTTCATCCTGGCCGGCTTCACGGTCTACGGGCCCCAGTTCCTGGTGGGCGTGCTGATGGCCGACATCGCCACCAAGCGGGCCGCCGCCACCGCCATCGGGCTGAGCGGGCTGTTCGGCTATCTCTCCGGACTGGTCAGCGGCTGGGGCATCGGAGCCCTGACCGAGCGCCACGGCTGGGACGCGGCCTTCGACCTGGTGATCGCCAGCTCGCTCTTGTCGGCCCTGCTCTTCGCCATCTGCTGGCGGGCTCGCGCCCGCGAGGCCTGATTGCTGTTTCGCTGGGAATCCCTCAAGCTGGGCAGCGAGTGCGGTCGGGCTGGCACTTTGCTCTGATTCGGCGACTTCCCTTTCCTTTCGCGCGCTCGCCGGGGGGCGCTCATCGCCTCAGGCGCCAGAGTCGGTGGACCTTGCGGTTGCGAAAGTCCACCGGCACCGTGTCCAGCTCCACCCCGCGAAACTCCGGGCTGAGGGCAAAGCGCTGGTGGTTGGTGGAGAAGTAGAGCTCTCCCTCGGGCGTGAGCCGCTCCAAACAAGCGCGGATCAGGATGTGATGGTGCTCGGCCACGTCGAAGTGTCCGCTCATCCTCTTGGAGTTCGAGAAGGTGGGCGGATCACACACGATCAGATCGAACAGGCCGTGGCCCTCTTCGAGCCAGGCCAGCACGTCGGCCCGCTCCAGCCGGTTGGACTCCAGGTCCAGGCCGTTGAGGCGGAAGTTGCGCTCGGACCACTCCAGGTAGGTGTTGGACAGGTCCACCGAGACGGTGGCCCGGGCTGCGCCGGCGGCCGCGTAGACGCTAAAGCTGCCGGTGTAGCTAAACAGGTTGAGCACCCGCTTGCCGGTCGCCTGCTCGCGCACCATCGCTCGCGTGTCTCGGTGATCGAGAAACAGCCCGCT
>QWHO01000231.1:8861-18748 GCA_021404945.1 bacterium CPR1
TGACCAGGAAACGCAGGCCTCCCTCGCCCACCTCGAGCTCGTGGGTGGGCGAGCCCAGCGCCTGGTACTGGCCGCCCGGGCGGCGGTCCTTGAGGAAGACCTCGGTGGGCTCGAGGGCCTCGCGCACCTCCTGCTCCACCGTCCCCATCCAGCCCTCGCGGTCATCGGTGTGCTTCTGGGAGCACTGCACCAGGGCCCGGCCCTCGTACCAGTCGACCGTAACCGGCTCCTCAGGGATGTCCCGGTCGTAGACCCGAAAGCAGCTGATGCCCTCGCGTCGGGCCCACTTACGCAGGTGGCGGAAGCTCTTGCCCAGTCGGTTGGCGAGCTGGCCCAAGCTAGTTGAGCTGCTTGAGAAGCCCGACGCGGTTGTTGAACTCGTCGATCAACGCGTCCAGCTCGTCCAGTCGGCCGTGCACCCGGGTCCAGTAGTCCTTCTGGTGCCACTGGGCCTGGATCTCCTCGTAGGTCTTCCCCTGCTGCTCGACCCAGGTGTAGTACTTCAGGTTGTGGACCCGTTTCTTGCCCCAGTAGTCGAGCTCTTCCATCTCGTCGGTGCCCAGGCCCAGCAGGTAGCGGGCGTGAGTGGCCGCCGCCTGGGCCTCGGTGAGAGGCCCGCGAGAGTCGTTCAACTCGCGCAGGCGGCTGTGGTACATCTCCAGCGAGTCCGTCAGCACCGTGATGATCACATCCTGCTCGCCCATCTCATACCACTTTGCCATCTTGATGGCGGCCGCCAGGTTGCCGACGCAGGAGATGCCCAACCAGGACAGTCTCTCGATGAGCTGCGTCGAGAGGCCCTGAGCGGCCAGGTACTTGCGTCCGGCCGGCTCGTTGAGCAGGCGCAAGACCGAGATGGGCCCCTCGTCGTCCACCGCGACGACGAGATCGGTGTTCTTGACATTGTGAATCCAGGGGACGTGCTTGTCGCCGATCCCCTCGATGCGGTGCTCGCCGAAGCCGTTGCGCAGCAAAGTGGGGCACTGGGTGGCCTCGCTGGCCGCGATCTTGGAGTGGGGCCAGACTTCCTTGAGATAGTCGCCGGCGGCGATGGTCCCACCCGAGCCGGTGGCTGAAACCAGCCCGCGGAACTCGTCGCCGGGGCGCATGGCGGTGCGCAGCACCTCTTCCATGGCCCGCCCGGTGATCTCATAGTGCCACAGGTAGTTGCCGAACTCCTCGAACTGGTTGAAGATGGACAGGCTCTGACCCGAGTTGCGCAGCTCCCAGCACTTGTCAAAGATCTCCTTGACGTTGGACTCGCTGCCCGGAGTCTTGATGATCTCGCCGGCCACCTTCTGGAGCCACTCGAAGCGCTCGGCGCTCATGCCCTCGGGCAGGATGGCGATGGACTCGCAGCCGAGCAGGGCCGAATCATAGGCGCCGCCACGGCAGTAGTTGCCGGTGGAGGGCCAGACGGCCTTCTGGCTGGTGGGGTCGAACTGGCCGGTGACCAGACGCGGCACCAGGCACCCGAAAGCGGCTCCCACCTTGTGGGCTCCGGTAGGGAACCACTTGCCCACCACGGCCAGGATGCGGGCCTTGACCCCTGTGAGCTCGGGCGGGAACTCGAGGTAGGTGACCGGTCCGAATCCGCCTCCCTGAGCCACCGGCTCGTTGTGCCAGGTGATGCGGAACAAATTGATCGGATTGAGGTCCCACAGACCCACTTCCTTGAGACGGGCCTTGACCGGCGCCGGGACGAGAGCGGGGTCGCGCTGCTGCTTGAAAGTGGGGATGATGATGTTCTTCTCGCGAGCCCTTTGGACGGCGCGCTGGAGGGGTTCTTCGTGAACGGTCAGGTCGAGCATGGCGGCGCTTTCGACCCGCCGGGGGGAAAGCCCCTCTCGGAGAAGAAGCCGGCCGACGCACCGTGAACTTCCTCTGGAACGGCCCCACCCGGGGACCGATGCTGCTGCTGGCCCACGGCTCGGGGGCGCCCATGGATTCGCCCTTCCTGGAGACCGTCGCCACCGGATTGGGTGAGCGGGGGCTGCGAGTGGGACGATTCGAGTTCCCCTACATGCAAAAGCGTCGCGAGACCGGAGGAAAGAGGCCGCCCGACTCACGCGAGAAGCTGATCGCCTGTTGGCGAGAAGCCGTGCAGGCCGTGCCCGGCCCGGTGGTGCTGGCCGGCAAGTCCCTGGGAGGGCGCATCGCGAGCTACCTGGCCGACGAGGTGGGGGCCCGGGCCCTGGTGGTGCTGGGCTACCCCTACCACCCGCCGGGCCGGCCCGACTCCTTGCGCATCGAGCACCTCGAGCACCTCCAGACTCCTTCCCTGTTCCTGCAGGGCACCCGGGACGTCTTCGGCTCGCCGGACGAGATCGCCAGCTATCCCCTCTCGCCGAGCATCCGTCGGGAGTGGATTGCCGATGGCGATCACGCCTTCGTGCCCCGCGTTTCCTCGGGGCGCACCGAGCAGCAGAACCTGGCCCTGGCGGTGGACCGGGTAGTAGACTTTCTCCAGGGGATCTGATACTATGTAAGTGTAGATTATACACTTACAAGGAGGCAACACTGGGATGATAGGCTACAACCGGTTTCAGCTCTACTCGTTGTTGGCGATGGCTGTGGTGTGCCTGGCCATCTTTGGAGTGGCCAGGAGCATGATGAAGCCCCAGACGTATCCGGGTGACCGCACCGAGGTGCGCGACTGTCGCTGGTGCGGAGGCACCGGCGAAGGGGGGGACGAGCGCGAGATGGCCATGAGAGAAGGCATGCCCCCTCGCGGCGGGGGCGGCGGAGTGTGTCCCGGCTGCCGCGGCAAGAAGAAGCTCAGCGTAATCGTGCCCGGTCCCAACCACCCGGCCGTGGTGCGTGGCAGCGTGCGCGACCTCAAGACGATGGGGGACGAGGCCATGAGCCCGGAGGCAGCAGCTCTGCTGGCCTTCCACGAGAACCGGAGCCCCGGTCCGGTCAAGGGCGCAGTGGGCGGAGCAAAGGTGCTGTTCGACAACGGCAGCAAGCGGGTAGAGTATACCGTGCCCGCCAGCGGTAGGATCAAAACGATGCTGGTCCCTGGCCACTACAAGGTGACCGTGACGGCGGACGGGTTCCAGGATTACCACGACGAGGTGGAAGTAGCCGCCCGGCGCGAGCCCATCTGGGACGAGCGGGCCCGCCTGGTGACCGAGGAATCGGTGGCCGACCAGACCGAGGTGCTCTTCCTGCTCAGCCGCTGAACGCCTGCGATGAAGGTTAGCGGGCCGTAAACATCAAGGCTGGCAGCCCGGGCACCAGTAGGTCACGCGAGCCTCGCCTCCCCAAACTCGACGCTGAATGGGGGCCCGGCACACCCGGCAGGGCCTCCCGCCCCTCTCGTAGACCCAATGGGTCGCCCTCCCGCGCTGTGGCTCGCGGCGGCGATCGAAGGTGGTCGTGCGTTCCCAGCCACCCAGGTTGGCCAGCAGGGCGTCCCGACCCCGCGCCAGCAGGCTGATCACCGCCTGCAGGCCGACCTCGCCCACGGGGGTCCAGGGGCTGAAGCCTTCGTGGGGCTCGTAGAAACGGCCCTCCAGCGCGCACTTCGGGTAGACGCCCAGAAAGCAAAGCTCGCTCTTGTAGACGTTTCCCAGCCCGGCAGCCACCCGCTGATCGAGCAGCACCTCGGCCAGGGGCCTGTCGGGCAGGCTGAGGGCGCGCTGAGCCGCCACCTCGAGCTTGGGCTCGGGGCCGAGCAGGTCGGGCCCCAACCTGGCAACGGGCAGAAAGACGGGCAGCTCGCGGGCTTCGAACAGATCGGCGTTCTTGGGAGTGAAGCACACGAAGACGTGCTCGGCGGTGTGAAGCTGCACGCGAGCGTCCCGGGCCGACCCCTTCCAGCTCGCTCCGGGAGCGTAGCGATGCCAGCTTCCGTTCATCCCAAGGTGCACCCGCAGCATCATCTCGCGCTTGCCCTGCAAGGTGAGCAGGAAGTTCTTCCCCCTGGTCTCCAGGCCGGTGACCAGACTGCCCTTCAGCCGCTCCGATCCGACCACGGTGAGAATGCGAACTTGCTCGAGCACCTGACCCACCAGCAGCGGTCGCATGGAGGCGGCGACCTTGTAGACAGTGTCTCCTTCCGGCACGCGCTCGGGATTCGTCAGGGCCTCGCGCCCGGCCTTCGCGGCTCGTCCCCCCGGAAGGTGCCGGCAAGCGAGGCGCCCATGGCCGCACAGAAAGACAAAGAGAGGCCCCCGGAAAACCGGGGGCCTCTCAGCCTCAGGAGCTTTGAAGGCTTACCCCTGCTCGCTCTTGTCGCCGGCGATGACCATGTTGTCGAGGTAGAACCCGTCGGCGGTCTGGCTCGAGTCGGCGTTCAGGCGGAAGCGCAGCTGCACGTCCTGGCCGTCGTACTTGGAGATGTCCACCGAGCGGCTGCTCCAGTCGGAGGAACCGGTGAAGCCGGCCAGGCGCTCCCAGTTCTGCCCGTCCGTCGAGCCTTCCACGTAGACGTTGTCGTAGCGGCGCTCGAGGTCGAACTTGGTGTCGAAGATGAGCGTGCTGCCCTGGAACTGCTGCAGCGAGATCGGCCGGGTGGTCAACGAGGTGTTGGCACGATCGGCGTAGTTCCCGCTGGGGCTGTCGGTCCAGACCTTGCCGCGCCCCTCGGCGTCCACCTGGGCCCAGCTGTCGGCCGGGATGAAGTTCTCGGCGCCACCGTCCATGTTGTCCTCGAAGGCTAGCTGGGCGGGAGGCAGGTTGACGCTGCCGGTGCGCATCTCGGAGGCGTTGCCCACGTTGTCGCGCACTTTGAGGGCGTAGTACTTGGTCCGCTCCTGGCCGGCGGGAACCACCGAGAAGCTGGCCTGCTCCAGGGTGCCCGTGGCGCTCGGCTTGGCCGTGGCGACCAGCTCGGCGTTGGAGAAGGAAACCTGGCCTTCGGCCGCTTCCCCGTCCACGATCGGCTTGTCGGAGACGCGCAGCTCATAGCTGCCCGCCTGGCCGCACCAGCCGTCATCACCGGTGGCGGTCCACTGCAGGGTGGCGCCGTTGGCGCGGGCCGAGATGGCGCGCAGGTCGTTGGGGGCGGCCGGGGCCACCGAGTCGTTGTCGAGGGCGTTGGCCGCGTTGAGGCGTCCGCCGCTGACCACCTTGCCGTCGAGCTGGGACAGCTTGTCCGAGCCGTTCATCAGGCGGGCCTTGATCTCGTCGTTGGTGGCGTTGGGATAGGCGGCGGCGATCAGGCCGGCCACGCCGCTCACGTGCGGGGTCGCCATCGAGGTGCCGCTCATGTCGCCGTAGCTGCCCTTGCTGACCGGCACGGTGGACCAGATGTCCACGCCCGGGGCGGCAATGTCCACCGAGGTGGCGCCAAAGCAAGAGAAGTCAGCCAGCTGGTCGTTGCGGTCGGTGGCCGCCACGGCCACGTTGTTGGGCAGATCGTAGCTGGAGGGGTAGTGCGGGCTGGCGTCGTTGTCCGAGCCGGAGTTACCCGCGGCCATGATGTGCAGGGCCGGGCTGTTCTTGAAGGCGTCGTAGATGCCCTGGTTGAACTGGCCGCCGCCCCAGCTGTTGGAGGTGATGCGGGCACCCATCTGGGTGGCGTAGTTGATGCCGCGGATGATGCTGGCGGCGTCGGTCGAGCCCTGGTCGGAGAAGATCTTGACCGGCATGATAGTGGCCTGCCAGTTCACGCCCACAACGCCCTGGGCGTTGTTGCCGCTGGCGCCGATGGTACCGGAGCAGTGGCTGCCGTGGGAGTGGCCGTCCATGGGGTTGCCGTTGTTGGCCAGGGCATTGTAGCCGTGCACGTCGTCGATGACGCCGTTGCCGTCGTTGTCGATGCCGTCGCCCGGGATCTCGCCGGGGTTGGTCCAGATGTTGTCTTTCAGGTCGGGGTGATTGAAGTCGGCGCCGGTGTCGATCACGGCGATGATGGGGCCACCCGCGTCGGCGCGGGCGCCGGTGCTGACCGTCCAGGCCTCGGGGGCGTCGATGTCAGCATCGGCCGTGCCGTTGTCCTGGCCGCTGTTGTTCAGGCCCCAGAGACGGGTGTCCAGGTCGTCGGGCAGGTTGACGCCCTCTTTTGGCTGAGCGCCGTCCAGCGTGAAGGTGTGGTTGGGCTCGACGTAGGCGACCCGGTCGTCTTTGGCCATGACGGCCATCGCCTCGGCGGTGGACATCCCGGCCGGCAGCTTGAGCTGCACCAGCTCGCCATCAGCGTTCTTGAACAAGTTAGGAAGGTTGAACTTGTGCAGGGTGGAGGCTCCGTACTCATTGGCAAAGCCATCCACGTCCATCAGGCCGTTCTCGCCAGCCTTCAGCTTGACCAGCACCTGGCCTTCGACGTGAGGCCCGAGCTTGGACTCGAGCGATTTGGCCTCGGAGGCCACTGAGGCCTGCATGGCGGCGAGATCCTGGCGCGAGGGCAGCGAGCTGGCCTCGACGCTTGCGCCCCGGCCATCGGCCGGGCTCGAAGGGGCGGACGAAGCCGCCGACTGGGGGCGACTGAGTGAGCTCAGTCCGCTCTGGTGGTGGATCTGGGAAATCATGGTGGTCCTCCCGACTCTATGTTGTGCAAGCATCCTAAACCGGACGGGCCCGGGGGAAGGTGACCGGGTCGTTAACAGGCCGCCATGAATTTCAGGCTTTTTTCAGCCGGCGTCGAAGGTTCGGGCATGCGAACGCTGATCCTCATCTTGCTGGCCACTGGCTGGCTGGCCGCCGCCGAGACCGGCCCGGGCAAGACCTACCAGACCTACGCCGCGCTGGTGCACAGGTGCGGGTCGCTCAAGGAGCTTTTCCCCTACTTTGACGACGCCCGGCGCAAGGAAATGTCAACCCTGGAGAAAGACGATCGGGAGATGATGCTGACCATGCTGCGTGGCCTGGCTCCGACCGAGGTGAAGGTGATCTCGGAGAAGGTTCAGGGCGACCAGGCCACGGTGGTGGCTCTGGGCAAGATCAACGGCAAGCTGGCCGACGGTCAGGTCACCATGGTCAGGCAACAGGGCACCTGGCGGCTGGCGGGGGAGAGCTGGAAAGCCCGCAAGTAGAACTTGATTTCCTATACTTAGTCGACTAAGATTGAGGTCGATGAGTCGCACGGTGAACATGCACGAGGCCAAGACCCACCTCTCGCGCCTGGTTGAGGCCGTGCTTGCAGGTGAGGAGATCATCCTGGCCCGGGCCGGAAAGCCCGTTGCCAAACTGGTAGCGGTCGAGGCCGCCAGCGAGCGACCTCTGGGCTTTCTCAAGGGACGGCTGACCGAAGCGTTCTTCGAGCCTCTCCTCGAGGAAGAGCTGAAGGCCTGGGAATAATTGCGTCTGCTGCTGGACACACATTGCTTGCTCTGGGCGTTGATGACTCCCGAGCAGTTGTCCGAGCGGGCACGCAACCTTCTGCGCAACCCTGCGAACGAGGTCCTGGTGTCCGCTGCATCAACCTGGGAAATCGCCACCAAATATCGACTGGGCAAGCTGCCCGAGGCCGAATCCGTGGTCAGCGACTACCCGGGAGCCCTCACGAAGTTGATGGCTCTCGAATTGCCGGTCAGCTCTGCCCATGCCCTGCTGGCGGGCAGCTTCTCGCACGACCATCGCGACCCGTTCGACCGGCTGCTGGCCGCCCAGGCGACCCTGGAGCGAGTCCCGTTGGCTACCTGCGATGGAGCTTTTTGCGGCTTTCCAATCCGAGTGATCTGGTAACGCAGATGGCGCAGTAGCTCAGGTGTGCACCATCCGCAGGGCCCGCCGGCGCACCAGGTAGGCCGTTCCGGCCACCGCTCCGATCAAAAGCAGGTTGTCATACCACTGGCCCAGGTAGCAGCACATGCCCAGCACCAGCTGCATCAGGCCCACGTAGCCCAGCGCGAAAGAGCCCGCCTGGGCCCGGCTGCGGGCCTGGGTGGAGGCCAGCACGCCCAGGTAGGCGGCCAGGTAGCACGAGCCCAGCAGCCACACATAGGCCGGCACGATGGCCAGCGGCGCGGCGCTGCCCAGTTGGAAGGCCACCACGAAGCAGTAGAGCACCATGAAGAGCGACTCGCTCACCCGGTAACGCCAGCCGAACGAGGCCCAGCCATCCAGGAACTCCTCGGCCTTGATCTGAGTGAGCGCGAGCGACTCCAGCGTGCGCCGCTCGCGCTCCTCCACCAGCGAGGTGGACACGTTCATCGAGGCCATCAGGGGCTGCAGGATAAAGAGGGCGGGAAAGACGTACCAGGCGATCTCGAGCCCGCGCTGAGGCAGGAAGAGCAAAGCCAGCGCCAGCACCAGAAAAAAGAGGCCGTGATGGTAGAAAAGAACCGCCGTCACGCCTCCGCCCGACAGCTTGCGGGCCAATCGCGCGCTCTCGCGGATCACGATGGGGTTCTCGTTGTAGGGTCGCTGGAAGCGATTGGTGGAGGGGCGCTTCTGGACTTCGGTCAAGACCGGGGCGGAGTCTCCCCGCTGGAGCCACTCCAAAGCCAGTTGCCGACAGGCCATCACGAAGCAGAGCACTCCCAGAGCCATCAGCAGCAGCCCGAAGCTGCCGCCGTTGGCCAGGCCGTACATGCCCATCAAGATGGCGGTGGCTCCCCAGGCCACGCCGACGGGGGAATCCATGTCGACCCGGTCGCACACAGCGCAGACCAGGAAGATGTTACAGGCCACCAGGTTCACCACCAGACAGAGCCCGCACCACAGAACGGGAGCGAGGATCCAATCCTCATCGAAGGTCCCCCCAAACCTGACGTAGGCAAGCATCTGGCCGAACACGGCCAGGCACAGCCAGGGAGCGATCTTGAGAGAATGGACGAAGGAAAAGTGCGTGACCGAATCGATCCAGGCCGAGGTGGACATTCTGGTGGTCAAGATCTCGTCCAGGCTGCGCCCGTAGCGCAGCATGCCGATGATGGACGCATCCTGGTAAGCCGTCAAGAAGGGGTAGACCAGGGTCACCAGCGCCCCCAGCGCAAGCCAGACTCCGGCGCTGTTGGGATAGAGCCGGGCCACCGACCCGACCGCCGCACTGGCCACCAGTGTGCAGAACAGGGCCCATTTTCGATAGCGCCGCCGGGCCGGGCTGGCCAGCATCAGGGCCAGAGGCGGAGCCTCATAGGGAGCGATCGTCAGTTCTTCGGCCGGGCACGCCGGATGAGTCATGCGCATCCTCCTCGGCTGTCTGTGCCCTGAAAATTCGACGGGCCGGGGAAGGTGCCTTCTAACCCTCTGACGCAGTACCGCATTGAATGGGGCGACACGCTTTGGGTGCTCGACGCGCGTTCGGTAACTACTCCAGACCGAGCAACCGGCCCACGGCAAAGCGGGCCTCGGGCTGAAAGAGGGGGGCCACCTCCTGGCCCGGAGCGACGAGAGTCAGCTCGGAATAGCCCCAGGCAAAGCTGGCCTCGGGATCGGGACGGGGTTGTCGGCGCACCTCGAGACGCTGTGGATCGAAGGGCTCCAACTGCGGGGTTCGATCGAAGCCAACGTCAGTTTCTGGTTGTGGCCCACCACCGAGCTGAGCATCGATCCCACGACCCTGGTGGTGCGGACCGCGACCTTGAGCAGCGACCGCGCCCCCGGCATCGATTGGCTGGCCTTCTCGCCTGACTGCACGCGCCTTGTTTTTGCGGCCACCGAATATGTGCTTTCGAATACCGGCACGATGACCACACAGGCGACCCTGCGCGTCCTCTCGCTCGATTCCGGCGAAGTAAACACCTTACCGTGGGATTTCGGCTCTGCCTTCATCACCGGCCTCGACTGGCGCGACCCCCAGCCATTGGGGGATGACGCTGGTTGACAAAGTCATCAAATTAGATATCCTTCTAATTATACGCATGTCTAATTAGAAGGATATCGAAATGAATTCCGGACAGCAGACCGACTTGCTCAACTTGCTCAAAGCGCTCGCCGACAAGCACCGATTGACCATGATCAGCCTCATGGGTCAGGGTCAGGAGCGCACCGTCACC
>QWHO01000232.1 GCA_021404945.1 bacterium CPR1
AAAGGAGCGCAGGCTCCCCCAGACCATGAAGCAGTGGGAACCGCTGCACCGCGCCAGCATTCGCCACCGGGTGGCCGTCGAGGCGGCCCGCCTGCTCTACCACCGCGAAATCAAGGAATATTACCAGGCCAAGCACCTGGCCGCGCGACGCCAGGGCACCCACCACCTGCCCGGCAACCGCGAGGTGCATGAGCAACTTCTGCTGATTGCCCGTCAGACTGAGGGCGAGAGCCACACCCACCGGCTCGAGCGCATGCGCTGGCAGGCCGTCGGACTGATGGAGCTGCTCGAGCCCTTTCAGCCCCGCCTGATCGGCTCGGTGCTGACCGGGCACATCCGGCTGGGCTCGGACATCGACCTTCACCTTCACACCAGCGACCTGGAGGGGGTGCTTGCGACCCTGAGCGCAGGGGGGCATTCCCCCGAGCTGCAGGTGGTGACTACCCGCAAGTACGGTGAGCCGCGCGACTTCACCCACGTGCGCCTGACCGAGGCCGGGGAGTTCGAGGTCGAGATGACCGTTTACGAGCCTGAATGGCTCCATGTCAAGCCCCGCTGCGGCATTACCGGGCGGGCCATGCGACGGGCCAGCCTGGGTGAGCTGCGCCAGCTGTTGGTCCAACAGCCCGAAGAGCCCGCCGAGCTGAGCTGGCTCGAAGACCCCGAGGCGATCCACGAGCGCTTGCCCGAGCTGATTGCCTGCCGCGCGGTGACCCAGAACCACTATCACCACCTCGACGTGTACGAGCACACGCTTGAGGTCTGGCGCGGCCTGCGAGCCATGGTCCGGGCAGACTTCGCCCGCTTTCCGCAGCACGCGGAAAGGCTCAAGTCGCACCTGCAGGACCCGGGCCTGCTCTACCTCACGGCTCTATGCCACGACCTGGCCAAGCCCGAAACCCGGTTCTTCGCCCGCGACGGACGCATCCGCTTTCCCGAGCACGACCGGCTGGGGGCGCTCAAGGCCAGGGCCATCGCCACCCGGCTGGGGCTGAGCCCCGGCCAGTCGGCCGACCTGGAGGCCCTGGTGGCCTGCCATCTGGAGGCCGTGCTGGTGGTGACAGACGCTCCGCCTTCGCGCATTCACCGGATGATCCGGCGGGTGGGCCAGCGGTTGCCCGAGTTGGCCCTGCTCTCGCTGGCCGACGTGGAGGCCTCGCGCGGACCGGCCCAGACGGCTGCCCAGCTCGAGGAGCACGCCCGTTTTGTCGAGTTCTTGCTCGAGCAGTACTTCGAGGGTGGCTTTCTGTGCAATGCTTGCCTGCCGGTCAGCCGCCAGGACCTCACCGACGAGTTCGGCCCGCTCTCTCCGAAAGAGCAAGACCGCCTGCTCGACGAGCTGCGGGACGCCTTTCTAGACGGCGAGGTGGAAAGTCAGGAGGAGGCGCTGGCCCTGGCCGGCGAGCTTCTCAGTCGCGCCTGGGCAGAACCACCCCGCCCACGATGACCCCGGTTTCGGTCTCCTGGATCGCTCCGGTGGGGCGACCGGCCACCAGCTGCAGCACGCCCTGCCGCTCCAGCTCGGCCAGCTCGCGCACGCCCTGGGTGCTCTCGAGTCTTTCCAGGTACTGGCCCACCACGCCCTGGCCCCAGGTCTCCTGGCAGAGCTGGCGCACCACCTCGGCCACCGCCTTTTCTTGCTCGGGGGTCTGGCAGCTCTCCAGCGCCTTCACCCCCCCTTGCAGCACAGAGCCGGGCTCTCGCAGGGCGGCGATGGAGGCGCGCACGCGGGTCCAGGGCGTGGTCTGCGCCCGGGCCAGGCGGGCGGCCAGCAGATCCTGGCTGCATGCCAGCACGGCCAGCTTGTCCTGGGCCCTGCTCAGCCGGTCCACGGCCGCCATGATAGCCCGCTCGGGATGGCTCTGAGCCAGGGCTGCCGACAGGGCGTAAGGCCCATCCTGATGGACCGGGATGGCAGCCAGGTGGAGCTGGCTCGAGAGCACCTGGCGCAGGGCAACGGGGTCGGCGTGCTCTTCCACCAGGGCGGCCAGGTCAGTCAGCGAGCAAGTTGGTGGGCCGGCCAGGTAAGCCCGCTCACAGGCGCGAGCGGCCATCGGATCGACTCGGCACTGCCCGGCCAACTGCTCGAGCCGCTTGAGTCCCTCGAACATCTCGGGTCGCTGGCTGAGCACCTCCTGGCGAGCCAGCCGATGGGCCTCCGGGTCGTGCGAGAGGAGCTCAGCCGCCTGCAAAGGACCATCGGCCTGCAGCAGGGCGTCCACCCAGCGCGGGTCCTCGCCAGACTGCTCCAGCCAGCCGTCCCAGCCCAGGCCCTGGAGCTGGCTCAGTTTGAGCGGCACTTGCTGATGGACGGCACGGGCCACTGCCCGGGGATCGTCGCGGTCCGCCTGCAGCCCGGCCCGAACCCCCCTCGGGTCGGTGATGCTCTCCAGCCAGCGGGCGGCTGGACGCTTGTCCTGCTGGAGCTCGGTCCGGCCTAGCTCCAGCAAGTCCTGATCAGGTAGCTCTTTCCACACCCGACCAGGGTCGGCCAGCAGCGCCAGCCGCTGGTGAGCGGAAAGGGCGCACCCGGCCACACCGGCCTCCATCGTGGTCGAGGTGGGAATGGCCTGCAGGGCCGCTTCCTCGGCCGGAACCTGGCCCTGAGCAGCAGCCAGGGCCAGGCCGGCCACCCAGCTGGTTGCCGAAGCGGCACCCTGAGCGGGGGTGGTCGCCATACGCTCCAGCCCGACGCGATAGAGCGAGTGCCGGGCATCTCCCTGGACCGTCCAGGCCATGGCCTGGAGAACCCGGGCCGAGGTGGCAAGCGGCTCCTCGGAGCTTGCGGCCAGCTGGTCCAGGGCCTGGTGACCGGCTTTGAGACGCTTCTCACGACGGTTCCAGAAGTGGAACCGATCCAGCCCCTCCACGCCCTGGCGCGCGACCTGTTGCCCGGGCGTCACTGGCGCGACTCCTCGTAGATGGGATACTTGCTCACTTTGACGATGGCCAGCAGCATGGGCAGGAAGACAGGCGAGCCCACGAAGCGCGAGGGGGCTTGTCCGCTGATGTGGTAGTCGGACTCGAAGCGGTCGTGACCCGAGTCGAGCATGGTCAGGTCGATGGTCTCGCCACCGAGCTCTCCCGTGAAGCGAAAGTTGTTCTGATAGCTCGAGCCGCCCGAGTTGTCGATGGTAAGCCGCAAGTGCTCGCCGGAGAGCTCCCCGCTGACCACAAAGTCGTTCTCCCACTTGCTGTTGCCCGAGTTGACCATCTCCAGGTCCACCCGACCCTGCGGCATGGTGCCGTTGACGTGGAAATGGTTGGTGTACTTGGAGCTGCCGTAGTTGTCGAAGTGCAGGTCAACCGGCTCTCCGTCCACCGTGCCGGTGACCCGGAAGTCGTCCTCGGCGCTGGACTTGCCGCTGTTGTCCATGACAAGATCCACCGGCCCGGCGGGCAGATCGCCCTGAAGATGAAAGTCGGCCTCGTTCCATTGCCGGCCGCGATCGACCACCTCCAGCCTGTGCTCGCCTCCCGGCAGGCCCAGCTTGACGTGAAAATTGTCCTGGTAACGCTGGTGGCCCCAGTTGTCCAGGTGGCCTGTAAAGCTCTCCGTGCGCATGCAATCAGAGTAAACCAGAGAGCTGAAAAGGACCTTACCGGAGGGGGCGCATCCAACTTAGGTGACCGAGACCACCACTCCCCGGCTCTCGTTGCCGTTGCGGGTGGCGGCCGCGATGGCCCACTTACCGGCCGACAGCTCGACGGTGGACTGGCTGCCGGGAACGATGCGGTCGAGCTCCCATCCTGGGGCGGTGACCGTCTCTTTGTAGACCGTCCAGGCTCGCAGCGGAGCGCCGTCGGTGTGAGCCAGACGGGCCGTTCGCCCCTCCAGCTCGACGGCCGGCGGGCTGACCTCACGAGCGGCCGTGCGCGCGATGGGGGGGGTCAGGGCGGGCTTTTCATACAGCTCGTCGCGGAACACGGCCACGATCCCCTGGCGATCTTTCAGCAGTGGATCCACGTTGTACCAGATGTTGCCCGTCGCCCCCTGCTCGGCCTTGCCGCGACAGATGCGCACCTGCTTTTTGAGCTCGTCGATGGTCCAGCGCGAGCTGGTGCCAAGAGCGGTCAGGTCGTTGCCGGCGAAGATGTTCCGGCCGCCCTGCGAGTGATCGGCCCACCAGTTGAGCAGCGTCTCGTACGGTTGGCGCGCCTGGGTGGTGGGCCAGTAGAGTTGCGGCGCCAGGTAGTCGACCCAGCCCTGGTTCATCCATTTCTGGGGATCGGCATAGAGACCATGGTACTGGTCGAAGCCGCTGGTGCCCTGGGGCCGGTCGGGGGCCGGCAGGCCGAAAGGCGAGACGCCGAAGCGCACGTGCTCTTTCTGCTCCCAGACCGCCTGGCCGGTCGCGCGGATGGCCTGGTTGACGTTCTCTCGGCGCCAGTCGGCGCGAGAGAGCCGGCCTCCTCCAGCCTGGTAGGCCCGCCAGGTGGCCTGGTCGGGGAAGTCCACCCCGCTGATGGGATAGGGATAAAAGTAGTCGTCGAAGTGCAGCCCGTCGATGTCGTAGCGCCGGGTGATATCCCGACAGACGTCCACCAGGCGCTGGCGCACCACCTCGGCCCCCGGGTCCATCCAGCGCTGCTGACGGCCGTAGCGATGGACGTGCTCTGGATGCTCCACGGCCAGATGGGGAGCCACCCGGGGGGCCGTGCCGGCCTGAGCCCGATAGGGATTGAGCCAGGCGTGCACCTCGATGTTTCGCTGATGGGCCTCGCGGATGAGGTATTCGAGCGGATCGTAGCCCGGGTTGCGTCCCTGGGTGCCGGTCAACCAGGCGCTCCAGGGCTCGAGCTCGGAGGCATACAGGGCGTCGCCCTCGGGACGCACCTGGAAAAAGACCGAGTTGAAACCGCACTCTTGCAGCCGGTCGAGCATGCTCACCAGCTCTTGCTTCTGCTGGTCGGTGGGCAGTGTGGCACGGCTGGGGAAATTCAGGTTCCAGATGCTGGCCACCCAGGCCCCGCGCAGCTCGCGCCGGTGGGAAACCGGCACGGTGGAGAGCTCCACCCGGTCCACGGGCGCAGCCTCCCGGGCCGCTCTGGTGGCCGAACGGGGCGGAGTGAAGAGAGGTCTTGCTTCGCGAACCAGCATTCCACCGTGAGATTACCCGGGAGCCCCCCGGACGGGGTGAAAGCTTTGTAAACTGCGAGCAGCCGGCCAGGAATTGAAGTTCTTTAGAAAAGCTTCAGGTTGCTCACGGCCATCCTTCAGCCGGGGGAGCTACACTCAAGCCATGGATACGCTCGCAATCTTGACACTATTTCTAGCTATCGTGATCTCGGCCTGGCCCTCCCAGCCACCGAGAGGCCGCACCTCGCACTGAGGGATTCGTTCCGGCTCGAGTGGACAGTCGGCGCCGGTTTGACTCCGCCGCCCGTTGCCGGGGGACCTGAGTTTCTTTCCGACCACCAGATCCTCAGCCTGAAGGGTCATCCTCCGGCAAGCCCAGCCGGTAGAGCTCCTCCAGCACGAACAGCGTCCGGGCCGGCTCACAGGGCATGGCGCTGGCCAACTGCTCGCCGCTGGACGAGCCGTCCGCCAGCGCCCGGGCAAGCTCGGCCAGGGCTGGATAAGCCGGGCTGGCGGGAAAATCGGCTCGCTGAAACCGTGTTTGAAGGGCAAACCCGCCCGAGCCATCCAGGGTCATCTGCAAGCCCGTGCGCCAACTGAGCGGCTCCTCGAGAGGCCGGGTGTCCCGCAACGCGACAGGGTCGAGCATGCCATCGAGCAGGGCAGCAAAATCGGCGGGCCATGCAAACTCGCCGTCCGAGTGAATCCGGTTCAGCTCTCGCCCCTGGTTTCCTCGACCAGGTGGTCCTCGGCGCTCTCTGCCTCTATGGCGATCTGCCCCTTGCGCACCGCGTCCACCAGCGGAATACCTCCGAGAAGCGTCAGCAGCACCCCCGCCCCCACGGCCACCGAGTTGCGCACGAAGTCGGTGCGCATGAACGGGATGTCGTACAGAGGAGAGCGGGCCTCGGCCCCGAGCACCTCGTGGTCGATGACCATGCGCTCGATGATGCGGATGGCGTCCTTGACGAAGAGGTTGCTCAGGATTTCGCCAAACTCTCGGGTGGCCCGGGCCGGCGCCCCCATGTAGCCGGCCCCGTCGCCCACGCTGCGACACAGGGCGTCATTGATGCGGCGGAAGTCCTCCACCACCACCGGGTCGAGGTTCTTGTAGTCCGGCTTGACCAGATCGGGACGGGCCAGCAGCATCAGCGAGGTCTCCCACCAGCCGGCGTGCCAGTCCACCTTGAGCAGCGCCTTCTCCTCCGCAGTGAGGGTCTGCGAGAGCAGCTCATCCAGCTCGTCGAAGTAGCCACCGCTGAAGAACTTGGTGGCCACCGCCCCCACCGGGCTGACCACGCAGCACTTGAAGCGTCGACTGACGATGTCGGCCGCCTCCTCCATGGCCACGATGTGGCCGGTGCCGCCGTGCACGCTGACCAGCACGATGTTCTTGAAGCCGTGTCGCGCCAGCGAGGCGCCGTAGTCGACGAGCAGGTCGCGCACCACCCGCTGGCGGGTGAACAGGCTGCCCGGGAAGTCGAAGGCGTTCGAGCCCACCGGCAAGGCGGGAATCAACAGCACGTTCCAGTCGGGGTGGAGCGAATCGAATAACTCGGCCATGCGAGCCGTGAGGAACTCGGCCCCGAAGAGATCCATGCCCAGGGGCATGTGAGGCCCGTGCTGCTCCAACGGGCTGACGGGGAGGAACACGAGGCATTGCTCGCGCTCGAGCTCGTCTAGCTCGAACCAGGTGAGCTCGGCGACTTTGCGTATCATCGATCATTCCCAGTATAGCAGAAGGGATGGCTTTCGGCCAACATCGGAGGGATGTCGAGCGGCAAAATCGTTTTCACCAGGCCGTTGTTTGCGATTGAGGATCCTTCAACGCCCGAGCAAAAATTCCTGGGAGCGCGAGGGCCGTGCCGAACTCCGGGAGCGTTGCCGGTCTGTGCGCTCGAATTTACCGGTCTGGGAGCGTTACCGGCCTGAGCGGGCGGTATACCGCCCGGTGGAAACGGTAACGCAGGCGGAGCCGGTAAAATCCCTCTGCGCGCGAGCTTACCGCTCCGGGTTGAGAGCTGCAAACCGGAATCGAGTGCCATCGAGGCGAAGGGACCCTCATGCAGGTTGCCGTGCAAGAGCTCAACCGGGTAGCCCGAAAACATCGACTCGACTTCATCGCCCTTTTCGGCTCGATGGCGCGCAATGGTACGGGTCGGGATATCGATTTGGCCGCTGGCGCCGAGCCGAGCTTGCTTATCTGGAGCGATTCTTGCGAGGAGACAGACGAATGGATCGGGACCTCGTTCAACGCAAGCTCGTGCAGATGAGCCAGTATCAGTCAGAGCTCGAGCTCGTTCTGGGGCACCCTCAGGACCAGTTCGAGACCAATCCCCTGCTGCTGCGCACGGCCGAGCGCAGCACCGAGCTGCTGGTCGAATGCGCCGCCAGGATTAACACCGAAATCGGCCAGCAGAAGGGAATTCCCCCTTCGGACGATGACAGCTCGTTCTTCGCACTGATTCCCGACTGGCTCAACCGCGAAACCGCGACCGAGTTGGCGACGGCGACGCGTTTGCGCAACCTGCTCGTCCACCAGTATGAGGAGGTCTCCCCCGAACAGGTCCACGCCGCATCCGTTCGTTGCGCCCCGCTGTGGAAGGCCTATATCGAGGCCGTTACCAACCGGTTGTAGATTGGCTCCACACAGCCACCGACCTTGTGGGCGGCCAGGCCCCGAATTCAGCGCAGGGCTTCGTTCAGCAGGGCGGCCAGCCGGTAACCACCGGACACGATGCGCCGGCGACAAAGGTTCTGAGTGTAGCGGCTGTAAGCTTCCGAGGGGGCCTGATTCTCCCGGATGCCGGGATAGGCAACCTCAACCGCCAGCTTGTAGCTCTCCTGGCGCCAGCTCAGAGTGGACCCGTCCCCCAGCCCGCGGCCGTAGGAGGCCCGAGTGTTGGTCGCCTGCCACTCGCGAGCGATCTGCTCCACCTGGGCCGGAGTCAGCTCATCGAGGAACAGGCCGCAACCCTGGTCCCAGTAGCTGTGCAGGTTGTCGATCCTGTCCTGCTGGCCGGCCCAGTTGACGAAGGCCGGACCGTCGATCTTGAACAGGTTGCCGCCCCGATCGCCGCGGGGCTGGGCCGGAGTGTAGCGGGTGGTGGCGTGCAGGGGCTGGTGGATGTCACCCACCAGGTGGCCCACCCAGGCCAGGGCCCGGGCCCGCTCCTTGCGGGGACGGTTGCGGTCGGCCAGGATGGTGAGATTGTCGCTCAGCGCCTGGACCAGCTCGCCCTGTGTCCGGGCACCTCGCGCGGTCATGCCATCGTAAAAGGGAATGCTGGAGTAGTGCCAGATGGGATGATTGTATGGCTGCAGCGGACCGCCGCTGCGCACCGTGTCGGGCCAGGTGCAGGCGATGGGCAGGTTGTTGAAGCTGCGCCTCACGGTGGGAAGGCCCACCGACAGGAGTGCCCTGACCTGGGCCCGGGCCCGGGGGGTGAGCTGGTCGAGGGCGATCTGGCCCACCACCCGGTGGCCCTGCTCGCCCCAACCCAGGGCGGGAAAGGTCAGTCCAAGAATCAGCGCAACGGTGCCGAGAGCTCTCCTCATAGGCCGGGGGTTTCTTGCTCGGTCGGGAGAGTCCCGCCCGGGCCCTCCACAATCCTGGCCTCGTTCAGGTTTCTTTCTTGCGCACGCCTTAGCATGCCGCCATGCTCGTCACCCTGGGCAATCTGAGCCCACCTCCAGGTCGTCCCCGACCGGAGACCAGGCAGCCAGCGGAAGAAGACCTGGGCCAACTCTCGCCCTGCGAGGTGGTGCAGCTTTCGGCCACCCGCGAGGTGGACCCGAAGGTGCTGCTCGATGCCCTGGGAATGCTGCCACTGGAGGTGGTCAACCACGTCCCCTCGCCCATCCTGCGGGCCACCCTGGAGGCGGCCCGAGCCGCACGCATGCGGCCCGAAACCGAGCCTTCCGTGGGCCAGGCCCTGGAGTACAGGCTGCGGCGCTGGCACGACTGTCACCGGCTGAACCTGGAGGGAGGGACCCTGCAGGAAGCTTTGAGCAGCCCGAGAGTTGGAGTGGTGGGGAAGGTCATCACCCTGCCTGCCCCCGAGAGCGCAGAGCCGGTCGACCTGGATCGGGAGGAAGGCGTGGAGGTGCTTACCCGAACGCTGGACTTTGCCTCCATGGGCGCAGCCGCACCCCCCCCTGACAAAGTTTTCCGGCAGCGCGACGGCCAACCTGTTGGGCGGGAAGTCCAGCCGCCTGCAATCTCTCGTGGTGGCAGAGGTCCCCTCCGAGACCCCGCCGAGCTGAGCGCGGCAGCCGAGACCCGCCATCCTCCCCACACGGGCTCCAGTCAGGTGGCGGTCCTGAGAAAGCTCCTGAGCACCTTCCCCGAGCGCGCTGACGCCGAGTTGCTCGAGCGCGAGCTCAAGCCCCTGGTTCACGGCCAGGAAGGCTCCACGGAGGCGCTGGAGCTGGTCTTAGCCCATTATGGGCCCGGTCCGGCTCTGGATCTGACCCTGGCCCGCCCCGCCCACACCGAGGGGCTGCTCGACTGTCTGACCGAGCAGGTCCGCCACACCGGTTTCAAGCCAGGCCCCGAGCAGCTGGGAAAGCTCGGCCAGCTGGCTGTGCAGGAGTCGCAACGCTTCGAGGGCCACCGATCCATCTTCCGACCTCTTTGCGAGCTGCTGGCGGCGGTCGAAAAGCGCCATCCAGGAAGCCTGGAGCTGTCGGTGCGCGAAGAGATCCAACAGGGTCTGCTGAGCCATCCCCAGGTGCTCTGGCCGGCCTACGCCGGCAACTCTTACCCGGGCGTCTGCCAGGTGGCGGCAGGTCATCCGCAGCTGAAAGACCGCCTGATGCAGCGGCTGGATCATCCCGCGGCGCTGGCCCTCCTGACCCACGCCGACCTCGACGAGAGGGAGTGGGCCCGGCTCAAGCTCGAGGTGAGCAAAGGCCCCCGCTTCGACAACGACCACACCCCCGGCGAGTTCGCCCGAGCCGAGCTGCGGCGAAGGCTGGGGCAGCTCACCCCCACCGAAGCCGTCGACCGGGTGGACGAGCTGGCTGCTCGGACTGGCGTGGATCCCGACAAAGCCCACAACTTGTTGCTCGACCGCCTGCTCGAGGCGATCCCCCCCGGCGACAAGTCGGACCTGGCCAAAGTGGCCGGTTGGACCAGCCACGCCGTGCCCCTCTTCCCCATCTTCGAGGAGGCCGTGCGCCAGAATCGCTTCGAGCCCACCGTGCGGGAGGTAGAGGGCAGCCTGGAGCGGATGTCGGTGGGGCTGGTAGGCGGGCACGAGCAACTGGTGGCAGGCCTGGCTCGACTGGCTCAAGGCCGTCCCATGCAAGAGATGGAGCGCCGCTACGCGACCGTGCTCGACTCGCTGCACGACAACCACGGCAGCATCGGCGGCACCCGGAACAGCCTCAAGATCCTGCAAGCGCTCAACCACCTGCCCGATCACGAGCTGGCCTCATCCCTGCAGGGGGTGGCCCGGCTCAAAACTCTGGGCTGGGAGTCGAGCAAGCCTCTGGAGCAGATCTTCCAGTCCATCGAGGGATCAGCTCCCGGTCGAGGACTCGAGCTCTTCGATAGCATCCTGCGCCACTTCGAGCCGAAGCAGTTCGACCTGGCTCTGGGCTTTTATCAGGCCGTTCGCATGAGCGACACTCCCATCGAGCCCACCATGGAGCGCTTTCAGCGGGCCTGCCAGTGCACTCCCAGGACCACCGACGCCCTGGCCCTGTTGCCCGCGCTGAACCGCCTGGACCCGGCTCAGAAGCTGGACACGGGGTTCGAAGTGCTGGAGCGCATCCAGAAGGCGGATAGCTCGGATGGCTTCCTGCCAGCCGCCGAAATCGCCCTGCAGGCCCTGGAGCAGGGCCAGACCCCCGACCAGGCCTGGCGCGCGGCTCTGGGCAATTTGTTGCCTGCACCCGGTGAAGCGGTCAGCGGCATCCGGCTGCAGGGCAACCGCCTGCAGGTGGGCAACACCAACCTGCGGGTCCGCTCGCGTCCGTGAAACGGGCCGGCCTGACCCTGTTGGCGCTCCTGCTGGCATGCTCGCCCTCCCCGGGACCGCTCTCGCCCACCAGCTCGCCCGATTATCTCGGCAGTCAGCGGTGCGCCGCCTGCCATCAGGCCGAGATGCGGGCCTGGCAGGGCTCACATCACGATCTTGCCATGCAAGAGCCGACCGAGAAGTCGGTGCTGGGCGACTTCGAGAACGCAACCTTCACCTCTCACGGGGTGAGCACCACCTTCTTCCGGCGCGACGGGGGCTGGTGGGTGCGCACCGAGGGGAAAGAGCACAAAGTGCGCTACGTGTTCGGAGTGGAGCCGCTCCAGCAGCTCTTGCTCGAGCTTCCGGGCGGCAAGCTGCAGGCCCTGAGCGTGGCCTGGGATGAGCGCAAGAAACGCTGGCTCCACCTCTACCCGGAAGAGAAGATCGGGCCCGAGGACGAGTTGCACTGGACGGCCCGAGCCCACAACTGGAACCACATGTGCGCTGACTGCCACTCCACCCGCCTGGTCAAGGGCTACCAACCAGATTCGGGTCACTATGACACCCGATCCCTGGAGATCAACGTCGCCTGCGAGGCCTGCCACGGGCCCGGCAGGCAGCATCCCGAGGGCCCCGGGCTGCCTGCCCGGCTGACCCCTCCTCCCGGACGCTTTCAAAAGACCGATCCCGAGACCGGCAGCCCCCGACCGGAGGACAACGCCTATGCCCGCCGCGAGGCCGATCTGTGCGCTCGTTGCCACTCGCGGCGCCACCAGTTTCGAGACGAGTGGACCCCGGGCGATCCATTGCTGGACGCTTTCGTGCCCTCGCTGCTCGAGAGCGACCTGTACGAGGCCGATGGCCAGCAGCAAGATGAGGTTTACAGCTACGCCTCCTTTCTACAGAGCAAGATGTATCGCGCCGGGGTGGCCTGCAGCGACTGCCACGATCCCCACTCCCTCGAGCTGCGCGATCAGGGCAACGCGCTCTGCCTGCGCTGCCACCAAGCGGACCGCTTCGACCGACCGGGCCACACCCACCACCCGACGGGCAGCCCGGGAGCGCAGTGCGTGGAGTGCCACGCCCCGACCCGGGTCTACATGCAGGTGGATGCGCGCCGCGATCACAGCTTCCGGGTGCCCCGACCCGACCTGAGCCTGAAGTACGGCACCCCCAATGCCTGCAATCAGTGTCACCAGGACAAGTCCACCCGCTGGGCCGCCGACTGGTTCGGTAAATGGTATTCCGACAAGCCCCGCCCCCACTTTGTGGAGGACTTCCAGGCGGCCCGCCTGGGAGCCCCCGGGTCGGACGCCCGCCTGGTCCGCCTGGCCGACGACAAGAAGCAGTCGGAGGTGGTTCGGGCCACGGCTTTATCACTGCTGGCCGGCTCACCTCGGGCTCTGCAGGCCCTGCTGGCCGCTCTGAAAGATCCCGACCCTCTGCTCCGTCTGGCCGCCACCCGCCGCCTGGCGGCCCTGCCGCCCGATTTCCGGGTGCAGGCCCTGAGCGGAGTGCTGGGCGACCCGGTCAGGGCGGTGCGCATGGAAGCGGCCGCCGGCCTGGCCGGCTCGGCCTCGCAGCTGAGCGAGCCCCAACAAAAAGAGCTCGAGCGGGCCCTGGCCGAGTACCTCGAAGCCCAGCTGCGCAACGCCGACCTGCCCGAGTCCCACCTCAACCGGGGGCTCTTGCTGCTGACCCAGGGCAAGCCGGCTGAGGCCGAGGAGGCTTACCGGGAGGCTCTGCGGCTCGATCCGGCCTTCACGCCCGCCTCCGTCAACCTGGCCGACCTGCTGCGCGAGCAGGGCCAGGATGACAGAGCCGAGCCGATCCTGCGCCAGGCGCTCGAGCTCTGCCCGGACCACAACCGGGCTGAGGTCTACCACGCCCTCGGGCTGCTCGAGATCCGCCAGAAGAAACCGGCCCGGGCCCTCCAGAGCCTGGCCGAGGCCTACCGTCGCCGACCCGATGGAGCTGGTTTCGCGCTGGTCTACGCCCTGGCGCTGGAGCAGGCGGGACGAAAGGCCGAGGCCCTCCAGGTTCTGCGAAAGCGGCTTTTGAGCCACCCTTACGACCCGGAGGCCCTGACGGTCATGACCGCCTGGCTGGGAAGCACGAAGGAGGGCCAGCAGTGCGCCAACCGCCTGCTCGAGCTCCAAAAGCAATAGCATTCAGAGACCTTTCAGAGTGCCGCCCTAAAATCGTGCCATGATGATCCAGCCCTGCGCCAGCGCCACCGGCTTTACAGCCACCCGCCCCGAGCGAGCGGCCTCCGCCCCGCAAGACCAGTTCAGCAGCTCTCCCGAGCCTGTCGCGACCCCGAACGCGGCTCAGATTCGCCAGCTGTTCCGCCAGAGCGACAGCACTCTGGGCCAGTTCGAGATCTGGCGTGCCAAAATCGCCCCCGGCAACAATACCCCCCCTGCTCTCACACCGGATGGCAGCCTGATCATCCAGACCGGTGAGGGACTGGTCACCCTGTCGGCCCAGGGCGAGAAGACCGGCCAGACCGGGATCGAGGGGCTGTCGCGGTATGCTGTGCCGCTGCGCGACCAGCAGGGAAACGTTTTTCTCTCCACCCAGAAGGGGATGGCCTGCGTGCGCCCGCAGGGAACCATCGGCTGGGAGAAACCCTTCGGGAGCGCCGAGGTGGCCCCCGTCTTCGGGCCCGAGGGGACGCTCTACCACGGAAACTACTCCGGGGTGCTGCGCCGCATCGACGCCGAAGGCAACCAGCTCTGGGAGCGCCACGTCAACCCCGAGGACCAGTATACCCACATCAACTGGGCCATGGTCAGCCTGCCCACCGGCGAGGTGGTGGCCAACGAGGATCCGGGCATCCTGCACTGCTTTGATCAGGATGGCAACCACCGCTGGACCAAGTTCAAGGACACGTCCTCGTGCATGAAATTGGCCGTGACCCCGGAGGGGGAGCTGCTGGTGACCATGAGCGGCAACAGCCTGGCCTGCTACGACCGCGACGGAAAGACGAAATGGCACTATGACTCGGCGCTGGGGCGGCCCTTGCAGCCCGGCGAAGAGGCGGACAACTGGGGGAACACCGTGGTCAGCTCGCAGGCCGTGCTCTCCCCCGACGGCCAGAGCATCTTCGTGGCCGGCAGCTCGGGCACTCTGACCAGCCTGGACCGCCAGGGCAACCAGCGCTGGGTGCGTGAGTTCGACCTCCACACCAACGACCGGGGCGTACAGGTGGGTGAAGACGGCACCGTCTACCTTTGCGACGGGGAAGGGGGCGTCCACGCCCTCGACCCGGACTCGGGCGAGACGCGCTGGGAGTTTCACACCGGCACCCACCAGCAGTACACCAACATTGCCACCCGAGGCGACATGGTGGTTCTGTCCACCCACGAAGGTGACGTGCACGCCCTGAGCCAGAATGCCCTCAAGCACCGGGTGGAAGCGGCCGAGCGCCAGGAGGAGAAGGAGCGGCCCACCCAGATCGAGCTTGGCCCCAACCGGGTGATCATCGGGGGAGCCTGGCTGCGCACGCGCAAGAGCAGCGCCAGCTGAAGTCCGACCTGCCCTTTGAGCCCGCCAAGCGCGGATGGCCCACCGGATGAGGTCGCTGCGGGGAGCAATGGCTGCTCATTAGTCGCAGGACTCCGGGGCTGACTCTGAGAACTTCTCTGGATGCGATGGTTGCTTTTGGGCTCCTTTCTCCTGGCGTTCCTGGTGGGTTGCTCTGAGCCACCGGCTCAGGTTCAGGGCCGCTGGAAGGGGATGTACAATCTCACGGTGAGCCCCTCCCCGCTGGAAATCGAGCTGACTCAGGCTGGCTCAAAGCTCACAGGCAAGTATTCCGCCGTGGACCTGGGTAACAAAGAGGGCTTCGAGGGCCAGCTGGAGGGCAGCGTGAACGGCGCCGAGGTTCGCTTCACGCTGAAGGTTCCTCAGCGCGTCAAGGAACGCGCGCGGTGGACCGATTTCGAGTTCAAGGGAGTCTACAAAGTCGAGGAAGGCGAAACCATCCTGACCGGCTGGACCAGGCGAGAGAACAACGGGGCCAAGGACTCCATGGAGACGCTCTTCTCCCGACCGGGGGCAGAAGATGAAGATGCCTGAGCCGGCGGGATGTGCTCGGAGCAGAGCAGGAGCTCTTGGAGATTCGGTGCGGTCGGTGGGCGCGTAGCGGGGCCCCGTATCGTATAAGAAAGCACGGCGCAGTGCACGACGAGCAAAGCCAATGCTTAGAGGCTACGGGTCGACCACGATCCGTCCGGAGACCTCATCGAGCGTGGCCAGGGCCACCCGACCGGCCCGAAAGTCCAGCTCGGTTTCCAGCTCGTGGATTCGGCGTCGCGCCGCACGCAGCTCAGTCGATTCACTCGACGGCACGCCTGGCCGTTAACCGCGGTCGATGTCGTCCTGTTTGATCCACCTCGAGGGCGTGGCCGGGTGGATACCGAGATCGTCGGCTGTCTGTTTCTGCGGCTTACCCGCTCGGACCAACGCGATCGCGCGGGCGCGGAACTCAGCCGGATATGGGCGTGGCATGACGGTCAGCCTTTCGTACAGGCCGTCACTTAGTCACCGAAGCTGGAACCCAACAGGTAGGTCAGGTCAAGACGCCACCTATTCGTGCAGCAGACC
>QWHO01000743.1 GCA_021404945.1 bacterium CPR1
CCACCTCCTTGGCGACGGCCTGGTCGAGCGCGTTCCGCAGAGCCTCGATGGCCAGGACGGTGCAGAAGGCGCGCTTGGGAGGGAGTCCGCCGAGTTTTTCGGCGAGTTGCACGGGGGTGATGGCGCGCGCCTCGTCCGCCGTGAGGCCCTCGACCCACTCGGCCAGACAACTGCCCGCGGCGATGGCCGGAACGCATCCATAGGTCCTGAACCGGGCCGCTCGGACGATGTCTCCATCAAGTTGGACGCTGATTTGGAGGAACCGACCGGAATCTCTCGAGCCAGCCAGGCCGATACCCGAGCTGTTCTCAAGGTCGCCGACCTTGCGAGGATTGAGAAAATGGTCCATGACAGTGGGTGAGAACATCAGTCAGTCTCCTCTCGAATCTCCAGGAAGGTCCCGGCCCCGAGCGTGAGGTTGGCGAGCGCCGAGTGGTAGACGAGCAAGGACAGCTCCATGCCGGCCGGAAGGCGGATGAGCCGGCTCAAGCCCTGAAGGGTGTCCACGGTCTGGGCCGCAAGCCCGCTCACGCCACAGGGACCGTAGGCATAGCCGTAAGGCCACTCCTCGGTGACCGTGGCGAGCTTGACCATCCGGTCGCTCGCGGGCCCGGCAGCCCAGCGCCAGACCACGCCGAAGTCGACGCGGTACTGGGCAGTCTTGGGGACGCGAATCTTGAAGGCGTCCAGGTCCGGGTCGTGGGTCTGGTGGGTGTCGAACTCCTCAGCGGAGTTCGTTCGGGTCCACCAGATCGGGGCCCACTCGCCGGGAGCGACCTGCACCGATTCGTTGCTGAGGCGGAGCATGGTGTGAACTTGCATCAGGCCCCCAGGAACTCGGCCGAGATGTAGGTGTAATTGCCCCGGATGTTCAAGTTGCCGCCGGAAGTCTGATATACCTCAAAATGGTAGTCCACCCCAGCGGTCAAGGTCGCGATGAAGTTCAGCTCTGCTGTCGAATCGTCGTTCGCAGCGGCATTGTGGGTTGAATAGGCGAGGACCGGTGACCCGTCCGCTTCCTCGAAATGCACTGCCCGTTGTCCTGTCGCATTGGCCGCCCAGGCAACGTGAGCCGAAATACGCCAGGCCCCGGTCAGCCCGGTGGGCACAGTGAAAATGCCATCCGTAACGTCCCACATGCCGTCCGAGTCGAAGATCTCGGTGGTGTCCGCGTTCGTGTATCCGATGCGAGCCCAACCGCCAGTGGCTGTACCCACGTCCTTGTTGAGGTATGCCGCGAAGCCAATCCGAGTATCAGCCTTCTGCTGGGCTCGGGTGCGCCAAGCTGCCGAGGTGGCACCGGTCGCAAGAAGAGCATCACCCGATGCCCGGCCTGTGATGTCGAGCAGATTCAGCTCGGAGGTGGAGAGAGTAGCCCCGTCGAGGATGTTCAGCTCGGCAGCATCGGACGTGACTGCCGTGCCCCCGAGCTTGAGCTTGCCGGCCCCGCCGAGGATGTCCACGTTGCCGCTTGAGTCAATCTCTACGCGCTTTGTGTTGCCCTGGACAAAGAATAAGCTCGGGTTGGCAGCATTGGCAGCCGAGGATTCGAGCACCAAACCGCCGGAACGCGAGCTTTGGGTCGTGTTAGCCTCGGCGTCGAGCTTGAGCAGCAGTCCGAGACGCCGAAGGACGGCCGAAGTGTCCTGTCCGCTGTGTCGAACGACGACAAGCTCCTCATAGCTTCCCGCGCTGGTGCCCGTCACCATCTCCGCGTGGGGCTGAATGCCGGCGAAGAGGGGAGCGCTGGCGTGGATTGCGGTCGGGTCGGAGTTAGCACCCGACTTGAAGCCACCTGAAGTGCGAAGGAAAGAAGCGTTGAGCAGCATCCTGGT
>QWHO01000744.1 GCA_021404945.1 bacterium CPR1
ACAAGAAGATCCGCACCAGCCTCGGTATCTCGGTGCCCGTGCCGGGCGATCCTAGCAAGGTCGTGGAAGCCTTGATGGAGGGCCTGCTTCTGCGGGGCGGTCAGGAGCAGCTCTCGTTCGACTTCATGACCGAGGAGCGCGACCGGTTGCACCTGGAGTGGGACAAGGTGACCGAGCGCGAGCACCGGCTCTCCCAGACGATGTTCGCGCAGCACGCGCTCAGGGTGGAGGAAGTGGCCGCGGAACTCGCCTCGGTGCAGGAGGCGATCGGCTCGAGGCACGACGTGGAGCGCTTCGTGCGCGACGCGGTCACGCTGCACGGGGGCCGAGCCCCTGACGGCGGCCTTGAGGTCGGGGACTGCCCGCGCGCCCTGCGGGATGCCATTGGCACAGAGCAGAGCTGCCTCGCGGTTCGGTATGAGCTGCCGGTACGAGCAGGCGAGCTCTATCTGAACCGGACCCACCCGGTAGTCGAGGGCCTGGCGAGCTGGGTCCTGGATAGCTCGCTCGACCCGCTCGGCGAGGCACGTGCACGGCGCACGGGCGCCATTCGCACGGACTCGGTGTTGGTACGCACCACCCTCTTGCTGGTCCGGCTCCGGTTTCACGTAGTCACACGCTGGCGCGGGGACACACGTCCGGAGCAACGGATGCTGGCCGAGGAACTGCAGCTGGTTGCCTTTGAAGGACGGCCCGGCAACGCGCGCTGGCTGGAATCAGCCGAGATGCTCCTCGAAGCCGAACCGAGCGGGAACCTTGACCCTGGCCAGGCGCGCGAGCTACTTTTCAGCATCCGGGGCGAGCTGGGAGCGCTGCAGGGCTATCTCGAGGAGCTCAGCCGCAGACGGGCCGGCGAGCTCTTGAAGAGCCACCAGCGGGTCCGGCAGGCGGGGGGGCGCACAGGGCTCTCTCACAGCGTGGAGCCGCAGTTGCCAGTGGACTTGCTGGGTGTGTATCTCTTCCTGCCAGGGGGCGGTGGCCGGTGAGCGTCCACGCGCGGCCAGCCAGTCAGGCGCGGAAGATCGAGGCAGTGTGTCGACGTCGTGGAATTCGAGACGTGCTCCACTTCACGAGGGGATGCAACCTGCCAAGAATCTTGAAACGTGGACTCTTGACTCGAGAGCAGCTCGAGCAGTTGGCGAGGGAAGACCCTGATTTTCGTGTCGCTTTCAACGATGAATTGCGGCTGGACGAGCAGAGGAACTCCGTCTCTCTGAGCTTGAGCTTCCCGAACAGTTCACTGTTCTATCGTTGGCGAAAGAGCAAGTACCAGGGAATCTGGTCCGTTCTGAAGCTTGATGCATCCGTCCTCTGGAATTATCCGTGCTCGTTCTGTCCAGACAATGCGGCCGGCAGTGACCTGCATCGCAAGCACGATGAACTGGCAATGGCGGCTTCTTTGGACGCGATGTTTGGCAAAGCTACGGGTAAGAGAAATGGTCTCTCACAGTGGATTCCGACCAAAGTTCAGGCGGAGGTGCTGGCTTACGCGAGTATCCCCCCGGACCTTATCCAGGCGGTGTGCTTCGAGACCGAGCAAGACCGCGCGAAAGCTCTGGAGTGGTGCGACGGGCTGATCGGCGACCAGAAATTCGAAGTCGACTCTATCTGGTTCAGCTCGAGAGACTTCGTCCTGGAGCGTCTCCAAGCCAGACGACCGGAGGAAACATGGCCACGCGCCCCATTTTCGTTCCTGCGCCCTCTCGCCCGCTGGTTCGGGAAGTTTCGTTCGAATTTGTTTGGCACCCCGGCTTCTCGAGGACGCAGGCGTTGAAGAACATTCGTGCTTTACACGAGAGCGCCGCCAGCGAGGGACTGAGCCCACTGCTCGAGAT
>QWHO01000233.1 GCA_021404945.1 bacterium CPR1
CCCACCTGCGTCGCCTCCTGACGGGCAGCGTGACCGGGCCGGTGCGCGAGCTGGCCATCTCCCTCCTGGCGCTGGGCACCGGCTATGGACCGGTGGCCCGCAGAGTTTTTGCCCGTTTGCCGGCCGAAACGGCCGAGCTGATTCGAGCTGAGGTGGCCGAGCTGCGAGGCCTGCAGAATCTGTCCTTTCTGCCCAGCCTCAACCGTTTCGCCTCCTTCTATCGCGGTGAGCGGGCCCACCTGGGAGTGCTCTCCGGCCCTGTCGTCAAAGACTGGCTGCACGCCGCGGTATTGCGCGACCCGGCTGGCATGGCTCGAGCCTTGCTGACCACCTGGTTGACACCCACGCTGGATGCTTACCGCCACTGGGCAGCTGCTGACCCGGTGCGCACCGCCCGCTGGCTGTTACGCTGGTGGCAACAAGGCCCCACCGGCGCACAGGAGCCGATCGGCCAGGCTCGCGCGGCCCTGCAATGCCTGGACGCCGAGGTGGCCCACACGCTGAGCGCTTACCTCAGCCAGGAAACCTGGAAAGAATTGACGAGCGGACCGGCCGTCGAAGACTGGGTGCCCAGTGCGTCTCTCTGGCTCGCCTCGGGCACACGGGCCTTCAGCCAGGCCAGGAACTGAAGTGAGCAAAGTCTCCGGCCTATCGGCATCCGCACGGAGAAATCGCGCTATCCCAATTGCGCCACTTCACCCTGACGATTTGGCGACGAAACTCAGCGTCCCCAGGCCTTCTTCACCTTGACCACGTAGCGCTGCGTTTCGGCAAAGGGAGGCACTCCACCGGCCCGCTCCACGTTGCCGGGACCGGCGTTGTAGGCGGCAATGGCCAGGGTCCAGTCGCCAAAGCGATCCTTCATCTGGCGCAGATATTTGGCGCCAGCTTCGATGTTCTGCTCGGGGTCGAAACGGTCGCGGCAACCCAGATGATAGGCTGTGCCAGGCATCAGCTGCATCAACCCCCCGGCTCCGGCGTTCGAAACGGCGTAAGGCTTGAAGGCCGACTCCACCTCGATGACGGCGCGAATGAGCAGAGGGTCGAGGTCATACTTGCGCGCCTTGGCCAGGATGATGGGAGTGATATCCACGGTCTCCACCGCTTTCCGGGAGACTTGCTTGTAGCCCACCACCCGGTTCTGAGTCGGCGCGGCCGCGCCGCGGCTGGCCAGCGAACGGCGCTGGTGACTGTAAACGGGGACTTTCACCTGGCGGCTCACCTGGACCTTGACCAGGATGGGGGCCAGGTCACCCTGGACCACTTCCTCTTTTGCTGGAGAGGCCTTGGTGCGGATCAGCCCGAGATTCTCGAGCTCCTCGGTAGAGAGCCGGAACAGACCCGCCGGCTCTTCAGCTGGCACCAGGCTGCCCGAGATCCCTTCGCCAGGCACTTCGGGGGTCTGGGCTGCCGCGCCGGTCCACAACAAGCAGCTCAAGGTCAGAGCTGCGAAAGTTCGCATGATCTTCATCGCAAGGACCTTTCTCCCGTCCCAGGGGACGGAACAAGCATTCTATCCCCGGCTCCAAAGGTTGTCAAACCGAACGAAGCCAGGCCAGTCAGGACGGGCTTTCCGGGGCAGACCTGAAGGATGGTAGCCGACGCAGGGCCCTCCAGCGTCGCAAGACGGGCCAGCGGGCCAGCATCAAGACGGCCAGCGCCAGCAAGTACGAGGCGGGCATGAGCAGGTCGGCTTTGCTGATCCAGGCCACGTGCACGACTGCCAGCAGGGCCGCCAGGTAGGTCAACCGGTGCAGTCGCTTCCAGTTTTTCCCCAGCTTGCGCATCCAGGCCCGGGTGGAGGTGACCGCCAGCGGCACCAGGATCAGGAAGACCGCCAACCCGACCAGGGCGTAGGGTCGGTCGGGCAGCACCTGGTCGAGCCAGCCGAGCTTGAAGTTGTAGTCCACCAGGAAGATGAACAGGTGAAGGAAGGCGTAGAAAAAAGCGTAAAGCCCGAAGCGGCGACGCTGAGCCGCGAAGCGACGCCAGCGCAGCCAGGTCTGGGCGGGCGTGCAAGCCAGCCCCAGGAACAGGAAGAAGAGCGCGGCATGGCCGGTGCGGGCGGTAATGTCGTAGACCGGATCGGTCAGATTGCCCAGGGCCCAGTTTCCCACCAGTAAGGCCAGCGGAACGAGGCAGAGCAGATCGATGGGCCTTAGAACCAACGCTTGAGGTCCATCCCCGCATAAAGGCCGGCCACCTGCTCGGCGTAGCCGTTGAAGGGCAGGGTAGGCCGGCGCTTGTACTCGCCCACGCGCCGCTCACTCTTCTGAGCCCACCGGGGGGTTGAGACGTCCGGATTCACATTGGCGTAGAAGCCGTAGTTCTTGGGGCTGGCCTTGACCCAGAAAGTGGTGGGCAGCTGCTCGACCAGGTCGATGCGCACGATGGCTTTGAGGCTCTTGTATCCGTACTTCCAGGGCACAACCAGGCGCAGCGGGGCGCCGTTCTGGGCGGCCAGCGGGCGGCCATAGAGACCCGTGGCGAGCAGGGTCAGGTCATGCATGGCCTCGTCCAGCCGCAGGCCCTCGGTATAGGGCCAGGGCAGCTTGCCCAGCAGGCCTCGCTGGCCAGGCATCTGCTTGGGTCGCTGCAAAGCCCGGAAACGGACGAAGCGGGCGCTGCCCATGGGCTCGACCTGCTCGAGCAGACGACGAAGAGGGAAACCCTCCCAGGGGATGACCATGGACCAGCCCTCCACGCACCGGTGGCGGTAAACGCGCTCTTCGGTGGGTTGAGCGAGCAACTCCTCCAGGGCGAAGGTCCGGGGTTTGTGGCACAGCCCGCCCACCCTCACGATCCAGGGCCGCAGTTGCAGCTTGCCGACCTTCTTGAAGACCTTCTCCTTGTCCTGACCGAACTCATAGTAGTTGTTGTAGCGCAGGATGCGACGCAGCGAAGTGGCATGGCTGCCGAGCTCGTCGACATAAGGGTCGATCAGCTTCTGGCTGCGCTGGTGGGCGTGGCTGGACGCCGCACCCAACCCCAGCAGCATGGCAGCGGATCCGAGCAAAAGCTCGCGTCGGGTGAGATAGAGCCCCTCGGGAGTGATGGACCTGGAGAGGGGTTTCATCTCTGGGTTATACTTCGGGCGTCACGACCGTCCTGCCTTGCTGCTCCCTGGATCGCTCCGGTCGTCGCTGGAGACTGGCCGCCTGGCCCCCGCGGCGCACCTTGATCAACTCGGCCAGGATCGCCACCGCGATCTCCTCCGGGGTCTCGGCCCCGATGTCCAACCCGATGGGCGCGTGGATGCGCGCGAGCAGCTTGTCGCAGACTCCCTCTCGGGCCAGATCGGCGAGCACGGCGCCGGTGCGCCGGCGGCTGCCGATCATGCCCAGATAGGCCCAGGGGCGGTGCAGCACGGCTCGCAAACACTCCTCATCGTGCTTGTGGCCCCTGGTGACCAGCACGATGTGGGTGCGAGCGGTCACCTCGAGGCCCTCGAAGACCTCGGCGAAGGGGCGGCAGATCACCCGGGCGGCCTCGGGGAACCAGCGCGGGGCGGCAAAGGCCTCGCGGTCGTCCACCACGGTCACCTCGTAACCGCACAAAGTGGCCATGCGGGTGAGCGGGCGGGCGATGTGGCCCGCTCCGGCGATGATCAGCTCGGCCGGGGCCTCCAGCAACTCGACGAAGACATCTACCCCGCCCACCGACTCGACCCGATGGCCCCGGCCGGGCAGCCGCGAGAGTAGCTCGGCGTCCAATTCGGGGGCTCCCAGTGTGCCGTGCAGCTCACCGCTGGAAAGATACAACAGGCGTTCGCCGGCCCGGGGGTCCGTCGGGCGCGGGGACTTCCAGGCCGGAGGACCGCTCGGTCCAAGCCGGGTGAGCACGGCCACGGTCCCTCCCTGCTCCAGGCCCCCGGTCAGCCTCCGGATCAGCTCGGAGAGGTGCTTGTGCTCAGGGCTCCACAGATCGACCAGCACGTCCAGCCTTCCCCCACACACCTTGCCATCATCGGTGTCCAGAGCTTCGGTCAGATCGACGTGCACCTCCCGAGTGCGGCCATCCGTAAGGACCTCCTGGGCTTCCTGCCAGACCTCGGCCTCGCCGCAACCTCCCCCGATGGTGCCTGCAATGGAGCCATCGGCGTCAACCAGCATCTTGGCCCCCACCTCGCGGGGAGTGGAGCCCCAGGCCCGCACCACGGTGGCCACGGCCACGGCACGCCTGGCCCCGAGTCGGCGCTCGAGCTCGAAATAGAGCCGCTGCTCCTGGGGAGCCCCGTCAGCGTAGCGCAAATCAGGTCAGGGCGGGAGCCGGGATGGCCGGCGCAGGGCACTGCTCACGCAACCAGGAAAGGAACTCCTCCGGCTCGGCATCGGCCCACCGGGTCAGTCGGCTCAGGTTCTCATCCAGGTTCGAGCCCGCCTGCTTCTTGATCTCGCCAGGCAGACGCGAGACGGCGAAGCGCACCACCGGCTTGACCAGGTTGCGTCCGCTGCCCCTGATGGTCGAGCCGGCCTCGATGTAGCCAGAGCGGGCCTCCGTCGGCATGGCCAGCAGCAGGCGCGAGGTGGTGCCGGGGGGAAGCAGAGTGAGCAGGACCCAGCCCCGCTGGCCCGCGCTGAGCTGGCCGAAGCCGGTGGATACTGCGGCCAACTCACGGATACGGATGAATTGCATGACGGCTACCAGCGGAGCCAGTAGCCCGATGACTTGCCACCATTCCAGACGGTCGAACATCAGAAACTCGGTTTATCCTTGAGCACCAGGGGTTGCTCCATCAACTTCGGCTTGTCGGGATTGACTCCCTTGGCGATGGAGAGGTAGTAGCACATCAATTGCAGATAGACAAGGCCCACCAGCATGCGCGAGAGCTCGCTCAGGCCCGACTTGAGCTCGACCACGAACTCGGAGCGGCGCATGGTCTGGGAGGCCTCCTCGCAAATCACGAAGCGAGGGGCGCGCGACTGGGAGATGAAGGTCAAACACTCCTCCTCGAAGTTGCGCAAGGTATCGCTCACCAGAGCCACCACGAAGCTCAGGTTCGTCAGGCCGCAGTGACTGCCGTGACGATACTCGAGCGGTTGCTGGTATTCCCCGGGAATGCCAACCATCTCGCGCATCTTGAGAGCCCCCTCGGCAGCCAGGCCGAGATAAGCGCCCGAGCCCAGGAAAACGGCGTGCTGGGGCTGAGGCTTGAGCTGGCCGATGCCGCGAACCCGATCGGCCACGGCCTTCGGATCGAGCATTTCAGGCACCCGATTGACCTCGTGCAGCAGGGCGTCGGCCTTGCCCTGGGCCAGGAAGCAGCCGAGCACGATGCTGGTCAGCAGCATGCAACTGGCGCTCTTGGTGGCGACGGGCCCGAACTCCTCGCAACCGTCGAGGCGGAAGGTCTGATCGCACAGGCTGCTGAGCGTGCCGTTGACGACTGAAAGAGCCATGGCTTTGCAGGGGGGGTTCATCTTGCGCAGCTTCTCCACCGCCCACAGGGTCTCCGAAGTCTCGCCCAGACGCGACATCGGCACCAGCAAAGTCTTGATGCGAGGATCGTAGGGAGGACGGTTCAGGTAGAGCATCTCGCCGGAGGAGAGGGGCACTGCATTGAGTCCCGAGACCCGATGGGTGATCCGGGCAGCTGTGAGGGCCACATTGTAGGCCGAGCCCGAGCCCAGAAAGACGACCTGTCCGAAGTTCTCGCCGCGCAGCCAGCCCTGGATAGCCTCCCGGCCGCTGGCCAGCCGGTTCAGAGTCTCCCGCCACAGGCGCGGCTGGTCATTGATCTCGTTGTAAACGGCCTGTCCCTTTTGATAGAGCACTCTATCCTCCCCGCGCCACCCTCAGCTCCTGGTAGTGAGCTGTGGCGGTGCCGGCAAAGTAAAAATTCAGGATCTCCCGATAATCCTTCCCAGACCGGGACTGGCCCAGTGCGCCCCACTGGCACATCCCCACTCCGTGCCCCCAGCCCTGCCCGACAAAGGCAAAGCCACTCGGCCCTTGCTCCACCTCGAACCGCGTGCTGTAGAGCGTCTTGCGCTGGCCCTCGGCGTTGGTTCCGAACAGGAGGCGGCGCATGTCGTCGCCGCGAAGCTCGAGACCGGCCTCGTTCAAGCGCAGGCGGCGGACGCGTCCACTCGAGTCGCGCTCGGCCACGACCAGCCCGGTCAAGGGTTGCACCGGTTTCCCCAGGGAGCGCTCCAGCTCCTGCCCGAGCGCGTCAGCGGCGGCCTCCAGCCGCCAGCGATAAAGCGGGGAGGCCTGGCAGTAAGTGCAGGGGACCGATTTGAGGTAGTCCACCGGCAGCCCTGCGAAAACCTGCTCTTTGTCGGCAGTGGCTCCCCCGCAGGTGGAATGATAGAGCACGTGCTCGGCCAGCTTCCCCTGATGGGTGACCACCATGCCCTCGGTCTCGCGCACGGCCCGGGTGGCCAGCTCCTGCTCGGCCGACTGTCCCCCGTAGACCTGGCTTCTGTCCGTGGCCGAGAAGTCCCACCGTTTGCCCGGACGCAGATGCGACAGAGCGTAGGTTCGGGCCACGATGGCCTGGGCTTTGGTAGCCTCGAGCTCATTGCAAGAGAGCTCGCGAGGCACCACGCCGCAGAGGTAGTCCTCCAGGGGAAGGATATTGACCACCTGCACCTTGCCGTTCTCGCGGAAGACCTCCAGCCGTCCGCGCCACTTCGGGTCGGCGGGCAGCTCTTCGTGGGCCGGGCCCTCGCGGGGCACCGGGTGGGAGACCAGCACGCGCACCTCGAGCGGCTCGGCGCTGACCGGCAAAAGCAGGAGCAACCAGAAGAGGATCAGCCGCACTGAGCCCTCCAGCGCAGCAGGTGGTCGGCCAGCACCAGGGCCATCATGGCCTCCACGATAGGCACGGCCCGGGGCAGAACACAGGGATCGTGGCGTCCCTTCGCAGCCAGCTCGGTGGACCGGCCCTGGCGGTCCACCGTCTCCTGGGCGCGGGCGATCGTAGCGGTGGGCTTGAAGGCCACCTTGAGGTGCAGGTCCTCGCCGTTGGAGATGCCTCCCTGCACGCCGCCCGAGTGGTTCGAGCGGGTGCGCACGTTGCCATCCTGGAGAAAGAATGGATCGTTGTGCTGCGAGCCGGTGAGGTAGGTTCCGGCGAACCCCGACCCCACCTCGAACCCTTTGACGGCGGGCAAGCTGAGCATGGCCCTGGCCAATTCCGCCTCCAGCCGGTCGAAGACCGGCTCGCCCAGGCCCACTGGCAGCCTGCGGGCCACGGCCTCGATCACGCCTCCCACCGAGTCGCCCTGCTCCTTGAGTTGATGGATCCGCTCCACCATGCGGGCGGCCACCTCCGGGTCGGGGCAGCGCACGATCTGGGCCTCCACCGCTTCGCGCTGGACTGCGGCGGGGTCGAGGATGGCCTCCAGATCGTGGATGCGGCGCACCCAGGCCACGATTTCGACCTGGTGCAGCTCGGCGAGCAACTTGCGGGCCACCGCCCCGGCCGCCACGCGGCCCACCGTCTCACGGGCGCTGGAGCGTCCTCCGCCCCGGTGATCCCTGATTCCGTATTTTTTCTCATAGGTGAAATCGGCGTGGGACGGACGATACACGTCCTTGAGGTGGTCATAGGCCTCGGGACGCTGGTCCTGGTTGCGCACCAGCAGCGCGATGGGCGTTCCCAGCGTCTTGCCTTCGAAGATGCCCGACAGGATCTGCACCTGGTCGGTCTCGTCGCGAGGGGTGGTGACCGAGCTCTGGCCGGGTCGGCGCCGATCCAGCTCGAGCTGGATCTCCTCGCGGGCGATCGCAAGGCGCGGTGGGCAGCCGTCGATCACCGCTCCCACCGCTCCCCCGTGGGATTCACCGAAGGTGGTGACCCGGAACAGCTTCCCGAAGGTGTTGCCCATATCCGGGCGGGTTACCCTGCCAGGGGGGAGAGTCCTTCCGAGGTCGCCTGGAACTGGGCGGATGGCGGGTGAGTTCTCAGTTCTCAGTACTCCGTGACGCCGGTCCGGGGCCCGGACCACCTTTGCCCGGCTGAGGGCCCCGTCGGCGTCATCGCCACACCCGAGACTCTCACCACCGGCCCGCGCGACGATAAGCCATCGGCGCGCGGGCCGGCGGGCAAACCCTGGCGCTGGATGAGACCAAAAAAGAGAGCCTGGCCCGCGGCCCATGTCTCTCGCGCTGCGCGCGCACTTGTGCGCCATCAAGTGCGCGCGCGGCGCCTCGACTGAGCTTGCACCGCAAGTTGCCAAAGAGGATGGCAAGGGTGCAGGTTGAAAATCCTGCCCCGTGACCAAGAAGGACTTTGAGGCACTCGAGCGCCAGCTCGAAGTCACCTTGCCGGAAAGCTATCGGTCGCTCGTTCGCAGGAAGCCGTTCAAGAAGTTTCCCGAGTTGCAGGTCCTTTTCACCGATGGGGCGCGCATCCTGGAGGCGAATCGGACGGCGGGCCTGACTCGAAACTTCCTGGTCATCGGAACCGACGGGGCAGGAAATGACTACTGCCTTGACCTGCAAGCGCCCGATTTGAGCGTATACCTCCGGGTGCACGATTCCCCGGCCACGCACCTGGATAACCGGGTCTCGTCGCTGAGCGACTTCGTATCCTACATCGAGGACAGTCTCGGGTTGGATGAGGACGAGGACAGCAACCGTAGAAAACAGGTCGGCGCGCTTCTCGCGAAGGCCGAGCGGCTGTGGTTTCTGCCGGCTGCCGAGGCGGAGGAGCGGCTCTCAGACCTCGAGGACAAGGCGCGCCCGATTCCAGGCTCACTTCCTGGGCCGAACCTGGGAACTCCTCTGGCGTATCTGTGCTCGGGACTGGAAAGTGCGGCCCGAAGGGAAGGGGCCACGCCCCGCGCGGAACGCCCTCCCTTCCACGGCCTGTACGAGCTGCGCGAAATCGGGACCTGGCTCGCGCGCGATCGGCCCGATATCGCCATCCAGAGGCTCGCAGTCAGTGGCAAGAAGGCCGAGGAGGGCGGGTACTACGGAGCGGCAGCCGCTTTCTATGCGGAAGCCAACCGGCTGGGCGCCAATGCGCAACCCGCCATCGACCGCCTCCTGGCTGCAGGCCACCCTGTGGATAGTCGCTACGCGCACTTCCTCGAGAAACTCCGCGAAATCGCCGAGTGGCCGGCCCTCGGGCGATGAATCAGAAGGTCGCGGTTCGCACGACGCGAAGCTGTCGCCCATGAATCGCCAGCTTTCGCGCCGTTTTGGCCCCTACCTCGAGAGCGTGCGGGCCATGTGGGACAACAAGGACCAGCTTCCCTATGCCTGGCGCATCCTCAAAGACGGCGTGTGCGACGGCTGCGCGCTCGGCACGAGCGGCATGAAGGATTGGACCATGACCGGGCCCCACCTGTGCTGGATCCCGAGTCTGCGAGCCCGAGGAAATCCAACCAGACCACCCGGCATCCTTAAGATCCCCCATGGATTGGTCGAGCGAATCTTATTCGGGGGGGGCAGAATGAATGGAAAATCCGAAAAACTTCGTTGTTAGCGGGAACGCGCCGCCCGATTTGTGGCCCTCGAGCCGTGTTCTCTGAAAAAACTCCCAAGCAAACACCAGTTCGCCCCGTCCCGGTCTGCTGCTCCGTGATGGCCCCGCTCGAGGCGTAGAAGGCCCCTTCCGGCTCCTCCAAAGCCCTCTCAGGCGATTTCCCCCTCCCGAGGCTCCAAATAGCCCGGAAGGCCACTGCAAACTAGGCTAAATTTCCTGACAACCACGCCATTCTAAGGCATCGCCACTTTTGACAGCCGGACCCGAGTTCGTGTAATCTAACAGTGCGAATGTTCACGATGCTCAGCAAAGCCGAACGACTGGAGGCGCTGGTGCGCTACGACACCGAGTGCCGTCGCCTGGTGGGCCTGGAGAACGCGGCCCGCCTGCGCTTCGGGCGGGTGTGCC
>QWHO01000745.1 GCA_021404945.1 bacterium CPR1
AGGCGGCCCGCCAGGCCGGCCTGGGCCCGGTCTGTCGCAACCCCTTCCAGAGCATCGTGGTGCGGGCCCTGGAGGTGCAGCTGGCGGTGGAGGACGCCCTGGCCATCCTGGCCGGCTACCGGGCCGAAGGCGAGCCGGCGGTGAGCGTCATCCCTCGTGCCGGCGTGGGCCACGGGGCCAGCGAAGCCCCGCGCGGACTGCTCTATCACCGCTATCGGCTGAATGAGGATGGATCCATCGCCGAGGCCAACATCGTGCCCCCCACCTCGCAAAACCAGGCCACCATCGAGGAGGACCTGCGCCAGCTCGTGCCTCCCCGCATCACCCGGTCCGACCCCGAGCTGACCTACAATTGCGAGCACGCCATTCGCAACTACGACCCCTGCATCTCCTGCGCCACCCACTTCTTGAAGCTGCACCTGGAGCAGGTTTGAAGCCACTGGTGATCGGGGTGGGCAACCCCGATCGGGGCGACGACGGGGCCGGCCCGGCTGTGGTCGCCCGCCTCGAGCTCGAGGGGGTAGAGTTGCGCCGGGCCCGGGGGGAGGCCACCGAGCTCTTGCAGCTCTTCGCCGGGCGCGACCTCGTCTACGTGGTGGATGCGGTGGTCTCGGGTCAGCCCCCCGGAACTTTGCACCGCCTCGACGGCGCCGAGCTGCCCCCCTTCATGCGCGCGTCCTCCAGCCACGGGCTGGGGCTGGCTGAGGCGGTCGAGCTCTCTCGGGTGCTTGGCTCTCTGCCCCGACAACTGGTGGTGCTGGGCATCGAGGCCGGCTCGCTGGAGCTGGGCAGCCCCATGTCGGCCCCCGTGGAGCAGGCAGTCGAGACTCTGGTCCGGGCCCTGGAGAAGGAGCTGGGTTCGGGAGGCTGAGCAGGCGGCAGGCCGGTCCGACTGTTGGTCCAGCCGGATTTTGCGGACGCAGCACTGGGAAGGCCGCCAGCTCTTGAGTTTCCCCGGCTGGTGAGCAGAGTCCAGGCCCGGGTCAGGACCGGGTGACAAAGATCATCGAATCCAGCCCCGGGCCGGTCTATTCTGCTCTCAGGGTCGCCAGCGAGAGTGCCTGGCGACCTCAAGGAGAGGCCCATGCGAGCAAAACTCTGGCCCACAAAGGCTCAATTCTAGATGCTACCGGCGATCTCCACGGCCGATACGGGAGTTGTCAGCGCCCTGCGCGGGGGCGTGCTGGACGTGGAGTTTCCGGGACATCTTCCGGAGCTGGGCAACAAGCTGTTCTTGCCTGACTCTGGCTGTGTTCTGGAGGTGGTGGCTCATCCCAATCGCCACACGGTGCGGGCGCTGGCTCTGAATCCGACCCGGGGCATCGGGCGGGGAGCCCGCGTGGTGGATACGGGTGGACCTCTCCGGGTGCCTGTCGGACCCGGTCTGCTCGGCCGCATGCTGAGTGTATTCGGTGAGGCCATCGACGATGGTCCGCCTCTGGAGGCCCTGCGTTGGGACAGCATTCACCGCCAGCCGGTCAGCCTGACGCGGCGGGTGACCACCTGGTCGATCTTCGAAACGGGGATCAAAGCCATCGATCTTCTCGCTCCCCTGGCTCGCGGGGAGAATGCCGGCCTGTTCGGCGGCGCCGGGGTGGGCAAGACCGTGCTGATCATGGAGCTGATTCACAACACCATCTCACGCCATCACGGAGTGGGGATGTTCTGCGGTATCGGTGAGCGCTGTCGAGAGGGGGAGGAGCTACGCCGCAAGCTGGCCGAGTCGGGTGTGCTCGCGCGTACCGTGCTGCTCTTCGGGCAGATGAACGAGCCCCCCGGAGCTCGTTTCCGGGTCGGCCACGCAGCCCTCACCATCGCCGAGTACTTCCGAGA
>QWHO01000234.1 GCA_021404945.1 bacterium CPR1
CTGGCCCCCGAGCGGGCCGCGGTCGTCTACCTGGATGGCACACCCGGCGCCAGCCCGGCCGCCGCCGAGCTGGCCGAGGCCCGGGCCGACGAAGACCTGGCCAGCCCCGGGCTGCCTCCCTTCGCCCGCGTCAAGCTGGACAACCAGCTGGTCGTCCTGGTGCAAAAAGTGAAAGATCTGCCCACGGTAGCCATCCGCGGCTACGTGCTCGGGGGCGAGCAGCTCGACCCGCCCGACCGCCGGGGACTGACCGATCTGGCCGCCCGGGTGCTGGGCCAGCGCGACGAGCCCGGCCTGAAGCTGCGCTTCACGCCCCAGCTGCAGACCCTGGAGGTGGAGGGCTGGTGCCCCACCGACCAGCTTGCGCGTTGGACCGAGCTACTGGCCGAGGCCCTGGTGGAGCCCCGCGTCGATCCCGAGCGGCTGGCCCGCGAGCTTCAGGAAACCGGCGATCCGGCCTACCGGGCCTTTCTGGGCAAGGCTTATCCGCCCCAGCATCCATACGCCCGCTCGGAGAGCCTGCGCCAGGCCACCCTGGCCGAGGTGCAGGACCACCTGGCCCGGAGCTTGCGGCCCGACCGCGTGGTGCTGGCCGTCTCGGGCGACGTGGAGCCCTCCCAGGTGGAGCGTCTGGTGCGGGCCCGGCTGGACTCGTGGAAGGTCGAGCCCGCTCCCCCTCTTCTCCCTGTGCCCGCCGCACCGATGCCTGCGGGAGCCCGGGCGGAGCTGACCGGCCCGGGTCCGCTGGCCACCGTGCTGGTGGGCCATCCCGGACCCGGCCGCAATGAGAGCGACTACTACGCCTTCAACCTGCTCAACCAGGTGCTGGGCGGTAACCCCGTGACCTCGCGCCTGGCCGTGCGCCTGCGCGACCTGGAGCGGCTCGGGCCGCGGGTGGAGAGCCGGCTGATCCCGGCCTCCGGCTCCTCGCCCTGGGCGGTGGTGGCCCAGGTCGAGCCGGACAAGGTGGATCGGGCCGTGGCGGTGATCACCGACGAGCTGCGCAAGGCCACCGTCTATGCCCCCACCGAGGAAGAGCTGGCGCGGGCCCGCACCTCGCTGGAAGGGCGCCTGCAGGTGGCCCAGGGGGCGGGCTCGGCCCGAGCCGCCATGCTGGCCAGCGTCGAGCTGTATCGGCTGACCGAGAGCTATCCGCGCGACTTCTCCGGGCTCTACGGCCGGATCGGCGCCAGGGACCTCCTGGCCACGGCCAGAGCGCGGCTTCACCCGGACAACCTGGTGGTGGTCGTGGTCCGACCACGCTGACCGCCGTGCCATCAGCCGTCTCACGGGGCCCCGCCTTGCTCAGCGCGGCGACTCGATAGAGCCGCGCGCGGCCAGGCCAGCGTCAGTTGCGAAAGAAGGCCGCCCCCTCCAACTGCAACTTCTCGGGAACGTCGCTTCCGTAACGCTTGCGGCTGGTCTCCAGCCGGGTTTCCAGCAGGCCTTCAGAGAGAAGAAAGTCGCAGCGATCCACCTGACTGGCCATTACGCGCCCCCCGGCGCGGTATCCGGCCAGTCCGGGCAGAGGAACGGCCGTGCTGGTGGGCGTGGCCAGAGGAACCTCCAGCCAGCGCACCTCCCGGGCGGGGGCGTCATAGTAGCAGACCAGGTACTTGTGCCAGACCGGGGATCCGACGGCGGGATCGTAGTCGTAGCGTTGGGTGGCCTCATCCCAGGAGGACATGAAGGCCAGCGCCGTACCGGTGTTGGGGCCCGGATCGAGGGTGGCGCTCTCGTAGGCGCTGCGCTCCAGCTCGCGAGCCAGCCTCTCGGTCACCACCCGCAGGTCCTGGATCAAGGAAACCTGGGCATCCCCCTTCATCCAGGCGTTGGCCCCCATGCGGTAGACGGCGAACATGAGCATCATCAAGAGGCTCAGCAGCCCCAGGCTGACCAGCGTCTCAAGCAGGGTTTGACCCCGCCGCCTCAGGGGTGGAGGCTGGTTTCCAGCAGCACCTTGCTCTTGTCCGACCACCACACCTCCACCTGGATGGACTTGAGGCGCCCCGCCATGACCTCCTGGCCGGTCACCACCAGAGAAAACTTGCGGTTGTTCTGGGTAATGTCCGGGTAAGGCGAGGGAGGAAACTGAAGCGGGGCAACCCCCACGGCCGGTTGCCCCACCCGGCCGTCAAAACTGTAAACCCCGGCCGGGATGTAGGCAAAGCCGCCCCTGCTGGCGTTCAGCCGCACCCGCTCGAGCATCTGGCGGCCCACCTCGGTGGCCGTGGTCACGTCGCGCGAACGGGCCGCCAACTGGATGCCCGAGACGAACACTCCCACCAGGGCCAGGATGGCCATCGCCACCAGCGCAAAGGCCAGCACCAGCTCGGTGAGGGTGAACCCACGGCGCATTCAGCGGCCCAGCCAGGTGGCCACGCTCAACGAGGTTCCGGCGAAGTTAGCCCCGCCGTCATCAAAGAAGTCCTCCACAAAGGTCACCCGGGTGCCGTTTCCCAGGTAGAGATCCCCGGGTTTCACCGTGACCCCGCCTACGGTGGTGACGGGCAGACTGCTGTCACCCTGAGCGAGCACCGCCCCCAGGATGGTCACCTCGTTCTCAGCCAGGAGATAGCCGTTGGTGAAGATCTGCCCCTGGAAATAAGCGGTGCCCAGCTTGTTATAATTGATTTTCTGGACGTGCACCAGGGAAGACTGGAAGACCGTGCCCCAGGTGATCCAGTCGGCGCTGGCATAGTCGCCAGCTGCGTCCATGATGGCTTTGGTGCTGCCCGTGGCCAGAAACGTGTTGATAGCGGTATCGTGGTCGGGGTAGATGTTGGCCACCATCTGGTTCATGTCGCCCAGATCGCCGATGCGCTCGACGATGAAAGCTTTGGCGGTGGAGTCGGGGATGCCGTTGGCAGGGTCCAGGATGTAGGCCTTCATCTTCCCGAAGTTGTCGGCGTTCCAGGGGCCACCGTCGGGGGAAGCCTCGGGCGGAAGGCTGGCCGCCCCCGAGCCGGGCTGGCCCAGGGCCCTGCGGTATTTCTCGAAGGGGCCCCAGTAGCTGCCAGCCAGCACTTGAGCCCCGTAACCTGCGACCAGATCTTGCTGGCCCTTGATCGCCGCGCTGGCCTGTTTGGTATAGATGTCGAGCTGGGGGTGGGTGGCACCCAGGGCCGCCAGATACTGGCTACCATTGAAGCCTTTCAAGCTGACACTGCCCTTGCTGAAGAGCGCGATGTTGCTGTCGGCGTTGCCCTCGATGCTGGCATCCCCCTGGAAGCTGGTCTCTCCCTGGACGTAGATCGAGCCCTTGCCCGAGATGGATCCGTTCACGGTCAGATTCCCGGTGACGTACAGGTTGGCTCCGTCCAGGTCGAGGTCGCCGTTGAGGGTGACGTCACCGCTGTGATAGTAGTCACCCGTTCCCAGGCTGCTCACGCCGGTGGCATTGAAAGTGGGGGCCGGGCTGCTGCTCTTGGCGCTGATCTCGCCGGGAATGTCGATCACCGGGAAGGCGGCTGCCCCCACTCCGGTCTGGGGCACTCCCCCTCCCGGAGTGTAGCCGGCCAGGTCGATGGCTGCCCCGGTCGCGACCGAAGAGACCGTTCCGGTGATGTTGGCCGCACCTCCCTGGGGGTCCCACTTGATGACAGTGCCCGGCCCGGCGCTGTTGCTCTGGATGTGGCCGGGAACGGGGGTGAGGTCATCCAGCGCTTTGATCCCGTCCACCATGGCATCGCCGATCATGGTGACCGTGCCCGTGCTCTGGATGGCTCGGGTGAGGTTGGCTCCGGTCATTCCGCGGGTGACCATGGCCTCGAGCACCCGTTCCACCCCGCCGCACTGGGCCCGCACGATGATCAGTGCCGAGGCCGGTGGCACCGTGTTGGGTCCCCGGTAGCTCTCAGCCGAGCCAGCAGTGTTCTGCAGATTGTTGACCGAGTCCAGGGCCCCCGGCCCCGGCCCGCCCGCGAAGGTCACCGACCAGCTGCCGCCCTGGAGCGTGCCCGTGAGGGTGCTCGAGGGGGGGGTAAAGCCGTTGGCTTCCAGCTCGGCCATGGTGACCGCCAGACCGGCTTCTGCCGCGTAGAGAGCGGCCACCTTGCGGTGGTGCACCATGCCCCCGAAGAGGCTGGCCCGGGTCGCGGTGAACAGCGCCATCAGCATGAGAGCCAGGATGGCCGTCATGATGAGCGTTGACACGATGGCGATGCCGCGCTTCATTCCTTAGATGTAGCACAAATTCGCCATGGAAACCATGAGGGGGGTCCAGCGGGCGACCGGGAGCACCGCCGGAACCCCCCTTGACAAAGTTTTCCGGCTGGGCGACTCGCTGGAAGTCGGGCCGCCCACAATATCTTGTGGTGGCGGAGGTAGGGGCAGGGGCCCCCGAGACCGCCACGAGAGAGGGGCCTCTGGCCGACGGAGGAAGGGTAACGGTAGGCAAGGACTTTACGGACGCTGCCCTGTGCGTTGCTCAGCCGAGACGCCGGGCCTGGGCGGCGCGACCGCCTTCCTGCAGCGCCGAACACGATACCGCGGTTCTGAGGTGCGGCCAAGGAGCCGACCTCATCGAGCGTCCTCGCATCCCGGGGGCGACTCGGCTCCGGCCAGAGGGGTGCCGGCCCACTCCGAATCCGGGATCAGGATACCCCTGGCGGCGAGCTCATTGGCCAGGCTCGGATCATTCAGGCGCAGTTTCAAGACCCGAGCGATCAAGTTGGCCGTGAACACGCTGAACCGACGGCCCTGCTCGTCCTGCCTCAGGCGGTCTGCCTCGAGAGCGTTGGCGGCCAGTCGCGCGGTGGCGGGGTCCTTCTCGATCAACGCGATGACCGCGTCGAAGTCATGCTCGGCCATGGTCTCGAAGAGAGAGCGGAGGAACTCTTCCACGGGCCCTTCAGCCTCGGCGCGGACGGCCGGCGAAAACAAGGCGAGGATCAAAAAAACCACCGTGATGCATCGCAATCGCGTCGTCAGAGAATGCTCCGAGGTGAGCGACAAACAGCTTGATGCATTGCATTCCAGGGCCACTCCATCTAACAAAACACTCTAGAGCTTCGGGACGGAAGTGTCAACGCAATATTTGTCATCGAACGGAGGGGAAAGGCTCGATCAACCTGGTGCCTGCAGGCGCAGCACGTAGGTGCCAGGGGGACGGCCGGTCAGCTCCTCGTTGAAGGAGATCAGCTGTCCCACGCAGGCATCTCCCTCACCCCGGGCCAGGCGCACGACCATGCGGGCGGCTGCCTCGGGGAGCACCTCCTCTTGCTGCATGTAGGGTCCAAACCAGGCCAGAGACTGCTTGCCCTCGAGCAGAATTCGCTCGGTCATCTCGGTGCGCACCGTGCCCGGATGCAGGGCGAAGACCCGGATGCCGTGCGCCCCCGCCTCCATGGCCAGCCCTTCGGTGAAGCGCAAGAGGGCGGACTTGCTGACCACATAGGCCATCAAATTGGGTATTGCAGCCGCGCCGGCGCCGCTGGCCACGTTGATGATGCGGCCCTGACGGCGAGCCAGCATGCTCTTGAGCACTTCGTGGCAAAGCAGCATGGGACCGCGCAGGTTGACTTCCAGGCAGCGCCACCAGTCTTCCGGGTCGTTGTCCCACAAGGGCCCGACCGGCCCGCCCAGACCGGCGTTGTTGACCAGAAGGTCCACCGGTCCCAGGGCCTGCTCCACCTGCCGGCAGAGCTCGCGGGCGGTCTCGGGGTGGCTGACGTCACCGGCCAGCCCCAGGCAGCCCAGCTCGCCAGCGGTCTTCTCCACCAGATCGCGAGAGCGTGCCACCACGGCCACCCGCATGCCCTCAGCGACCAGGGCGGCCGCGATGGCGCGCCCGATGCCTCGTGTACCGCCCGTGACCAGGGCCACTCCCGTCATCGGCTCACTCCTCTCGCGTGAAGACCTGGCACGCATCCCAGCGTACCCGGCTATCGCTGTCGCGGCGCAGGGCCAGCAAACGCTCGCGCCACTCTTGCTCCCAGCCGCTGCGACGGCCGGCGGCTGCCACCAGGCGCACGGCCATGCGGCGCCAGGCGGGAGGGCCTGGAGAGAGGCGCTGGTAAGCTCGCTCCAACCCCTCCCAGACGAAGCCAGGGTCGGCCAGCTCGGCCTCGAAAGCTTCCAGAGCGATCCCGTCGCTCTCGGCGGGGTCTTCCAGGCTCTGCAGAGCGGGCCAGTCGAGCGCGGCCACCTGCAGTCGCACGCCCAGCTCGCCCCCCACCAGGTGCCGCAGGGTCTCGCTCAGGGCCTTGCGCTTGCGCCAGGCCACCCTGCCCAGCAAGCCGACCAGCCGGTTGAGCCGTTGCCAGGCGGGGCGATCGCGCTCGGGCTCGGCATCCGGAGCCTGTGATCGGGCCTCCAGAGCCCGGGCGGTCTCGGTCAGCACCTCCAGCCCCAACCCGTCGCCGGCCACCCGCACCAGGCCCTCGGCCGCCACTCGCCACTCGGGGCCGACCTCGAGGTCAAGCAGCGCGGACGCCAGGGCTCGGGCCACCGGCTCCTCCAACCCGGCCGCCCACTGCGGCAGAACCCCGAAGGCCGCCTCGCGTACGCGCGCGTCGCTCGAGCCGGCCACCCGGATCACCAGCTCGGCATAGCGTCGGCGGGCCTTCTCGGGCAAAAGCTCGGGGGACTGATCCAGAAGTGCCCGGGTCACCTCGGCCTGCCCCCGGGTCGCCTCCGACAAAATCTCCCAGCAGGTCTCGTTCAAAATGGCCCGGGCCGCGTGCAGCACGGCGATGCGGACATCGCGGTGCAACTCGGGACGCTGCCACTGCGAAAGCAGGGTTTGCGAGGCGCCGCTGACCCGGTGAGCGCCCAGCAGGCGCAGGGCCTCCTTGTGCACGGTCACCTTCAGCCTCTCTCGAGAGAGCAGCTCGCCCAGCTTCTCGGCCAGCAGGTCGGGCGGAGTAAAGCGGGCTACCCGGGGGACGGCGTACATGGCCACCCGGGCCCGGTCGCCGTCGAGGTATTGCAGAAGCTCGGAGAGCGCCTGGCCCGGCTGGTCGAGGTAGGTCGCCCCCTGCAGGGCAGCTTCCTGCATGGGCACCTGAGAGCTTTCCAGGTAGCCGCGCAGATCGTCCAGGCGGGTGGTCTGGAGCCGGCACAGGGTGAACAGGGTGGCGGTGCGCTCGCCATCGTGGCGCTTGGAGTCCTCGATGACCGGGCGCAGCAGCTTGGCGAAGGCCCGCTGCTGGCGAGGCAGCCAGCGGTGAAAGCCATCTCGGGCGGGAATGAGGTAGACCGTCTTCTGGCTCACGAAGCGGCCCTTGATGAGCTTGCCCTGCAGGTAGGGGTCGAGCCAGTCCTGGCGGCGCCGGTGCACGTGCCAGAAGACGGTCTGGATGGCGATCGCGGAAGGGTCGTGATCGAGCAGCCTGCGCGCCCTCTGATCGCGCTGGGCGGGGTCTTCGAGCCAGAGGTGGACGGCCTGGTGAGCCACCCAATCGGGTTTGGCCCTGGTGGCCTCCCCGAGCAGCTTTTGCAGGCCGGGCAGATTGCGGGCTCGCTTGCCCAGGGCCGCTGCCAGGCTCAGCACCGGGCTGTAGCGGTCCCGCTCGTTGGAAGCTTTGACCCAGCGCTGGAAGGCGCCGTAGAGAGCCTGCTCGCTGCCCAGGGGCAGATCGCTCAAGCGCGGCCAGGCCAGGCTGCCGCTCTGGCCCACCAGCTTTCTCTGCAGGTCGAGGCTGAAGGGCAGGAAAGGGCCCTCGGGCTCGAGCGCCCCCCGGCGCAAGAGCTCCATTCCCAGCTGTTGCAGGACGTTGCGGGTTGCCCAGGAGGTGTCCCGGGCCTGCACCACCGCATCCACCAGCAGGCCCAGCGGCTCGAGGCTGGCGGGGCCGAGCTGGCTTGCCCGCAGCGCCGCGCAGGCGGCCAGGCGCACCGGGTCCTGCTCGTTCTTCAGGCGCGGGACGAGACGCTGGAGCAAGGGCCCCAGGTCGGCGCGGTTGAGGGCGTAGCACTTGAGCAGGCGGCCCAGGGCCAGGGCCCGGTCTTCGGCCAGAGCCGCCCGGGTCTCGCTCTCCAGAATGCCTTCCCCCACGGCGGTGGAGGCGAAGGCGGCCACCTCCTGACGGCGCTGAGGCTCCAGGCTGACAGCCCGCAGGCCCAGCATGCGCTCGGCTTCGCGAATGCGCAGCTGGTGGGGCAAGCACTCGAGCATCTCCAGGGGCCACTCGCGGGCGCTCAGGTCGGCGCCCTGATAGGCAGACTCGAAGGCCGCCTGGCGCCATGAAGGTGGGCAGGCGGCCAGCAGGCGGGCCAGTAGCGTGGAATCGTGGGCGAAGTGACGGGCCAGGCGCTGGATGCGCTCGCTCCCGAGTCGCCTGATCTTGCGCGCCAGGTCGGCCGGGGGGGGCAGCTCGGCCCGGGTGAGCAGGGTCTCGACCAGGTCGGGCTGGCTCCTGGCCAGCAGACCCAGGGGGATCGGTGGGAGCTGCTCGGGTGGATGCAGCTCGAGAGCCAGCTGCATCACCTCGCCCGGGTGGTGCTCGGCCAGCGCCCTCCAGGCCTGGCGATAGACCAGCCAGAGGCGGGCTCGCTCGCGGTCGGGAGCGCTTTCCAGGCGCTGGCGCAAGAAGGCCAGAGTGGGGGCGGGATGACGGGTCGCCAGCCCACCCCAGTTGGCCAGGCGTGGGGCCAGACGGGGCAGGTGGCGGCCCAGCTCCTCGGCCGAGAGAGCCCGCAGCAAGTGCACCGCCTCGCCCGGACCGTAGCGTTCCTCGACCATGGGAAGCAGGGCGGCAGCCTGCTCGGGCGTGGCCCGGGTGGACAGGATGGAGAGCAGCCCGGAGCGCACCGCCGGACAGACACGAGTCAGAATCGCGCTCAGGTCGGGCAACTCGGGCAGGCTGCGCAGCAGGCCCAGCGCACAACTGCTCACGCTAACGCGGGGGTCGAGCAGTGCCTGGAGCAATCGCTCGGGACAGCCAGCGTGGCGAGCTCCCACCAGCGCCAGGCCAGGGTGCTCGCTGGCCAGGTCGTCGAGCCAGGCGCTCAGAGCAGGAGTGTTGGCGTGCTCTCGGGCTACCTGCGCCACTCGCTGGACCCGGGCGTTATAGCAGAGCCGGTCCAGCTCTTTTGTCAGGTCGGGGATGCGGGCCATGGCATGCGGGCGTTTCCATTTACCGACCGGGAAGGCCTGCCCGCGTGGGAATGTGCGCGGAGTTGCCGGCGCCTGGGCCTGCATGTCCGGGCACATTTCGGGACGGCAGGCCCGATCGCCGATCTCGGGGAACTCTCCTTCATGCTCTCCAGGCTCTTCGGGCTCGATCTTGAGAAGAAAGCTCTCTTCTTTCGTCAGGTGGCCACCATGGTGCGGGCCGGGCTGTCCATCGGGCGCTCGCTTGAAGGTGCCTCCGATCACACCATCGGCAAGATCGGCAAGGACATGTCCGACAAGGTCACCCACGGCGCCTCTCTGGCCCAGGTGATGAAGGAATACCCCCAGCTCTTCACCCGCTACGAATCGGCCCTGGTGCAAGCAGGCGAGCAGGGAGGCACGCTGGAGCGCAACCTCCAGCAACTGGCCGACGGGCTCGAGAAGAGCCTCCGATTCCAACGCGATCTGATGAGCAAGATGGTCTATCCGCTGTGCATCGTCCACGTGGGCATCTTCATTCCCCCGCTCTATCTGCTGGTGACCTCCGACCTCAAGACCTACCTGATCACAACGCTCACCGTGTTCCTGACGTTCTGGGGCACCATCCTGGCCCTGGTGCTGATCTACCGGGCCCTCACCAATGTGCCCAGCCTGCGCCGGGTGGTGGACACCTTCGTGCTCTACCTGCCCCTGATCGGCAGCCTGGTGGTCAAGATCGCCATGGCCCGATTTCTGGCCTGCATGGCCCAGCTCTNACCTCTCGATGGAAGAGCGCCTGAAAGGTCTCACCCCCTTCATCGACCAGGGGCTCAACCCGGCCGCGGCCATCAACAAGCTGCGTTTGCTGCCCCCCATGGTGGCCCAGCTGCTATTGACCGGCGAGGAGACGGGGGATCCGTCCGACATGATGCGACGCGCTTCCGAGATGATGGATGAGGAAGCCCAGTACACCCTGAAGAAGGTGATGGTGCTGCTGCCGGTGATCATGATGCTCTTCATGGGCATCGTGGTGGGCGCCTACGTCATCCACTTTTATACCCGCACGCTGAGCACCATCATCGGGCAGTAAAGCCGGCCTTCCTCCTCGAACACGCCGCCCATGAAGACCAGAGCTGCCGTTGCGCTGGCCCCCGGCCAGCCACTCTCCATCGAGACCGTCGACCTGGAAGGCCCCAGAGCGGGCGAAGTGCTGGTCGAGGTCAAGGCGACCGGCGTCTGCCATACCGACGCCTACACCCTGTCCGGGCGGGACCCGGAGGGGCTCTTTCCCAGCGTGCTGGGCCACGAGGGGGCGGGGGTCGTGCTCGAGTGCGGGGCCGGGGTGACCAGCCTCAAGCCGGGCGACCACGTGATCCCCCTCTACATCCCCGAATGCCGCCAGTGCAAGACCTGTCTTTCGAACAAGTCCAACCTGTGCACGGCCATCCGCGACACCCAGGGCAAGGGGCTGATGCCCGACGGCACCAGCCGCTTCTCGCTCAACGGCGAGAAGGTGCACCACTACATGGGCTGCTCCACCTTCGCCAACCACATCGTGCTGCCCGAGATCGCGCTGGCCAAAATCCGCTCCGACGCGCCCTTCGACAAGGTGTGCTATATCGGTTGCGGGGTCACGACCGGCATCGGAGCGGTGATCAACACGGCCAAGGTGGCCCCCGGCGACCGGGTGGTGGTGTTCGGGCTGGGCGGCATCGGCCTCAACGTCATCCAGGGCGCCCGCATGGCCGGCGCCCACCAGATCGTGGGGGTGGACCTCAACCCCGCCAAGCGCGCCCTGGCCGAGAAGTTCGGCATGACCGACTTCGTCAACCCGGCCGAGGTGGAGGGCGACCTGGTGGCCCATCTGGTCCACCTGACCGAAGGTGGAGCCGATTATTCGTTCGAGTGCATCGGCAACGTGAAGGTGATGCGTCAGGCCCTGGAATGCACCCACCGCGGCTGGGGCACCTCGGTCATCATCGGGGTGGCCGGGGCCGGCGAGGAGATCGCCACCCGACCCTTCCAGCTGGTGACCGGCCGGGTCTGGAAGGGCACCGCTTTCGGCGGGGCCAGGGGACGGCGCGACGTGCCGAAGATGGTGGACTGGTACATGCAGGGCAAGATCAACATCGACGATCTGATCACCCACACGCTGCCCTTGAGCGAGATCAACCAGGCCCTCGAGCTGATGCATGAAGGCAAGTCGATCCGCAGCGTGATCACGTTCTGAGCCTGCGGGTCGCTCCGTTCTCCGAGCCACGCCCAGCCCGGGCGGCCTGTCCAGCGGTCGAGCACCGACTTTCCCTGGATCAGCTGGCGGGCCCCCTGGATCTAGAAGTCCGGCCGCAACCCTTCCGGCTGCGCTCCTGGACCTGGAGCGAGTCCTGTTCGTGCGTCTGGTCTTGAGCCAATAAAGCTCGCAAGCCTTCCAGGTCCTCGACGCGGGCGTCGGCCCCGGCCAGCTCCTCTTTTGAGCCGAATCCCCAGCCGCAGGCGATGGTGAAAAGACCGTGAGCCCGGCCGGCCTCCAGGTCGCTGGCCCGGTCGCCAATCATGGCGGCAGGGCCCTGCAACTCGCGCAGGGCCCTGCCCACCAGGGCTGGTTTGCCTCCCTGCGGGTCGTCATCCACGCACAAGGCCACGTGCAGGCACTCATCCAGCCCGCTTGATTCGAGAGCGGCCTGCATGTAGCCGCGGCCGGCGTTGGTAACCAGTCCCAGGCGACGTCCGCTGGCGAAGAGCTCCCTCAAGAGCTCCAGCACGCCCGGATAGAGCGGCGCATTCTGGCGCAGCTCGGCGATCTCGTGCTGGCGCAGCTTATCCACCCAGGCCTCGGGAGCGGACCCGGGCAGCAAGCCGCGGTAGTATTCCTCCTCGGGCCGGCCAATCAGGCTCAATATCTGCTCCTGGTCGGGCACGGGGCAACCCAGCTCGCCCAGCCCGACCCGGGCCGTCTCAAGGGCCAGGCGGCCGGAGTCGAGCAGAGTTCCATCCAGGTCGAGCAGCAGGGTCAGGAAGCGCACGGTGAGAATTCCCCTCGTTCATGGCTTGGACACGCGAACAGCGCCTCCCTGCGGCCTCCCCGCAGGGCCCCGCCTTCCGGCGAACAGGCGAGGTGGCTCGCGGCTCCAGCCCTTCGCCCCAGTCCTCCCACGGAATGCCGGTGGTGCGCCTGGCCGAGCTCGGCCGCGAGCAGCGCAGCCAGATCCTGCGGGTGCCGTTCTTCTCCCCCAGCCTGGGCCTGCGACGCTGGCTGGCGCTCAAGCTGCCTCCTGGCTATCAGCCGGGCCAGGAGCTGCCCCTGGTCTACTGCTTTCGAGGCCATCACTTCGAGTGGATCTCGGGCCGCGAGGACGCTTCCCGCCAGAACCCTCTGCCGGCCCAATTCGAGCAGGCGATCAAAGAGGGGCGACTGCCTCCCGCCATCCTGATCTTCCCCTGCTTCGGGTCCGACGACCGCAAGATGTTCGCCATCGCGGCCAACTGGAGCTATCCGCGGGCCATTCCCGCGCAGCGCGGCATGGGGCTGGGTCGATTCGAGGACTACCTGCTGGAAGATCTGATGCCCCAGGTCGAGCGCTCGCTGGGGCTGTACAATCCTCGCCGTATCGCGATCGGTTTCTCGCTGGGCGGTCTGCTGGCCATGCAGCTCTCGCTGCGCCATCCCCACCTGTTCACCGACGTGGGCACCTACGACGGCAGCTTCTTCGACCACCCCGTTCGCAGCGACGACTCCATCCTCAGCTACGGCATTTTCGAGCCCATCTTCGGCTATCCGAGGAACGCCGAGCTGGTGGCCGAGCACAGCCCCCTGGCCCTGCTCCAGAGCCACGGCCCCGAGCACCGGAAAGTTCGCTTTTACGTGCAGAGCGGTCCTGAGCGAGCCGAGCCCAACGACTCGAATTTCTATCGCTGTCGCCAGGTCGTGGAGGCGCTGGAGGCCGCCGGACTCACCAACCACCTGCCCCAGGTGATCGAAGATGGGCACCACAACTGGTTTACGGCCGACCGCTTCGCCATGTCAATCCTGGAGCTAGCCCTGAAAAGCTGACCCCCCTGGGGCCTCGGCGGAGAGCGCTCCGCAGCCCGAAAAAAGGCGCAGTCGACCGGACTTCGAGCTGCAGCCGGAAAACCGAGTCAACGGGGGTCCGGCTGCTACAAAACCGCCCGTCGCGCCGCCAGGGGCAAAGACCCGAAGCCTACAGCTGCTCCTGAAGGGCCTGCGAGGCCCGCCGGATGTCGTAGCGGATGAGTCCCAGATTGATGTCCTGGCTGGTCATCACCAACAGATAGGTCACCTCGTTGATGTTCTTGAAAAACAGGTGTCCGCCGTTGGCCTCCATGCTGAGCATGTCCAGCTCGCCGCGCTCAAAGCGCTCCATCATTCCCGATTCGACCGAGGAATAGAGCTCGGCGGTGGTGGCCCCCAGGAAGTCGGGGTCTTGCTCGGTACTGCCGGCACTGGCGATCACCAGACCATCCTTGCCGACGATCAGGCTACCCTGCACGCCAGGGGTCTGGTTCAAAACCTCGAGGATGTCTTCCATCGAATCAGAGTCCTTTCCGGGTCTATTGGAATACCGAAGCCAGCATCTGGGCTGCGCTGATGAGCTTGTAGTGCCAGACGTCGCGCGGGATATCGGGGGCCAGCAAAGTGATCATCACCGCTTCTTTGTCCAGCGGAATCACGCTGAACCAGCGCGTCTCGGTGCGCAGCAAGAACTGCCTGGCAGGGGCCATCTCGAGGCGCTCGAGAGCCTGCTCGGAATCGACCATGGCCTGGGTCAACACCACCCCGAGCACCTCGAGATTGAGCTCTTCCTCCACCTGATAGTCGATGGGCAGGCCGTCGCGCGAGGTCACAAGGTTTCCCTGTACACCCTCGAGCCGGCCCAGGTCTTCCATGACCTTCTTCAGGATGGCCTCCCGCAACACCAGCTCTCCCGGCAGCGAGGAAGCACCGTCCTCATGCTCGCGATGACCCCTGGACTCGTGCACGAGCAGGTGCAGGTCGTCGATGGCGGGCTGAATGAAGAGCCGCGATTGACCCCCTTCTACCCCCAGCGAGGCCAGCCAGCCCAGCTCTCCCTCCTCGGTAGCCCGAGCGAAGGCGTCGTACAGGGTGGACTGAAGGGCCGCCACCAGCGGGGCGTCCGAGACGGTCTCCAGCTTGCCGGCCACCATCAGGCCTTCGCGGCTGGCCAGAGAGGCCGAGCAGCCTTCCACCTCGAGCACCTCGCTCAGCAGCTCTTCGACTTCCTTGACCCGAGTGGTCAAGCCCTGGGTCTGCAGATCCTCGAGGATATGGCGCAAAACTTGCTCGAGACGCTCCTCATTGGTGCGCTCGTGCTCGGGCAGGCCCATCATCTCGGGCACCAGCTCTTCGCCGAAGGTCATCTCCTCGGCCGCGGTGGCTTCCTCCAGCGCGGGCTCCTCTTCCAGCAAGGCATCCAGGTCGAGCCCAACCCCATCATCTTGCACAATCGTCTCATCGAGATCGAGCCCCGCGTCGAAGTCGACAGGCAGGTCCTCGATCACCGAGGTCAATTCTTCCTCGTTCTCCAGAGAGCTGGCGTCCTCGGCCTCGTCTTCGAGCGGTCCCGACGAGACGTCCACATCCACGTCCTCGAGCAACTCGCCCACCAGGGCATCGATGTCATCGGGCAGAGTGGAGCTTACGCTGGCGTGATGGGCGACCTGGTCCTCAACCTCGACCTCGGGCTCATCCGGCTCGGCTACCGGCTCTTCAGGCGCGGGCCCGAGCAGATGCTCGCCGACCAGGTCGGCCACCTTGAGCACCGTCAACTGCTCGAAACGAGCGAGCAAACGCTGCACATTCGCGGTCGAAGAGCGCACCATCACTTCTTTGAGGCGCTCCTCGAGCGTGGTCAGGTCATCCACCACATAGACGGACGGCTCCTTGTGATTCAGCCGCAGCAGCACCTGGACGGCATCGCGATTGAGCTGTTGGGGGCAGACCAGGAAGGCGGCGTCGGGCTGGAAGTAGCGGGCCCGGGTCAGGAATCGGAAGGCCTGATCGGGAGCCACCGAGTCTTCCTGCACCTCGAAGAAGAGCAGGGCGCCCTGGTAGGCCACGAAGAGGTCGAGAATGTGGGCGTCGCGCTCGGAGATCCAGAGGATGTCCTGCTCGGCGATGCCGCAGCGCTGCAGCTCACGCGCCACCAGGAAAGCCAGCCAGATGTTGGCCTGGGAGAGCCGCCGACCCCGTTCGGTGAGGGTGAGCAATTGCTCGACGCGCTCCTCCATGATGGGGCGTCCCGAGAGGAAGTTCTTGAAACCACGAGTGGAGGCTTCCTCCAGCGCCTCGTAGGACTCGGTGCGGAGCAGCTTGTTGCCGGTCTCGCGGTCGAAGACCTCGAAGATCCTGGTCACCAGACCCATGCGGTCGAGCTCATTGGCGTGGGCCTCGAGCTGACCGGCCTGCCGCTTACCTGGGAAGGCTGACAACAGCTGGCCCGGACGTTTGCGCACCTCGTTGAGCAACAAGCGCAATCCACGGTTCGCCAGAACTTCGGCGGCCTCGAGATCAGAGTCGCTGGCGCGAAACGGCTCGGCGTCCTCGGCCAGCAAGCGGAAACGGTCCGAAATGCTGGGCATGGGGGCCCACTTCTTGCTGCCCAGAATCTCCTCGATGGCAGCTCGGAAGTCCAGAAAGATCGAGCTCTCCGGACCTGAGACTGCACCCACCTCAAGACTCTTTCGGTCGCCTCCCACCAGGTAGTAGAGCACCTCGCCGCCCGGGGCCAAAAACATCTCCCCGCCACTGCGATTGGGTTTGACCTCCAGGCCCAGCGTGCGCCGGAAGCCCAGGGCCACGTCCGTGACCAGGGGCTGGAATTGGCTGCACAGGTGCTTCCAGAGACTGTCCTCCAGCTCGGTGCTGACGCGCGCGGTGACGCGCTCGCGGACTAGATGCATGTGTTCCTCCAGCTCATTCTCAGCGACCACAGGAGCGGTCGACCAGTCAGCGCCCGCCGCGGCTGGTGCCAGCCCCCAGACGGTCGAGGTCGCGCTTGAACCGTTTCTTGAAAGCCTCCGAGCGTTTCCGGACCGCAACCCGATATCCCTCTTGCAACTGCTCGATGCACTCGTTCTTCATTTTCATGCGCTCGTAGACCAGGGCCAGGTTGTAGCGAGCATTCAGGTCGGTGGGATCGATCTGCAGGCAGCGCCGGTAAGCCTCGATGACCTGCTCCCAGCGACCCTTCTTGGAGTAGGCGACTCCCAGGTTGTACTGGCTCTTGGAGTCGGTGGGGTTGAGGCCGATGGCCTTCTGGTAGGCCTCGATGGCCTCGTCGAGGCGGTTGGCGCCGGCGTAGGCGATACCCAGGTGGCTGTAACCTTCGGCCAGATAGGGATCGAGCCCCACCGAGCGTTTCAATACCTCGATGGCACCGTCGTAGTCGCCCTGGCGAAAGTGCACCAGGCCCAGTTTGATCAGGTGGTCGGGTTGGCGAGGCTCGAGGTCGGCCGCCACCCGGAAAGCCTGGGCAGCTTCGGCCCAATTGCCCTGCTGCATGTAGATCAGGCCGATCTCCGAATGAGGCCGGGCCCAGCCGGGATTGGCCTGGATGGCCAGTTGGAGGGCTTCCAGCGCTTGCTCGAATTTGCCTTTGCGAAGCAGCACCGTGCCCAGGCCAGCGTGGGCCCGAGCGCAATTCTCGTCCATCGCCAGGGCTTTCTTGAAGAAACCCTCGGCCTGCTCCCAGCGGCGGGCGGCCGCCTGCGCCTCGCCCATGCGAGCGAAGGTGTCCGGTGAGCTGCGCAGCTCCAGAGCCCGCTCCAGAGCCTGGATGGCCAGCCGGCTGTCGTCGCGCTTGAGGTAGGCCTGACCGATCACGATCTGCATGTCGGGGTTGGTGGGGTCGAGATCGACCGCTCGCTGATACTCCTCGATAGCCAGATCGAGCTCGCCCCGCTGCTCATAAAGCCGTCCCAGCTCCACCCGGGCGGAAGCGAAGTCGGGATACTCCTCCAGCAGGTGGTGCAGCTCCTTGACCGGGTCCTCAGCATCCGAAACCTGAGCCAGACAGGCCGCCCGCTGGAAACGGATCGCCAGGCGACGAGGGGCGAGGCGCAGGGCTTCCTGCGTTTCCTGGAGGGCCAGCTCGACCTTGCCCTGGAGCAGGTACATCCGGCCCATCTGGTAGCGCAGAGAAGCTTCGTCCTCGTAGGTGACCGAGGCCTGAGCCAGCTCGGCCTCGGCCGCCGGCCAGTGGTGCAGATCGATGTGGATCAGGGCGCGGCGAAATGCGATGTCAGAGTAGCGGGCCTGGTTCTCCTCGGCGGCCGTGAGCGCCTCCAGGGCATCCTGGGCCCGGCCCAGGGCCTGCAGGGCCACCCCCCGCTGGTAGTAGAGCTCGCCCAGCTCTTCGGCCGGCGGCTCGAGCTCGAGCGAGCGCCCCAGATGTCGAGCGGCTTCGCTGTAGCGTCCACCTTTGAGCAAGACCAGGCCCAGGTAGCCAGGAATATCCCAGCGCTCGCCCTCCAGCTCGAGAGCCTGGCGAAAGAGGCGCTGGGCCTCCTCCGGGTCGCCCAGGTCGTAGAATGTGCGACCCAGGTAAAAAAGCGCGTCGCAATGCTCGGCCTCATACTTGAGGCAGGAGCTGAGCGCTTCCCGCGCGGCCTCGAAGTGGCGGGCTCGCCACTGGGTATAGCCCAGCTCGAAGTGACTCTGGGCTCTTTTGGGATTGAGCGCGATGGAAGCCTGGAAGTGGGTAACGGCGGCCGGCAGGTCGCCCAGCAGCCGACAGGTTTCGGCCAGGTCGACCAGGTACTCCAGGTTGTGAGGCTCGGCAGCGTGGGCCCCTTCGAGGAAGCGGCGAGCTTCCTTGAGGCTGCCCAGCTCTCGCTCCACCAGGCCGGCTTCGTAGGCGGCAGCCGCCAGGCTGCTCTCCAGCTCGAAGGCTCGGGCGAAGTGGTCGCGGGCCTCGCGATCGGCGCCCAGGCGGCGCAGGGCCAGTCCGGCCCGGTGGTGAGCTTCGGCCCAGTAAGGGTGGATATCCAGCGCCCGGTTATAGGCCCAAACCGCCAGGGTGCTCACTTCCAGCGCATCGTAGATGCGCCCGAGCAAAAAGAGCGCCTCGTAGGAGTTGGGGTTGAGCTCGACGGCCCGCCGCACCTCCTCGGCCGCCTGGTCGTGGTTGCCCAGCTCGAACAGGGCCTGACCCAGGGCCAGGGAGACAAAAGCGTTGTGCGAGTTCAGCTCGAGCGATTTGCGGTAACTGTCGATCGCCTCCTCGAAGCGCCCCATGCCGGCCTGGGCCTGCCCCATCCAGAAATAGATCTGGCTCTTCTCGGGCTTGAGCAGCAGGGCTTTGCGATAATGGCTGATGGCCAGGTCGAGCTTGTTCAGCTCGGCATAGGCTTTGCCGAGCGAAGAGCAGATCTCGGCCGAGTTGGGGTCCATGGTGAGCGCTTTCTGATAGCGCTTGATGGCCAGGTCAAGCCGCCCCAGACGCACATAGGACAGCCCCAGTCGGTAGTGAGCCTCAGACAGGTTGGGATCGAGCTCGATGGCGCGCTGGTAGCGCTTGTTTGCCTCGTCGAAGTTGCCCAGGCGGGCGTGGATGTTGCCCAGCTCGAAATGACTGCGGGGGTCCTCTGGCTCCAGGTCGACCGCGGTGGAGAACTCGCCTCGGGCCGCCCCCAGCTTGCCCAGACGAGCGAAGACCAGACCCAGGTTGTAGTGGACTTCGGCGTCGTTGGGATCCAGGTCGATGGCTTTGTGGAACTCCTGCACCGATTGCTCGAACCGGCCCATCTGGAAGTAGGCCATACCCAGGTTGTTGTGGGTGTAAGGATCGTTGGGGTCGAGGTGGATGGCCCGTTGAAACTGGGCGATGCAACCGTCGAGATCGCCCATCCGAGCGTAGGCTCGGCCCAGGTTATAGTGGAAATAGGCCTCGCCCGGCTTGAGCTCGATGGCCTTCTGAAAGTTCTTGATGGCCGACTGGAAATCGCCCACCTGAGAGCGAGCCAGGCCTAGATTGTAGTAGGCGAAAGCGTGGGCCGGGTCCATGCGCACCGAAGCCTCGAAGGACTCGATGGCCTGGTCGGTCTTGCCCATCTTGACCAGGCAGAGGCCCAGGTTGAAGTGAGCCTCGGGATTCTCCGGCTGCAGCTCGATGACCTGAGTGAACTCGTCGATGGCCTGCTCGGTCTTGCCCTGGCGGAAGTAGACCAGGCCCAGATTGAAGCGGGCGTCGGCGTTGCGCGGGTCCTTCTTGACGATCTTGAGAAAGTCGTCCACGCCCTGAAGGCGCTCGAGCTCTTGCTGGATGCGCCGCTCGCCGGTCGAGTCATTCTGATTCTGGACGATTTTGAGGGCCACCTGAAGCTCGGTGATGGCTTTCTCGCGCAAGCCTTTGCGCTCATAGGCCAGG